>NZ_VFQC01000001.1:2900283-3222840 GCF_006717075.1 Haloactinospora alba
CCCAGACACACAGCATCGCTCGCGAAAAAACGCGAGAGCAGGTCCAGGTTGTGCGGCCCCGGACGACCGCCGGCTTCCCAGTTCTGCCAACTGCGCACATCGAGCCCGCTCGCAGGGAGCCCTTGCTCGGTCTGCCACTGCCGGATGGCCTCCACCGCGTCATCGGCGCGCCGCCACCCGCAGGCCAGCCGCATGGACTTGAACCGCGTGTGACGACAGTGCTGTTGGATCTGGACAGCCACCTCGTGAGGATCAACGCCCTGTCCACGCTCGGCCAGAATCCGTGCGCGTACCTCCAGAGCGCACTGAATCGCGTGTGGCTCACAACGGCCGTTGGACATCATCCCGCCTTCGTCTCCGATCAAGGACACCACCAGATCCTAACGAAGAATCCCCCCATCCACATCAAGTGAAACAATTATTCACTACCCACGAACAGTCTTTTCATCAGACACAAAATTCAACAATAAAAACACAAAAAATAGTTTAACAATACATTCTTTTGCGATAATTTATAATTATCACACTTTGCCCATCCCTCTTCTAGCAAAAAAGACAGCGAACCCAGATATGAGCCGTACAGCTCGCTGGCGCTCCGTCACGAATACGGGGTGTCGGCATCGGTGAGGGCCTGGCGTCCGACCAAGAACGCCTCGTGAGGGCGCGTCCATATCTATGAGTAGCGAGATCAGGCGCAGGTGGGAGAACACGCGCACACGAGGGCAGTGGGCATCGTACAGCCGGATGGCGGTACGCAGCAGGGGCACAGCCAGTTCGTAAGGCTGGCCCCGCAGCGCGAGGGCAGGGCGGAGACTCATGTACAAAACGGCAATTGCCTTTCCTGCTCTTCGTTAATCATGGAGGAGGCTGCATCCCCCTTCGCTATCGCGCTTACGAGCTATTCACGCAGCTCGTGTATGCAGGAAACGCTTCCAGAACCTTAACCTGGTCTTCTGCGACCTCGATTCCGACCGCGGCAGCCACCCGTTTGGCCCAGGAATTCGGAGAGCTCCTCCTGAGACGTGGACAGCCGGACGCACGAGTCCGGTCTACCATCACTGAAATGGCCACCGGCTGCAGATCACCCACGATGAGCTGATCGAAGGTACCAACGTGGCTAGTGTCCTGGGTCTGAAATTCGTTGTAGATATCGGGCGAGGGAGTCAAGGATCTCCTCGGCGGTCTTGCGCCAGACGAACGGGCGGGAGCGGGTGTCGACTGCTCGATCCAGTCGCGCACGTCCTGTTCCAGTGCAGCCACGCTTTTGCGCACGCCGCGGCGGGTGAGCTGGGTGGCGAGGAAGGCGAACCAGCGCTCGACCTGGTTGATCCAGGAGGAGCCGGTCGGGGTGACGTGCACATGGAAGCGGGGGTGGCGGACCAGTCACTACTGGGGATCAGCGGGGTCTTATGCGCGGCGTCGTTGTCGCAGGCCAGGTGGATGTCCAACCCCTCGGGTACCGCCCTGTCGATGCTGGTGAGGAAGCTGGTGAACGCGGCTGCGCGGTGGCGGCGGTGCAGCTCGCCGAGGACAGTGCCGCCGGCGATGTTGAACGCGGCGACTCCCCCGCGAGCGGGAGGTGCCCCCGGCTGGTGGCGCCGTGGCGGACGTAGTCGTGACTGGCCCGTTCGGGCGTGCCCGGCATCATCGGCAGTACCGGCGGGGAACGGTCCAGAGCCTGCATCCGATTCTTCTCGTCCACGCACAGCACCACCGCCCGCTCGGGCAGGGTGTGATACAGCCCGACCACCTCGACCACCTTCTCCACAAACAGCGGGACGGTGGAGATCGCGAAGCCCTCAGCGCGGTGCGGCTTCAGGTCGAAGCGCCGCCAGATCCGCCCGATCGTGGACCGGCTCAACCCGGTGCGCCGCACCATCGAGGCCCGCGACTAGTGGGTGGCATCGGGCGGGCTCTGCTCCAGGGTCAGCTCCACCACCTGCTGGACCCGGTCGAGCAGGATCGAGGGCGGTCGGCCCGGCCGGGACTCGGAGCTTCCCCCAATGCCGGATAGTTAAGGATCTCGGCGTCTACGCAAGTGGCGCGGTTGTGGACCCACCCAGGAAGAACGTAGGCAACGAAGCCTTGTAGAACAGGGAGTCGACCAAGACAGCTTGTCCTTCCGGAACTCCGTTGCCTTACCATTCTCCCTCAATGTCTGCTGTGACCACGATCCCCCGCACAGTCACGGTCGCCGCGGGGGTGTTCGCGCCCGGCCACCTCAGGGCGTTGACCGCTATCATCCCGTTCGCACTCGTCGACGCGGTCCTTGAGGAGACGCGGATGCTCCAGCAGCGGTTGCGCGCGCTTCCCTCGCGGGTGGGTGTGTACTTCCTGTTGGCGATGTGTTTGTTTCCTGAGCTCGGCGACCGGCGGGTGTGGGACACGATGGCCACCGGGCTGGTCGGGCTTTCGTTCGTCTGGGGGTCCCCCACGCCCGGGAATCCCTGCGAGGGATCGAAGCGAACACCTCAGCGCAAAACGCGTCGAGATCTCGCGTAGTTCCTCTACGGCGGCCAGATCCATCAATCCATGATCACGTCAACACAACACGAACGCAGCAACCTAACGAAGCACTATTAGTCCCATAGAGGGAAGGTGCGGTCTATTCCCGCGTGCGCGGGACCTTCCGGGGGCAGCGCCAGGTGTACTGGGCGCGGTACGGTCCACTCCCGCGTGCGCGGGACCTTCCGATCGAAGAGGGGATGCCCACCGTGGCCGCGCGGTCCACTCCCGCGTGCGCGGGACCTTCGGGCGGAGCCGGTCCGGATCATCAGCCGGAGACGGTCCACTCCCGCGTGCGCGGGACCTTCGGTGAGGCCCGGCGTTCGGGGGAGCGCCGGGCCGGTCCACTCCCGCGTGCGCGGGACCTTCACGTGGGTGAGCCGCTTTGACAGGTGCGGCGACGGTCCACTCCCGCGTGCGCGGGACCTTCGGACCTTGTAGTTATAGGTCATCGGGCATCCACGGTCCACTCCCGCGTGCGCGGGACCTTCGCTACACCCTGTCCATTCTGGACTGCATGGTTCGGTCCACTCCCGCGTGCGCGGGACCTTCGCCACGGCCTGATCCAGCGCGGGCACCGTCTCGGTCCACTCCCGCGTGCGCGGGACCTTCAGTCGTTCCGGCCAAACGAAAACGAAAAATGACGGTCCACTCCCGCGTGCGCGGGACCTTCCGAGGACTCGGTCAAGTCCTCGAACAGTGATGCGGTCCACTCCCGCGTGCGCGGGACCTTCAACCTCACGCCTGGTGTCCGGATCGCCCAGGTCGGTCCACTCCCGCGTGCGCGGGACCTTCCCGTGGGCGTTCTACGACCCCGACTCGTGTTCCGGTCCACTCCCGCGTGCGCGGGACCTTCCACGCAAGGAGCAAGCAGTGGCAGAGACCGATCGGTCCACTCCCGCGTGCGCGGGACCTTCTCAACGTTCCTTGACACAAGCATGTCAATGTTTCGGTCCACTCCCGCGTGCGCGGGACCTTCAAACTGAACCAGTTCTCATCTGGACGTTCCTTCGGTCCACTCCCGCGTGCGCGGGACCTTCGCCGCGTCATCGCCCTGCGTGTCGGTGCTGTCCGGTCCACTCCCGCGTGCGCGGGACCTTCTCGTCGTCATCGCCGGAGGAGGAGGCGGCGGCCGGTCCACTCCCGCGTGCGCGGGACCTTCGTCGCCCATCGTTTGGGGCACTTGCGGAGTGGAGGTCCACTCCCGCGTGCGCGGGACCTTCGCGGGCGCGGTTGTATCCGGCGCCGGTCTCGTCGGTCCACTCCCGCGTGCGCGGGACCTTCAGCACTTCACCTGCAAAAACGTGGAGCGTTACCTTGTTGCAACCTTCGCTGGGACAACAAACGCATCACCATCCATCTGGCACCTGCCGCTTCACCTCGACTTCAGACGGCGCGAGAGGGTTCATCTGCACCAGCATCATCCCCTCCCAATCCACGACCTCCCGCCGCCGCTCACCAGCCGTGCGTACGTCGAATCCCTGCTCGTTGTCGGCGGGATACAGGCACACAGCCGCCCCATCCCCCACCGACGCACTGACCGCATCCCACAGTTCATCGCGGACGCGCGCGCTCATCGTTCCCACATACACGCCAGTGGACGGCTCCACCATCCATCGCGACAACGCTCCCCGAACATGGTCGGGCACCGCAGTCGTGGTGATGACGACCATGGACCCCATCCTCAGTGGCCTCCCTCGGGGACGTCCGGATCGGACGCCGGCACTGTCCGGGCCGCGTCCTCGCCACCGTAGTTAACCCCGCCACCCACGCTGCCACCTCCGTCGGGATCCCACAGCTCCACAACGCGCCACTGCCCTTCGGCTTCGTCCTCCTCCTCGGCGTCCTCGGGTGCAAGGAGGTACTGGATGTCGCGCACCATCCGCGGAATCAGCCGATACAACCGGTAGTGGGTACGCAGCCGGTACCGGGCGTCTCTGTCGGGGGAATCGGACGCGTGCAGGGAGAACGCTAGCGGCACGGTCGTCTCCGCCTTGTACAGGTCCGCCACGTCATAGACGAACGAATGCTGCTTGCCGTGGTGGACAAACCCGAGCGCGGGCGAGCACCCCAAATGGGCGATGACCGTGTGCACGACCCCGTACAGCGCGGCATTGGCCGCACCGTAGGCCTTGTTGACCGGGTTCTGTTCGTCCCAGGCACCCGGGTCGTAGTTGCGTCGGAACGGCTGCAGCTTGTATTTGGTGCTCAGGTTCCGGTACAGCTTCTGCATCCGATTGCCTTCCAGACGCCTCAACTGAGCAACCGGCGCCTCTGGCGGGGGCGTCTCCTCGAACCGCATCTCGTACATCGCCCGGGCGACCTCCAAGCGTCGCGCCTCATCGGCGTAGGCGGCCACCTGGTGCTGCAGCCAGAAGGTGGACTTCTCGCTGGGCTGCCAGGCCCCGTAGTGCAGGATGCCGCCGAAACCGGAGGTGACCACGGTCGTGCCGTGGCGAAGGAACGTGGCCAGCGCCGGCTGGGTGATGGAGGTGCCCGGCCCCAGCAGCAGGCATCCCAGCGAGGCTGTAGGGAGATAGACCCGCCGGATACGGCCGGAGTCGGTTTCGGTCTCAGCGCACACGCCGGTGTCGGTTTGGACGATGCGGACGAGGTCGGCATACAGGAAGGACAGGTTGTCCGAGACGCGGGGCAGCATGGCCAGGGTCGGCCGGGCCAGAGCCGTGCGGGGGTTGTCGGCGTTCATCTGACTCCTCACTCCCCCGGCGCCAAGCTGAGCAGACCTAGGCCGAAGGCTTTGCCGCGTCCGATCCCCTCAGCCAGCGCTCGGCGCGCAGTCTGAGGGTCGGTGACGGTGGCCAGGCCGTCGAAGCACACGGCCGGCAGGCGGATCCTGCGCCGCGGATCGGCGACCTCCTCGGCTTCGCCGGCATTGATACTGCGCAGCTCGAGCCCATGGTCTGCGGCTTTGCGCTGCCACCATTCCTCGGCGGCGGCACCGCGCAGCGTGGTGGTGTGTTCCTTGGACGACAGCCGTTCTCCGTCCTCGGTCGTCAACTCCCGTTGCTGCTCGGTCTTACCGAGGCGTTTCACCGGAGCCGCGACGATGCGATAGCGCAGGGTGGGTTCCTGGTCCAATACCTCCAGGACGGCGCTGATATCGCGGCTGGCCTCCAAGGTGTATCCGGGGCCCAGTGCGGAATGGTCCAGCGGCGTCTGGCTTTGGACGATCAGGCACCGTCCGGCCCGGGTGGTTTCGTCGCGGAACAGCAGCCCGGCGGTTTGCCGGGCGCCCTGTCCGGAGGTCGAGGGGAGCGGGCCCAACGTTTTGGTGAGCATACGGTGGTGATCTCCTGCGCTAGCGCGGGCGACGCCCCGGTTCGCGGTGTCCAACCGGATGCGGTGTAGCAGCAGTCTCATCGGGTTCCTCCTTTCATGTAGTCCATGAGCTCCTTCCGGTAGGTGCCGGCCCGGCTGTTACGCAGTTCGTCGGGTACGGGCTCGGGGGTGATGAGGACCTCGCGGAAGGTGAAGGACCGTTCGATGCCGCCGGCCGGACCTGCGGGCACCGGCACATCGTTGAGTACCGCGCGGGTGCGTTCGGTTCCCGCTCCGGGGTTTTGGAAGGCGTCGGCCTCGTGAACGAAGTCGATCTTTTGGCGTTCTGGCCGTGCGGGCGGCAGCGGCACCCGTTGTTTGAGTTCGGCCACGGCGTCGGCCAAGCCGTGGCGCAGCAGCATCGGCTGGTCGGGCACGAAAGCGCGACGCCCCAGGTAGGGCTGCCAGTGCGGTCGCTGCAGCGCCGCTGCGGTGATGTCGATGACCGCGTCGGGGCCGGTGACCGCCACGGTGAACACCGCCCCGGCCAGGTAGGAGCGCCAGGTCTGCACCGTGGCCTGTTTCTTGCCTCGGCGTTTGCCTTCGGCAGTGGGCACCGTGCGTTTGGGAGGCAGTCCGCCGCCGACGGTGTGGTAGTCGACGTGGCGGTCGCCGGGCCGGTCGATGCGCACCGTGAAGGAAACGGTGTCGTAGTCGCCGAGGTCGCCGCCCCGCGGTATGCCGCGGGTGGCGGCCAGCAGTCCGATCAGCCCGGAGCGGGTGGGGTGGGGTTGGGTGTCGCGGTGGCCGAATGCGCTGTGCTCGCCCCAGCTCTGCATGGGTCCGGCGAGCCGGAGTACCAGTCCGCTCACTGTGCAGCCTCGTCGGCACCGGCGGGGGCGGCCTGCTGCACGGCTTGCTCGATCAGGGCTGCATACGACCCGGTGTTGGCGCCGAGGGAGGGCAGGTCCTTGTCCAGTCCAAGGCCGGCGTGGCCCTGGTAGAGGATGGCGTCGGGCCACCACACGGAGGCGAGCTCGCCGGCGTAGGCCTCGAGGCGGTCGCGGGCGGTGGCCAGGTGCCCGTGGGTGCCGGCGACGGGTTCTTCGAACGCCGTGGCGTAGGAGACGGGCCGGTCGCTGCGCACCGCGACGTGGACCAGATCGGGGACGGTGACCGCGGCGGTGGCGGTCTGCTTGCCCGAAGGGACGGTGTTCACGAAAGCCCGCAGGAATTCGGCAGCCAGGCGGGCGGCTTCGTGGGTGTCGCCTCCGGAGTTGTCCACCAGCTGGGTGAGGTTGAGGTTGGCGTAGCGGTAGAAGGTTCCGGCCGAGAACATGCCCTCGTTCATGTGGCCGCTGCCGCGGTCGTCGTCTTTGAGGAGATCGTCGACGGCGGTGAAGAAGTCGACGTCGATGTTGGTGGGGTGAACGGTGAAGGCGTGGGCGAACTGCACGGCGCCGTCGAGTTCGGTTTCTGGCAACTCGGCCAGCATCCGGCCGAACAGGCGCACCGAGGCGTTGCGGGAGTTGAGGATGGCCACAATCCGCTCGGTCGGCAGCACCGCCTTGGGCTGCTTCTTTCCGGTTTGGGCGGCAATGGCGTCGGCGTGTTCGGCTGCGAGCTCGGCCAGCTGGGCGATGGCGTCGCTGGGCAGATACAGCAGGACGGAGGTGTCGGGGGGCAGAGTCTCGCCCTTGTGGTTCTTCTTAGCCGGTTCGAGGCTGATGTCCTTGCCGGCCGAGCGCACGACCTGTTTGCCCGCCTCCAGTGCGTTCTCCTCGCTCCAGCCGGATGTGTGGAGGCGCTCGGCTACGGCCGCAACCAGTCGACGGGTGCGTACCGCCGGGTCACCGAGCCGGGTCTCGACGTGGCGTCGCACCTCGCGTTTCCAGCTTTGGCTCGATACCCGGGTGCGTTCGGCACCGCCGAACACGAGGGTCTTGGGCGAGCCGAGGTCGTCGCGGTTGAGGTTGGAGTAGGGAAGGGTCTGCAGGGCGTGGATGTCGATGTAGGCGGGATTGGGCATGGGAGCCTTGCTTTCTCTGGTGTCGGTTGGACGGGTCGGAAGTGTTGTCCGGTGGTCGACAGCGGGTTGTGACTGAGTCAGGCCTCCTGGGAGGGCGGTGTGTCTCCGGCGGGTTCCTGACGGCGTCGGCGGGCCTCCTCGATCGAAACCGTGCGGTAGTAACCGTCCAGCCACTGCTTGGCCACACGGTTACGCCCGTTGGTTCCGCCCTCACCCCACGTCGCCAGGTCGCAGGCCAACCTCGCCCAGTCGATGGCGATGCGTTCGGAGCGCAGGAACCGCACGACGCGGGGCAGGTGGCGGTGCAGGCCGTCAAGGTCCTGGCGGCACAGCAGGTGCAGGCGCTTCTCCTGGGGTGCCTCTCGGTAGGGCGAGGATCCGTCACCGTCACCGCGGGACTGGTCAGGGCGGGCTGAGGCAGCTTCGGCGGTAGAGCGTCCCAGGGCACTGCCGAGGTCCAGTGCCGCCACGTACGACTTGGGGAACGGAGCGTTTTCGGCCGTACCCCGGAGGCCGTCAGGCGTGTTCTGCGCCGAATTGTCCTCCTCCGCCGCAGGAGTGGGATCCTCCGCCTCGTCGCGGGCGCGCCGCGGTCGGGCGGCGATGAGCGCTGCGACGGTGTAGAAGGCGCGTTCGACCGCTTCGCGTTTCGGGCCGCGGAGGTCGTCCAGGTGGGGGGCGATGACGCGGCGGGCCGCCGGGCGGATCGCCGTGTCATCCGGATGACGGCCCAGGGCGCGGCGTAGCGCTGCACGCTCTCCCGGACGGTGCTCCACACTGTCGTGCACATGGGCGACGAGTTTGCCAGCGCGTTCACGCAGGCCTTCCGTAGTTCTGGTCATGCTGCTCCTTCCGCCCCGTCGTCGGGTTCGGCGATCCAGTTCTTGAACAGCGCGCCACGGTTGCGCGCAACAGCTTTGGCGACGCGGGGGCGGTGCCGGTATCCGTCGGTTGCCTCTGTGTAGGCCTCCAGAGCCAGGCGGATAAACGCGTTGCCGGGCTCCTGCGGGGTGTCGCCGCCGACGAGCTTCCAGAACACCTCGTAAGCGCGGGACCAGTAGCGGCCGGTTCCCAACAGCGTCCAGGGAGCGCTGTCGCCGCGCTTGACTTCACCCCCCAGTCCGCTGTCCTTCCAGGCACGGGTGAGCTGGCGCTCCAGGCGCCAGCCCGCGTCCTCGGCGGAGTCGGTGGCTTGGCGGATGACATTCAGCATGCGGCCGGCCTGCCGATTGTCTTCGGCGCTTTCATGCAGCCACTGCAGGATGCGGGGGGTGGTAGCGGTGAACCACTGCTTGTCCCGGGTCTGGCCGTCTTGGTCGAATCCGAAGGATCGGGCGCGCATCGCGCTGCGGATATCGGAGGGCAGGTGGTAGCGCAGGTCCCGGTGCAACCGCGGCATGCGGGTCAGCTGCCCGCGGTGCTGGCCGTCTTGGAGGATGGCTGCCACATCGCGCCAGACCGCCCGAGTGGCGTCCGCCTTCATCGGGGCGGGCGTGCCGTCCTCCCGGCGGATGTGGATCTGATACGGATCCTCGGGTGCGCTCCAGGTCTGGCGGATCTCCGGGGACAGTCGGGCGCCCCAGGTAACCGTCGCATCGCGAACCTCGGTACCGTCCGGTGAGGGTTCCAGCAGGACCGCGTGGCGGAATTGGTCGACGAGGCGGCCCGCCAATCCGGTCACCGGTGGCGGCAGGGTGGGATCGCGCAGTTCGTCGCGTTCCCAGGGGGCGAGGGTGTCCTCGTCATCGTCGATGAAGGGGATGTTCAGCAGCAGACTCTCGAACAGGGTGCGGCCCAGGGGGTGGAATGAGAGAGCACCCCGCAGCGGCCCGGCCGCGGTGTCGGCAGCGCTGACGTCGCCGGCGGTTCGCGAGGTGCAGCGGCCGGAGGGGCCGTAGTAGAGGGTAGCGAGGAGGTGGTGGGCCGCTTCGGCCGCAGGCACGGGGATCGGCCGCAGGTCGGTGGTGTGGCGCAGCCACACCTGGGTGTTGCCAGCGGGCCGTCCCCAGCACAGCTTGTTGACGCCTGAGGTTTTGGGGCATTGGGCCTCGGAACCGCCCAACCGGGGGTCCTGCAACCAAGGGCGATCACCGAAGAGGTCGAATCGGTCGCGGTAGCGCTGGAAGTAGTCCTCGACCTCTTCGGGATCGAACCGGCCGTCCTCGTGCAGTACCTGCTTGCGGATTCGGGCCCATTCGGACCACTCGGTGCAGGTGTCCAGGCCGCTCAAGCGAGCGGCGATGAACGCGAGGATGCGCCACAGACCGGCCGAGGCCGGGGGCAATGCAAGTTCCACGTCGGTGTATTCATGGGCCCGTTGGAACAGTGTGGTCAGCCCTACTGGGCTGGCGGGTCCGCCGTGTTTGGGCCGTACGGGGATCCACGGGTCGGTGGTCAGGTCGAAAGTAGGCAATGAGTATCCAGCCTTGTGATGCTCGCTGCGGGAAAGCGCGGATGGTCGGGGGACAGAAAAGGGCGCGAGAGTTAACGCCGGTTCTTATCCACCGGCTGCGATGGGATGGTGGATGAGCCCGCGTTCCTTATCTAGCAACCAGATGTGTCCGCCGAGGACGGCTTCGCTCCATTGGCCGGACTCGGCCAAAGGTTGGCGGATCAGCAGGAGTCGGCTGAGGTGGTTGTGTTTGCGCCACGGAGGCGGAATCGCCGCTTCTCCGGCGCTGAGCTCGCGGTACCAGGTTCCGCCTGGGACGGGGATCGTCAAATTCATAACCTCGTTGGCTTCCTGTGCGCTGAGCGGGGCTGTGTGACCGGGCTCGGTGCCCGCTAAGGCACGAGTGCGCTGCGCATCGGCCCACAGCCGACCGTTGGCGTCGGCGAAGCAGCACACGACGCGTACCGATTCGGCTCCGAGGCGGGTGGCCACGGCTTCGTCGGAGAAGTCGTTGAGCGTCATGGCTGACAAGTTCGCTTGGTCGGCAAGTTGGGCCGGGCGGGGGACGACGGCGGTGTTGGCCTGGGCCTGCTGTGCCATGGCTTCGCCGATGCGTTCGTACTCGCGTTTGACGTTTTGCGCGAGTTCGGGGTTGTCATGCACTTGTTCGACCAACGCCTGCACGTCGTCGGGAATCGCTACACACGCCCCGTGTTCCTGCAGCAGGCGGTGGGTGCGCTCCAGCAGGGAAGGCGCGTGAATCGCGGTCCAGGGGGTGGGCATCGCGTCGGCATCGGGTTCACCGGGCACCAGCACGGCCACGCGCGGCGCGGTGAAGGCGTGGCGGTCGATGATGCCCAGGTGCTCGTGGCGCCAGCACCGGCCCGCCCGCTGCAGCAGCAGCGCCATCGGCGCGAGGTCGGTGATCATCAGATCCAGGTCGATGTCCAGGCTCTGCTCGATGATCGCGGTGGCCACCAGCACCGCCGACCGCGGACGCGCACCCTCTTGGGCACCCTCCTTGCCGAATGCATGCAGCACGGTCGCGGTGATCTCGTCGCGCTGCCACTGAGGAAAGCGTGCGTGTAGCAGATGCAACCCGGTACCCTCGCCGGGGCCGCCGCCGTTCTCGTCGATGAGGCGACGGACAAGATCATAGGTTGCTTGGGCTTCCTTCACGGTTGTACACACCACGGCCGCGGTGCCGCCCCGGTTCAGCACGGGCGCCAGCAGGCGGCGCAGCGCCTCCGTCCGGTCGGCGGTGCGCGAGGGCCGCGAACGGGCCGAGCCTCGGGGCGTCTCTTCCAGGATGGGTACAGCCTCCAGCGACACGTCCAGAGGGCTGCGCTCGGTCGCGGCGATCGGCACCGGGTTACTGACCACACGGGGCCTGCCCTCATATGCCGAAACGTGCACCCAACCGGGATAGGACAGGCGCTCAATCACCGGCGCGGCAGCTCCCCGGCGGCGGGGCCGCCGCAAAACACCGGCCCCCTCCAGATAGGCGCGGGCGTAAGCGTCGGCCACCGATCGGTGCAAGGTCGCCGACAGTAGCACCACCGGGACTTCGAGGCGGCCGAGCCAGCACAGCAGCCTCTCCAACTCCTTCTGCATGTAGGGGTCGACGGCGTGGGCCTCGTCCACGACGACGGTCTTTCCGGCCAGACCCAACATCCGCACCGCGTTGAATCGGCTGGGCAGCACGGCCATCAGCGCCTGGTCGAAGGTGCCCACGCCCCACGACGCCAACAGGCCGCGCAGGCCTCCGTAGAGCCATTCCGTGGGCGAGAAAGCGGAGTGGTGACCGGTCAGCACGTCGGAGGAGGAACCCGGCGTGGGCGGCGCGTGGTCCTGTTCGAGCCAGGCCATCGAGTGCAGCCGCATCAGAGGACGAGGGTGGGCAGCGCGGCGCTCGGCGTACCGACGGACTCGGGTATGCATGCTGTTGGCGGTGGCCGTAGTGGGCAGGAGGAACGCCCGACCGGTCCGGCCGGCCGCTTCGCCCATGAGGTCGGCGACGTACTTTCCGACTTCGGTCTTGCCCTCGCCGGTGGGGGCGGTGACGATGAGCAACCCCGGTCCGTGCACGTGTCCCGGCAGGTGCTCGGCGACCGAAGCCTGCAGACCGAACGGTTCGGAAATGGCGGGGAAGGACTCGGCGAAAGAGGCCGCGGGCATGTGGAGCGGCTCCAGCCCTGCGTCGGCGACCAGGCCTTCGGCCGCAGGCCGGACCCGCGTAAAGTAGGCCGCAAGGTCGGCCTGCGCTCCGGATCGAGGCAGGTGCTGCAGCTGCTGGAGCAGAAAGCGTTCCTGGCTGGCCAGCCAGTCGGCGAGCACGATGAGCCCGGTGACGACAACCGCAGTGGGAGCGTCCAACGACGGCGGCACGGGGGGCTGGTCGAGGACGGTTCCGACAACCTGCAGATGAGCGTTGCGCTGGTCGTCCCATGCGTCTTCGTCGAAGTGGAACTCCGTGCGGGCGTCGTAGCTCACCTGGGGCCGTTCCGGGTAACGCCCGTGGTGGCCGCCCACCACTTGAGCGATCAGCGAAGTGCGGCTGTCGTCGGCGTCGCCGAACGGCGGATACCCCGACTCAGGCAGCGTCATCGCCAGCCATTGGCAGCCGGTGAGCGCATGCCCCTGCGGCATGGAGGGACCCACCGCGGGAAACCCAGACAATGGAGGCAAAGAAAGCCTTTTCGTCTGAAAGTAGGGCTCAATCTTGCCGATGTCGTGCAGCCCCGCCCAGTAGGACACGATTCGCCCTGCGGTGTCCGTATCGACCTCCAAGCGGCGCGCCAGATGTTCTCGGAGCCCGGGCGCAACGTGGTGTTTCCACAAGGCGAGGCAGACGGCCGCAGCGTCGAGACCGTGGCAGATCGCCGGGTACACGGCCCCACCGAGCCCGCGCTCCTTGGCCCCGATCCGCAGATCGATCTGCTCTTCATCATTCACCGTGGACTCCCTACCGTCGGACGGAGCACTCGCACTGTTTCGGGAACGCTAACGGCAACCAGCGACAAAAGTCGGAACCACATCAAAACCAACAGGCAGACCATCGCCCACCAGGAACATTGATAGCCTGAGGGCCTCCGCGCAGGCGGAGGTGGACCGCGTGGAGGCGGCGCCGTCGTCTAAGCGATCAACCAGGTCCCACGGACGTGGGATGCCGGTTGCCACCGGTCTCTCCGATGGCAACCGGCGCCTGAGGCATGGACGCTGCTATCCAGTGAGCAGCCAGATCAGCGCAGCAAGAGCCCCCATACTGGCGCCGCTCACCCAAATGCAGGCATCGCGGATCGAGAGGTGTCCAAGCGTCACGGCCACTCCTTGCTCCCCTGTGCGGTATCTCCAGCGCGCCGGAGCGCGTAGAGCCAGACTATATCAGTAAGCGTGGAGACGGTGCCGTTCCAATCTTTCGAAAGAGACTCGATCAGTCTATGTATGAGACCACGCCGCTGCTTCCCTCTTCAGTGAGTCTGCTGAGTAGGTACGCGGCCAGGGAGTGTTTGGCCGACATCTCGCTTTCGGCTGCTGTGCCGCCTCCCCCATGGCCAAGGCACAGGGCATCCCGCTGCGGAGCTGGCCTTACGCCTTCGATGCACTCCCGCGTGCGCGGGACCTTCCTCGCGGAGAACTGGGTACTCGATCCCAATTCCGGTCCACTCCCGCGTGCGCGGGACCTTCTCC
Source organism: Haloactinospora alba (assembly GCF_006717075.1). Lineage (NCBI taxonomy): Bacteria > Bacillati > Actinomycetota > Actinomycetes > Streptosporangiales > Nocardiopsidaceae > Haloactinospora > Haloactinospora alba. Next base: position 2,914,179 of record NZ_VFQC01000001.1, read on the forward strand.
GCGCGATGGTCCGGGTTGTCGTAGTCGAGCGGTCCACTCCCGCGTGCGCGGGACCTTCGGCAAGAAGGAGTGGATGCTGGCCATCGACAGCTGGTCCACTCCCGCGTGCGCGGGACCTTCAGGACGTCCCTAAGCCCGGACGAGGATCCGGCCGGTCCACTCCCGCGTGCGCGGGACCTTCCCGACCCAGCCACCATGCGACCGCAAAAGGTCCGGTCCACTCCCGCGTGCGCGGGACCTTCCGTCCTCCCTCCCGCAGGGACCTGAACCGTGCCGGTCCACTCCCGCGTGCGCGGGACCTTCCCGACCCAGCCACCATGCGACCGCAAAAGGTCCGGTCCACTCCCGCGTGCGCGGGACCTTCTTCGCGGCGATCCGGGCGTTCTGCCTGCGACGCGGTCCACTCCCGCGTGCGCGGGACCTTCTTCGCGGCGATCCGGGCGTTCTGCCTGCGACGCGGTCCACTCCCGCGTGCGCGGGACCTTCCAATACAGGGCGCCAAATCCCGTCCCGCAACGCGGTCCACTCCCGCGTGCGCGGGACCTTCTATACGAGCGCTACGCAGCTGCGGACGTTGTGCGGTCCACTCCCGCGTGCGCGGGACCTTCCGCTCCGCCCGGCCGGGAACCCGGTCGGGCGTTCGGTCCACTCCCGCGTGCGCGGGACCTTCAGGGCAGGTAGTCGGAGAGCGCCCGGTTGATTTGGTCCACTCCCGCGTGCGCGGGACCTTCGCGTCTGCTGCTCATCCTGCTGGTGCGCTGTCACGGTCCACTCCCGCGTGCGCGGGACCTTCCTGAGCCCCACGCACGTGGGGATGGACCACTACGGTCCACTCCCGCGTGCGCGGGACCTTCCACATATGTCGGAGGGCGAGACCATGAGCGGCCGGTCCACTCCCGCGTGCGCGGGACCTTCGCGGCCAGAGGGGCGGTTTCGGTGGAGGTTCAGGTCCACTCCCGCGTGCGCGGGACCTTCTCGGCGATGTAGGCGGGATGGCCCTCGAGCAACGGTCCACTCCCGCGTGCGCGGGACCTTCTCGCGCCGAGCCTTGCGCTCCTGTTCCAATGCCGGTCCACTCCCGCGTGCGCGGGACCTTCCCGGACTTCTTGCCGAACAGGCCACCGCCGGACGGTCCACTCCCGCGTGCGCGGGACCTTCAGGGCAGGTAGTCGGAGAGCGCCCGGTTGATTTGGTCCACTCCCGCGTGCGCGGGACCTTCGCGTCTGCTGCTCATCCTGCTGGTGCGCTGTCACGGTCCACTCCCGCGTGCGCGGGACCTTCCTGAGCCCCACGCACGTGGGGATGGACCACTACGGTCCACTCCCGCGTGCGCGGGACCTTCTGTCTCGGGTAGTCTCAGTCATGGTCGCCTTTCGGTCCACTCCCGCGTGCGCGGGACCTTCCCCACTATGCCCCGCCCCCGGGCGCCCTTCCCCGGTCCACTCCCGCGTGCGCGGGACCTTCCCCTCAACAGCGCGGCGAAAAGCCCGAATGGCGGTCCACTCCCGCGTGCGCGGGACCTTCCCGCCCGGGTGAGCCCCTGCCGCAGGGCGGCGCGGTCCACTCCCGCGTGCGCGGGACCTTCTGAGTGGGTCTGTAGGTCAGTACTGAGTGGGTCGGTCCACTCCCGCGTGCGCGGGACCTTCGGCTTGCGTGGGCGTCCTTGGCCTGCTGGGCCGGTCCACTCCCGCGTGCGCGGGACCTTCTCTCCATGAGTCTCGACATACGCCCCGAGCAGCGGTCCACTCCCGCGTGCGCGGGACCTTCGTCGATGGGGGCATCGTCCAGCGTGGTGCGGACGGTCCACTCCCGCGTGCGCGGGACCTTCTGCAGGTCGCATACGTAGGGCACTGTGATGTCCGGTCCACTCCCGCGTGCGCGGGACCTTCGGCCTCGTCGGCATCCTCTTGGGGGGCGACCCCTGGTCCACTCCCGCGTGCGCGGGACCTTCCTGGCCGCTCTCGCGGGATCACACAAGCTGGTCGGTCCACTCCCGCGTGCGCGGGACCTTCTGGAGCCGCCGACCATCACCACGTGGTTGATCTGGTCCACTCCCGCGTGCGCGGGACCTTCGGAGTACCAGAACCAGGGGACGGTATCCGGGGTGGTCCACTCCCGCGTGCGCGGGACCTTCGTGGGGGCCGCACGGCCCACCAAGAACAACACCGGTCCACTCCCGCGTGCGCGGGACCTTCCAGCCGGGGCGGGGACTCCTGAGAAAAGATCTCGGTCCACTCCCGCGTGCGCGGGACCTTCGATGAGGACTCCGGCGTGGAGACCGAGATCGTCGGTCCACTCCCGCGTGCGCGGGACCTTCTACTCAGCAAGCGCCGCCTCACTGATGCGGGACGGTCCACTCCCGCGTGCGCGGGACCTTCTCTGGCAACGACAACACCGACGTTGAGTTCGCCGGTCCACTCCCGCGTGCGCGGGACCTTCTCGCCGGGTGGTGGGTGGCTCGACGACCGGCACGGTCCACTCCCGCGTGCGCGGGACCTTCGCCTTCTCCTCGTGCACCTCGACGGCGGCCTGCGGTCCACTCCCGCGTGCGCGGGACCTTCGACATATCGGCTAAGCATCGGGGGAACATCGCCGGTCCACTCCCGCGTGCGCGGGACCTTCTGTTGCTGGCCCAAGCGGAAGCGGCCGAAACCGGTCCACTCCCGCGTGCGCGGGACCTTCTCCAGCCCCTGCTCCTTCAGCACGAAGGCAGCAGGTCCACTCCCGCGTGCGCGGGACCTTCAGCACCTCACCTGCAAAAACGTGGAGCGTTACCATCTTGCAACATAAATCTTAAGCATACGGAAGCCACCTACTCATTCATATTCGATGCAAAAAATCGCCATATCGACTGGAAGCCCGCTAGCAAGGACAGTGTGCTCCATCGGTGCTCGGCTGTCGCGGCACGAGCGGCACACGGCATGACAGCCCGGCATTGACCGCGAGGGTCAGACGGACAAAATAGCAGCAGCGACACTATTCGCCCCTGAGACGAATGGGAGGCAAGAACCGCGCCCACCCGTTTCCAACGGCCGCGAACAGCCCCAAGAGGCCCACCTGACCTACTCGGATCCGGAACGGGCTAGTCACAAGAACGGCCATACTACCTTGACACGGTAGAGGTCATCACCAGACCTTCGTCGGATTCCCCCTCCATCGCATCGGCTGTTGTCAGGAGCCCCTGTTCGCCCCTCTGTTTGACAAGTCGGCCCCACCTGGGTTTACGGCCGAACTGTTCGGCCAGTTCCTGACCGGAGGGCAGGGAGCCATCATCGCGGCGATGAGCCAACGCCCACTCCCAGGCATCGCACTGAACCTTGGGCGGCGCAACCTCCGTGGCGACGGGCTCAACGATCTCCGCCATCGAAGAGGCCCCCTGCGCCGGAACCACCCGCAGTGCGGGCCGTTCCTCTGCACCGGCAGCGTCCTCGGGACCCGGTGCCGAGTCCACAAAGTGATCCTCGTCGGCCTGGTCATCCCCGGTCTGCGTACGCAGGCAGCGTTCGCCCGGAACTGACGCATCAACAACTCATAGGAACCGATCAGTGCGAATGCGGGCCATGCGTGGATCACCCGCGACCACACCGTCGGATCAGCCACCGCCACGTTGGCGGCCAGGGACGCCGCGCTGCCGACGATCAACAGGGTCCAGGGCAGCACTCCCCCACGCCTCCCCTGGCCAGCGTCGCTGAGCAGAGACATGGAAGCGGCCACGATCATGCCGTCGACCGACAGCGGGAACAGACCGGCCCGCCAGGCGGGCTCGCCATGGCCCAAGGCCAGCTCGAACATATGGGCATAGGAAACCACGGCCGCGATGACTGCCAGCAGCAGCACCGCGGCGAGAGTGATCCAGCGGCTCCAGTGGGAAGCGACCATCGCCGATCACTCCCCAGACCCCTGTGACTGGCGGCGTGACCCGTGGTAACCCTCCCGACGCATCTTGGTGCGCGCTGGAGGAAGTTCAATGTGTGGCCCATCGATTACAGGCTGGAGGTTCGCATGCTGCCCTGCTGGGGGCACCGCCTCAGAAAAATCGGGAGACCCGGTTGACCGGACATCGTTTCGGTTGCCGGGTTTTCTTGTGGGTGTGGTCGTTACCCGCTGGTCGCGTTAACGCGCAACGCTCCCATACCCCCATGCGTCGGACGACATATGCCCACTGTCTGGAACCTGCCCCGGGGACTCTCCCAGCTGGTGCGCTTCGCTTGGCTGGAAGCGCGGGCGTGCGCCTTCGCCGTAGCCCTGTTCCTGGGACTGGCGCTCTCGGAGGTCGTACCCCTGCCCGTACCCCGCTACGACGCGCTGCTGGTCTACGGGATCATTCTGACCGTCACCTTCTGGCTGTCCGGTCTGGAGACCGGTCGGGAGGTACTCGGCATTCTGGGATTCCACGTGGTGGGGCTGGCTTTCGAGCTGTTCAAAGTGCGAGTCGGATCCTGGAGCTATCCCGAACCGGCCTGGACGACAGTCGCCGGGGTGCCGTTGTACAGCGGCTTCATGTACGCCGCTGTGGGCAGCTACGTCGCCCGGGCCTGGCGGCTGCTGGATCTGGACCTGGTGCGCTACCGCTCCGTGGCCACCGGCGTACTCGCGGCGTTGGTCTACGCGAACTTCTTCACCCACCACTGGCTGCCGGACGTGCGGTTCCTGCTCGCGGCCGGGATGGTCGCGGTGACGTGGGGCACCTGGGTGTACTTCACCGTCGGAAGCGTGTGTTACCGGATGCCGCTGGCCCTGTCGTTCGTGCTGATCGGCTTCTTCCTGTGGACGGCGGAGAACGTCTTCACGGCCCTCGGGGCGTTTCGCTACCCCCACCAGGTGGACACCTGGGCCATGGTGCACCCCTCCAAGTTCGGCGCGTGGGCGCTCCTGGTCACGGTGTCCTTCGTCCTGGTCGCCGCCTGGAAACTGCGGCGTCGCCCCGGCGCTGCCGACGAGAAACTCGTGGGGAGCACCCGCGGCGCTGGATGACCCCGGTCGCGGGCGACCCGTCCGGATCCGTAGGGAAAACGACGGAACGACCGCGACCGGGGTGGTTCCCGCACCGGAACCGGTCCGTCCGGACGCACACACTCCTCGGGAATAAACGACGATGATTATCGTTTTCAACAATGGTTGCCGACACCCACCGATCCCGAGGAGGAAGCCGTGGCACGCAACGACGTACGACCGGTCGTGAAGCTCCGGTCCGCAGCGAGTACCGGCTACACCTACGTCACCCGCAAGAACCGCCGCAACACCCCGGACCGGCTCGTACTACGCAAGTACGACCCGGTAGTGGGGCGGCACGTGGAGTTCCGCGAGGACCGCTGACACCGTCCGGCGCCTCCCGTGCCGAAGCAGCGGAAGCCCTTCTCGGAACGCGCGCTCCGACGCCGGTTCCGGGGAGGGCCCCACCGAAGCCAGACTCCCGCTGGCCCGGCTGACAGCACGGTACCGGTCGGCCGACCCGGCCCCCGGGTCGCGAACGGTCAGCCCTGCGCCTCCACACGGTCGGCGCCCCTGGAGACCGCTCCCTGGTCACGCCTGCCCCGCATCCGGGGCAACCAGCCGCCGCCCCATTCGGTCCGCTCCGGCGTCGGGGCGGTCGGTGCCAGGGCGACGTCGATGTCCTCCCGTGTTCCCCACTGGACGATCCGGCGGCAGGTCAGCATCGCGTAGAGGTAGACGGGGCGGAGCACGACCATCCGCCAAACCCCCGCCACCGGCGACACCAGGAACAGCAGGAACCGGTGGGCGGTGGTCTCGTCGCTGCGCCGCACCATGAAGACGCGCAGTGCCATGATGTAGTTGATCGCCGCACCGACCATCAGCGCCGCTAGGCCGATCTCCCTCCACTGCTCGCGCAGCCCCGGGTCGAGGAGGACGGCGAGCGGAATCACGAAGCCCAGCAGGAGATGCAGGTACTCCGCCACCGTTCCCCAGAACACCACTCCGCCCAGCGGCATGTACCGCAGCCACCACAGGTGCCGGACCGTGGTGCCCCGCATCCAGCGCAGCTGCTGCCCGAAGTAGTGCCGCAGCCTCTCGGGGACGAGGGTGAACACGAGCGCCGAGGGCTGGTGCACCGTGTCGCCGCGCAGTAGAGCGTAGAACGTGAGCATGGAGTCGTCGTTCATCTGCATCGGACGGTCACAGAAGTGCTCGTTCTCGTAGACGCCCGCGGCGGAACGGACCGTATCCGCGCGGTAGAACGCGAGCGTCCCGGAGTTGATCGTCACCCTCCCCAGGACCGACTGCGCGCTGCGCAGCCCGCGCGTGAACGGCAGGTACAGCAGGCAGGTGAGGCGGGTCAGCAGCGTGGTGCGCCTGTTCAGCACGACCACGTGTCCCGCCACCGACTGCACCCGCGGGTCGGCGAGGGGTTGCAGCCCCTCGCGTACGGCGTTGCGGTCCATGACGGAGTCGCTGTCCAGCGTGACGAAGACGTCGGCGGGATCCTCGGCCAGGACGTGCATCTGGGCGAACCGCTTGCCCCGGTTCTCGGTGCGGTCCCAGGTGGCTTCCACCCCCACCTCGGCGGCCCGGTCCAGGAACCGCTCGCGGATGCGCGTGTAGTCCATGGGTTCGCCGGTGCCCGGGTCCGCCGAGCCGTCGTCCACGACCCGCACCCGCTGCACCGGCCGACTCTGCTCCAGGACCGAGTGCAGGCACATGCGCAGGATCTGCGGATCCTCGTTGTAAACCGGGATCTGGACGGTCACGGTGAGCCCGGACAGTTCTGGTTGCTCCGCGGCCGCGGCACGCTTCGGGCGGTCGAACCAGGCCAGCGGCACCCACCACAGCAGCAGGAAGCACACGAGCCACACCGTCGTCAGACTCGCCGACCCCGCGTGGTGTCCGGTTGCGGCATGCGCGAGATGCAGTGCCCCCCAGCTGGCGAAGCCGAGCAGTGCCAGTGTGGCGCAGACCGCCGCCACACCTGGGCGGGCGTACTCCGCAGTCGGTAGTTCCGGGTCCGGATCCCGGGGAACCGTCGTGTCGCGGCTGCTCACCTCTCGACCGGCCCAACGCCGCGACGGAAGGTGAACCGGATCAGTAGAGCACCGACGACCACCAGGACCAGCCCGGCGACGACCAGCCAAAGATAGCCCGTCACGATACCGGTGGCGGCGAGTGTGGCGCCCGGACCGGACACGGTGTCATAAGGCATACAGAACTCCCAGAGAGGAACGCCGTTCGGTGTCACTCCGGGTATGCCACGGACTTCCATGCCGTTCCACACAGCACTTCGAGACCTGACCCAATCTTGACCAGCGTCGGGGACGCTCGTGGTCCACCACCCTCACCGGGGAAGGCCGACCGGGCCGGTCACGGTGACAGCCCACAGGATGCGGCGGTGCGAACGCGACCCGGTTCCTCCCGCCGGCCGCAACGGAACCGAACGTCGCTCGATACGCTGACGGCGGCACGTCACGCCACGGTGAAACGGAGCACGCATGACTCCCCAGTCGGTAACCCCCGATCTCGCCCGTACCACGTGGGCGGAGCTGGAACCCGTCCACACACTGGTCTACTTCGCGCCGGAGGCCGCCTCCAGCTACGCGCAGCTCGGTCTGGAGTCGCAGGCCATGGGGTACTTCGCTCCGCGTTGTGCCGCGCTCGGCCCGGTGGGAGCGGAGACGGTCGGCGCGGTGTTCTTCGTGTTCAACCCGGAGCTGATCCGTTCGGCCGTCCCGAGAGTCTGGTCACTGGTCAGCCCACAGGCGGTGCTGCGCGCTCGCCAGGAGGTCGCCGACCAGGCGCTGCGCCGGGCTCTCGGCGAGGAGACGGTGCGTTCGACGGCCGTGGCGGAGGCGGCCGAACTCGCGCGCGACGCGGCGCTGGAGGCCGGGCGCCACGTCCACGGCAGACCGTTGTTCGCCGGACACGCGGGACTGGAGTGGCCCGAGGAGCCGCACCTGGTGCTGTGGCACGCGGCGACCCTGTTGCGGGAGTTCCGCGGGGACGGGCACGTGTCCGCGTTGTTGCAGGCGGGGCTGTCTCCGGTGGAGGCGCTGGTGAGCCACGCCGCGGGCGCCCCGGGGTACTCAACGTCATGGCTGCGGAAGAGCCGGGGATGGTCCCTCGAGGAGTGGGACGCCGCCGTGGGGCGGTTGCGGCGGCGGGGGCTGGTCGACACGGATGCGGACGGCGCGCCCGTGCTCACCGAGGAGGGGCACGCGCTGCGGCGTGACCTGGAATCCCGCACGGACGCGCTGGCGCTTCCGGCGTTCGAGCGGCTCGGCCCGGAGGGTAACGCGCGGCTGGCGGAACTGACCGCGCCGCTCGCCGAGACGCTGGGGGCCGAGGCGCGCCCGCCAGCGGCCGAACGGTAAGGGCCGGAGCCCGGGTGGTGGGTGCTGGTCGTCCCGAGCGGCGCCCGCCACCCGGGAGCTGGGGCCTGTTTTTGGGCGCTGTTCGTCGCGAGCGGCGTCTCCGGTGCCGCCCGGCACGGCCGAGGAGGGGGCCAGAGCGGACCCCCTCCGTCGACCGGCGGGAACGCCGCCGAGCGGTGTGCCGGGGCGGCACGCAGCAGGGCAAGCGTCCGAAAACGGGCTCTAGTGGCCCAGTGCCTCCTCCGCCGCCGCCAGGGCAGCCTGCCGGTCGGAGGCGACCAGTCCCAGACGGGTGCGGCGTTCCAGCAGGTCGTCGGTGTCCAGTGCCCCCTCGTGGCGCACCGCGAACCGCAGTTCGGCTGGGGTGATCCCGCGTGCCAGCCCGGTGAGTGCCTCGGGGTCGCCGTCCGCCTGCGCCAGGACCGCCGTGGCTTCGGTCCCGTAGCGTTCCACCAAGCGGCGCGGGGCCCGCACCGCTGCCAGCCCGCGGGGGCCGGTGGCTCCCACGAGAGGGAGGGTGGCGGTGCGGCTCGGCCCGGCGAGGAGCCGGGAGTTGCTCACCGCCGCGTCCACCGCCTCGCGGGCCATGCGCCGGTAGGTGGTGAGTTTTCCGCCGACCGCGGTGATGGTGCCGTCGGGTGAGGTCAGGATGGCGTGCCGCCGGGAGACGTCGGCGCTGTTTCCCGAGCCGGTGTCGAGGAGGGGGCGCAGGCCGGCGTAGGCGCCCAGTACGTCGGCGCGGGTGAGCCGGGTGGCCAGTGCGCTGTTGACCACGTCGAGGAGGAAGGCGACGTCGGTTTCGGGAGGTTCGGGAACCTCCGGAACGGGGCCTTCCACCGGTTCGTCGGTGAGACCGGCGAACACCCGGCCGTCGGGTTGCGGGAGGGCGAACACGAACCGGTTGATGCTGCCGGGCACGGGAATGGTAAGGGCGGCCGCGGGGTTGCCCAGGGCTTCGGACGGCAGGACGATGTGTGTGCCGCGGCTGGGGCGCAGCCGCACGTCGGGGACGAGGTCTCCCGCGTACACGCCGGTGGCGTTGATGACGGCTCCCGCCCGCAGCTCGAGTGACTCCCCGGTGAGGCGGTCGCGGAGCGTCGCGCTGCCGCCGTCCAGGCGTTCGGCGGCGCACCGGGTGATCACCCGGGCCCCGTGTCCGGCGGCGGTGCGGGCGAGGGCGAGCACCAGCCGGGCGTCGTCGGTGAGTTGGCCGTCGAACGACACGATCCCGCCGTACAGGCCGTCCTGGGACACTCCGGGCACGAGTCGGCGAGTGCGTTCCCGGCCGATGCTGCGGGAGTGCGGCAGCGTGTCGGTCCCGGTCCCCGCCGCCACGCGGAGCACGTCACCCATGGCGGTACCGACGCGGGTGGCGGCGACCCGGGCGAACCCGGTTCCCGCGTGGACCGGAACGAGCATCGGGAGGGCACGCACCAGGTGCGGCGCTGTCCTGCGCATCAGGATGTCGCGTTCGCGGGCGCTCTCGTGGGCGATGGCGAACTGGCCGTTGGCGAGGTAGCGCAGCCCCCCGTGGACCAGTTTCGAGCTCCAGCGGCTCGTGCCGAACGCCAGGTCGTCCCGGTCGACGAGTGCGACGGAGAGACCGCGGGAGGCGGCGTCCAGGGCAGCCCCCGCCCCGGTGACCCCGGCGCCGACCACCAGCACGTCGACCTGCGGGTCGTCGTGCAGGGCCTGCAGCTCGCGGTGGCGGCGTCCGGCGTTGAGGGAGGTGTCCGGGTCGGTCATCGGGTGTTCGCCTCCTGGGGTGCGAGGTATCCGGAGAGGAGGGTGCGCAGTTCTGACAGCAGCGCCTCCTCGGACATGGCGTCGGTGGTGAGGCGGCGGGACGTGGCGACGCTCTGCACCACGAGAAGCACCATCCGGGCGAGGGCCGCGGGCTCGCCCTGCCGGATCGACCCGTCGCTCTGCCCCGCCCGGACCTGCGGCGTGATCAGTTCCAGCGCGGCGAGGTGACTGGTTCCCAACCGGTGGAAGGTGTAGGTCGCCAGCAACTCCGGTTCGCTGTCGATGATGCGCAGGAACAGGGGGTGGGTGAGGAGCGCCTCGGTGACGCCGGCGGCGCGGCGTACCAGATGCTCGCGCGCGTTCGTTTCCCCGTCCCCGACCGCGGCCTCCTGCAGCAGTTCCCGTAGTTCGCGGGTCAGCGCGTCGGAGACCAGTATGGTCACGTCGGGCCAGTGCCGGTACACGGTAGGGCGGCTCACCCCGGCACGGCGGGCCACGTCGGTGAGAGTGGTGCGCCGGATTCCGAACGCTTCGACGCAGGCGCGTGCCGCGTCCAACATCCGATCCTCAACGTTACGTCTTGACGCCATATGTAAAACTGTACTGTATGAGTGCCGACCACGCTACCGACATGTCCTGGTTCGCCTGGGGCGACCCCGACTACGCCACACCGCTCTCCGACTCCCTCCGCGGGCTCGTCGCCGACGCTCTCGGCGCCGAGCTGGTGGAGCTTCCTCCCCCCGACGAGGAGGAGGTCCGCCTGCCCGATCCGACGCTGACTCCGGCGGCGCTGGCGGAGCTGCGTAACGTCGTCGGGGAGGAGCAGGTGCGCACCGACCGCGCCTCCCGGCTGCGGCACGCCGGCGGCAAGAGCACGCCCGACCTGCTACGGCGGCGGTCGGGGGACGCCACCAACGCTCCGGACGCGGTCCTCCTCCCCGGCAGCCACGACGAGGTGCTGGCGGTGCTGGACGTGTGCGAGCGCCACCACACCGCGGTGGTCCCGTTCGGCGGCGGGACGAGCGTCGTCGGCGGGGTGGAACCCCTGCGCGGGGACGGGGTGGCCGCCGTGTCGCTCGACCTGCGCCGTCTGGACCGGCTGGTGGCGTTCGACCCCCTGTCACAGACCGCGACCCTGCAGGCCGGGCTGCGTACGCCGCGCGCCGAGGAGCTGCTCGCCGAACACGGGCGCACACTGGGCCACGTCCCCCAGAGTTACGAGTACGCCACCATCGGGGGCTACGCGGCCACGCGGTCCAGCGGCCAGGCGTCTCTGGGGTACGGCCGGTTCGACGACCTGGTGGTGGCGATGCGCGTCGCCACGCCGCGCGGCACGCTGGAGGTGGGCGGCACGCCGGCGTCGGCCGCCGGCCCCGACCTGCGCCAGCTGGTGCTCGGCTCGGAGGGTGCCTTCGGAGTCATCACCGAGGTGACGCTGCGGACCCGACCGGTACCCGAGGCCACCCACGACGAGGCGTGGTCGTTCCCCGACTTCGACTCCGGAGCCGCGGCGCTGCGCGCCCTGACACAGGCCGCCCCCCGACCGATGGTCGCACGGTTGTCGGACCCCACGGAGACGTTCGTGAACGCCGCGCTCTCCGGAGGCGGCGACGGCGGGAGTGTCGGCTGCCTGCTCGTGGTGGGGTTCGAGGGGACCGAACAGCAGGTGTCCGACCAGCACGCCGCCGCCCGGCGGACCCTGGAGCAGGAGGGCGGCACCCCGCTCGGGTCCGAGCCCGTCTCCCAGTGGCGGCACTCGCGTTTCCACGGCCCTTACCTGCGCGACACGCTGCTCGCCGCCGGCGTCCTCAGCGAAACCCTGGAAACGGCCACGACCTGGTCAGGGCTCCGCCCGCTGTACGAGGCGGTCACCTCCGCTGTCGCCCAGGCCCTCGACGGCCCCCACGGAACGTCGGTGGTGATGTGTCACATCTCGCACGTGTACCCGACGGGGGCGTCGCTGTACTTCACCGTGGTCACCGCGGCGGGTACGGACCCCGAACAGCGGTGGTGGGCGGCGAAACGCGCCGCGAGCGACGCCATCGCCGCGCACGGGGGAACGATCAGCCACCACCACGCGGTGGGCGCCGACCACCGCCCCTGGATGACCGCCGAGGTGCAACCGCTGGGGGTGGACGTGCTGCGCGCCGTCAAAACGGCCCTGGACCCGGCGGGAGTGCTGAACCCGGGCAAGCTCATCCCGCAGGACGGCGGTTCCTGAACCCTCGCTGTTTAGCGCGCGTCGTTCCCGCATGGTAGACGGGGAAGACCCCCTGCCCCCCGGAACTTTCGGAGAACCGTTGCCGTCCGCCGTGTGCCCCGTCCCGCCTGCAGCCGGCCGCCGCCCTCCCCTCCCCCGACCGGCCGGAGGCCGCGGCCGCGACGGCGCACTGAGGGTGCGGCCATGATGGCGGGGGCGCACGCGGCGAGCGGCGCGCTGGCGGGGGTGGCCGTGTCCGGAGCGGCCGGTGGCGGTCCGGTCGAGTTGGCCACCGGCGCCGCTGCGAGCGCAGGAGCGGCGCTGCTGCCGGACCTGGATCATCCCTCCGCCACGGCGTCCCGCTGTCAGGGAGCCGTGACAGGGGTGGCCTGTCGCGGCGTGCGCGCCCTGTCCGCGCTGGCGTGGCGCGCTACCGCCACCCGCTACGACCGGGGTGGTTACGACCAGGACGGCACCCACCGGCACCTGTCCCACACTGCTGCGGCGGCGTTGCTCGCGGGACTGGCCGCCGGTGCGGCTGCGCTGCACTGGGCGGGCGCGGCCGCGGTGCTGTGGTTGCTCTTCTCACTGGGCGCGCGCGGAGCGGGAGCGGGTCGCTGGGTTGGCGGCCGGCGCGGGGCGGCGGCCGCGTGGGTGAGCGTGTCCCTCGGTGCGGGCGCCGCCACCGCCGCGGTCGTGCTGCTCTCCCCACCGTCCCCGGTCCTGCTCGCCGCCCTGGTGAGTGTGGGCATGGTGGTGCACTGCCTGGGGGACGGGCTCACCACGGCCGGGGTGCCGTTGGCGTGGCCGGTGCGGCTGGGAGGTCAGCGCTGGCGCATGCTCGGTGCGCCGCGGCGGTTACGGTTCGATGTGGGTTCCCGGTGGCAGGAGGTCACGGTCCAGTGGTTGTGCTGGTGCGGCACCCCGGTGCTGGGGGCGGTGGTCCTGTCCTGACCGGGGACGCGGCAGTGCCGCCGCATGCCCGCCCACCCGTGCCTGCGGGAGGGCCGTGTAACCCGCCCCGGCATGCCCGCGACGTGCGCTATCCGGTAGAAAAGCCAGTGGGGAGCATTGTGCCCGACCGCGGTCGCGTCCCCGTTCGTGCCCAGCGCGGCAACCGGTAAAGGAAACAGGTATGGAATTCGACGCGGTGATCGAGATCCCGCAGGGATCGCGCAACAAGTACGAGATGGACCACGCTCGCGGCCGGATCAGGTTGGACCGGACGCTGTTCACCTCGACCCAGTACCCGGCCGACTACGGGTACCTTCCGGGCACGCTCGCTGAGGACGGCGACCCGCTGGACGCCATCGTCCCGCTCGCCCGTCCCTCCTTCCCCGGCTGCACGGTGCGGGTGCGGCCGGTCGCGGCGTTCTGGATGCAGGACGAGAGCGGCCCGGACGCCAAGGTCCTGTGCATGCCGGTCGGCGACCCGAACGTGGAGAACGTCCGCGATCTGCCGGACGTTCCGGAGCTGCAGCTCAGCCAGATCACGCACTTCTTCGAGATCTACAAGCGCCTGGAGCCCCTCAAGAGCTCGGAGGTGCGCGGCTGGCAGAACGTGGAGGCGGCCGAGGAGATCGTGCGGGACGCGCAGCGGCGCGCGGCGGACTCCACCACGCCGGTTCCCGGAGCCCGCTGATCCCTGACGTGCGGGTACGCAGCGCGAGCGAGGCCGGGGAGGGGGCGGAGAACGAGGACGGGATGGCGTGGGGCCCGGGTTGGGCGTTCGTGCTCGACGGCGCCACGGCACCGCCGGGAGTCGACACCGGATGCCGCCACGGGGTGGCATGGTTCGTGCGTCGGCTCACCAGCGAGCTGCAGCACGAGCTGGCATCCGGGCAGCGGACTCTGCCGGACTCGCTGGCCACGGCGATCACCCGCTCGGCACAGGCCCACCGCACCAGCTGCGACCTGGGGAACCCGGACAGCCCGTCCGCCACGGTCGCTGTGGCGCGCCACACGGACCAGGGGACGGAGTACCTGGTCCTGGCCGACGCGGTCGCCCTCGCTCCGGGAGATGACACGCCGGCCCGTGCCGTCACGGACGACCGGCTGGACCACCTGCCCGGCGGCCGCCCCTACAGCCGGGAGCTGGTACGGGCGTGCCGCAACGCGCCCGGCGGGTTCTGGGTCGCGGGCACCGATCCGAAAGCGGCGTACCAAGCGGTCCAGGGCACGTTTCCCGGGCGCCGGTTCGCGCTGCTGACCGACGGGTGCTGGCGCCTGGTCGACTACTACGGCCACAGCGTCCCGGCGGTCGCCGATTTCCTGGACAACCGGGGCCCCGAGGCGCTCATCGCCTGGGTCCGGGCCGAGGAGCGCCGGAATGGCGTCCCCGGCGGGAAGCTGCACGACGACGCCACCGCGCTCCTCGCCGAGCCGGGGCCCTGACTCCCGTTCCTGCCATCGGACAGGCCCCGGCTCGGTTCCGGGGCGACTATTCGGTCTCGTATTCGGTCTCGGAGGCGCGGGTGAGTGTTCCCTCGACGGTCGAGGCGAGGTCGTCGGCGACCTCCAGTTTCTCCTCCGGGGAGAGCCCGTCGGACCCGGAGTAGCCGACGTTGACCATCAGGTTGCGCGAGACGAACGTGGCCCAGGCGAGGGACTGGTCATCCATGAGGTACTCGCTGTTGGGGTCGTCGACGTAGTACACGAACCCGCCGTCCCCGGTTCCCATCTCCCGTTTGCCGACCTCGATACTCCCGTCTTCCGGCGAGGACGCGTCCTCGGAGAGGTCCACGTCGTAGGACTCCCCCATCTCCGTACGGACGTCACTGAGATGCTGCTGCATCCGCGTGTAGTCGTCCTCGGCGGTGTCCGTGGGGAAACGGAACACGCTGACCTGGAGTACCGGCCTCTCGGACAGCTCCGTTCCCGAACCGGTGGAGCACAACAGCGCCTCCTCCGCCGTGACGCCGCCGTCCGTGACCGGCATACTCTCCTCGTAGCGGTCCTCGATGATGTCGGAGCTCTCGGCGTCCGGGACGCCGGAGAGTTCCGACTCGGTCAGGAACGCATCGCAGTCGGCGACGCCGCTCAGTGGGGGCGGGGTGCGCACCACGGCCCAGGTGGTGATGCCGGCGGCCACGAACAGCACCGCCGCTCCCCCGGCGATCCCGCCGATCAACCACCCTCTGCCCCGGGAGGGCCGCTGTGGGTATCCGGGGCCGGGCGGGCCGGAGTTCCACGGCGGGTGGGGATCCTGTTGCTGCGGCGGTGCGGGATAACCGGGCGGTGGGGGTTGCCCACCCGGTGGGCCGTACCCGGGCGGGGGCTGTTGCGGGGGATTCGGCTGTTGCGGCCCGGGAGGCGGGTAGGGGGGCTGGCCAGCCATGCGGAACTCCTCGGGGGATGGGAAACCTGGTTCGGCTGCGGACACTCCCTGTCTATATCCCATCCCACCGGGACGGCACACGCGCGGCCCCTGTAACCCGCCGTGTTCCTGGCCACTGCGGAGACACCGGACCGGCGACCTGCGCGGGCATGCCAGCGGCGACCACCCACAATGGGGGGTGTGACCGGTAATCAATCGCCGCACCCTCCGGTGTTCACGCCGGGGATCGGCGATCCCTGCTGTCACGACCCGCGTAGCGGGTCGTTAGGACGGGCGATGTTGGTTCTCCACGTACTGGCGAATGGTCGACAGCGGTGCCCCGCCGCAGAACACCGCGGGATACGACGGCGACCACAGGTGGGTCCGGTGGGTCCGCCCGCGGAACTGGTGCCGCCGCGGCGGCACCAGTTCCGGACTGTTCGCCGGCGGGGACACTTGCACCTGCGGCGGCGACTCCACCAGCAGGTGCAGGTGGTCATCCTCGCCGTGGAACTCCGACACGTGTGCACCGACGTCAGACCACACCGTGGAGAGCACGGGGTCCGGGAAGTTCCGATGGCCGCTGGTGAGCACGTCCCGCCGATACGTCGTCGCAACGACCACGCGGGCATGAAGCCGGAATCCGCAGTGCTGGCCAGTGTGGTCGTTCTCGCGGTCACCCCTGGACCACCATGGTGTGTTGCTCATGGTGCACACCGGGTATCCCTACCGGATCGAGCCCACCGGGGCGCAACGGGCGATGCTGATGCCTACGTTCGGCTGCGTGCGCGTGGTGTCCAACGACGTGATCCGTGCGCGCGAGGCGGCCTGGCAGGCGGGCGAGAAACTGTCGAACGCCGAGGTGCAACGTCGGGTCATCACCGAGGCGAAACGCACCGAAGCCCGCGGGTGGCTGGCCGAGGTCGCCTCGGTGCCGCTGGTGCAGTCCGTCCAGGACGCGATGCCGCTGCGGTTGCGCCTGTTCGAGTGCCAGGCGTGCGGTTTGGTGCTGGATCGGGACGTCAACGCAGCGTTGAACATCCCCGCCGCGGGGCGTGCGGAGAGGGTAAACGCCTGTGGAGCCCGGGTGAGTCCCGCCTCGTTCGAGGGGGCGTTGGGTGATGAGGCAGGAAGCAGAGGGAAACCGCCAGGAGGTACCGCCCGAGTCGCGGCATAGCAGCGAGGGGATCCCCGCCGCCCACGGCGGGGAGCACGTCAAACGTGCGAGGCTGCGGATCTACCTGGGCGCCGCGCCCGGTGTCGGGAAGACCTATGCCGCGCTGAGCGAGGCGCGCCGCCGCCGCGGCCGCGGCACTGACATCGTGGTCGGCGTCGCCGCCTCCCACGGGCGGCAACGGGTGCAGGAGCTGCTTGACGGTACGGGAACGGCGGAACAGCCCCTGCCCGCCGTGGCCGAGACGACCGAGGGCGACCTCGACGTGGAGGCCGTGCTCGCCCGCCGCCCGCGTGTCGCCGTCGTCGACGAACTCGCGCGGACCAACGCCGCCGGTGCCCGCAACACCAAACGGTGGCAGGACGTCGAGGAGCTGCTGGAAGCGGGCATCGAGGTCATCTCCACGGTGAACATCCAGCACCTGACCTCGCTCAACGACGTCGTGGAACAGATCACCGGGGTGCGGGAGACGAGCACGATACCGGACGAGGTGGTCCGCCGGGCGGACCAGATCGAGTTGTGCGACATGTCACCGCAGTCGCTCCGCCGGCGGATGTCGCACGGCAACATCTACCCGGAGGAGCGGGTCGACGCCGCCCTTTCCAGCTACTTCCGGGAGGGCAACCTCGCCGCCTTGCGGGAGTTGGCGCTGTTGTGGGTGGCCGACCGGGTCGACGAGGGGATCGCCCGCTACCGCGGTGAGCACAAGATCCGCGAAACGTGGGAGGCACGGGAGCGGGTCGTCGTCGCGCTCACCGGCGGGCCCGAGGGGAAGACGCTGCTGCGCCGCGCCGCGCGGATCGCCGCGCGCTCCCGCGGGGGCCAGCCGCAGCCCAGCAACCTGATGGCGGTGCACGTGGTCTCCAGCCGCCACCTGAGCCGGAACCGCTCCGGGGCGCTCTCCCGGCAGCGCCAGTTGCTCGCGCAGCTCGGCGGAACCTACCACCAGGTTGTCGGGGACGACGTCCCGGCCGCGCTGCTGGAGTTCGCGCGGGGTGTCAACGCCACCCAGATCGTGCTGGGCTCGTCACGGCGACGCCCGTGGCAGTACGTCCTCGGCCCCGGTGTGGGCGCGACCGTCGCGCGGGAGTCGGGCGACATCGACGTGCACATCGTCACCCACGAGGAGGTGGGACGCGGCCGGGGTATGCTCCCGCCGCTCTCCACGAACCTGGGACGTGGAAGGCGCGCGTGGGGGTGGACCGCGGCGTTGTGCCTCCCGCCGCTGGTCGCCGCCGCCCTGCACCTGCCGGTGCTGGACCACCTCAACACCACCACGGGGATGCTGGCGTTCCTGTTCACCACGGTGGGGGTGGCGCTGGTGGGCGGGTCGTGGCCCGCGCTCGCCTCCACGGTGTGGAGCGTCCTGTTGTTCAACGTCCTGCTGCTTCCTCCCCTGTACCGGTTGTCCGTCGCCCGTGTCGACGCTGTGGTGGCTCTCGTCGCGTTCCTCACGGTGGGGGTAGCGATCGCGCTCGTGGTGGACGTGGCCAACCGCCGCTCGGTGCAGGCGGCGCGTGCCCGGGCCGAGTCCAGCACGTTGAGTCTGCTGGCGGGGAGCGTCCTCAGCGGCCAGGAGCCGTTGGCGGCACTGCTGCGCAGGATCAGGGAGACGTTCGGCCAGCGTTCGGTGGCCCTGATCGGGCAGCGCGACGACGGAAGTTGGGAGCTGGTCGATCACAAGGGTGAGGGCCCGTGTCGTTTCCCGGAGGACGCGGACGCGCTGGTGTCGGTCAGTGACACGTTGGCGCTGGCTCTGCGCGGGCACACCCCGCCGGCTGCCGACCGCCGCATCCTGGGGGCGTTCGCCACCCACATCGGGATCGCGCTGGAGCAGCAGCGTCTGGCCAGCGACGCGGCCGAGGCGAAACGCCAGGCAGCGGGCAACAAGATCCGTACGGCCCTGCTCGCCGCGGTTTCCCACGACCTGCGCACTCCGCTGACGTCGATCAAGGCGAGTGTCTCCAGTCTGCGTGCGGTCGACATCGCGCTGGACGAGAGCGACCGGGCGGAGCTGCTGGAGAACATCGAGGAGTCGACCGACCGGCTGAACGGACTGGTCGGCAACCTGTTGGACATGAGCCGGCTGCAGACCGACACGGTGCGCCCCAACCTGCGTGCCGTCGGGCTGGAGGAGGTGGTCCCGGCGGCCCTGATCGGCCTTTCCGAGCACACGGTCACGGTCGACGTCGCGGACCACCTGCCTCGGGTCCGCGCTGACGTCGGGCTGCTGGAACGGGCCGTGGCGAACGTGGTGCAGAACGCGACCCGGCACAACCCGCCCGGTGCCCGGCCGGTCCGCATCGCCGCGAGCTCGCTGGGCGCGACCGTGGAGCTACGGGTGGTGGACCACGGTCCCGGCGTTCCCGAGGAGTCCCGGGAACGCATCTTCGAGGCGTTCCGCCGCAGCGATGACGCCCCGCGCGGTACGGGCATCGGACTGGGGCTGGCTGTCGCACGCGGGTTCGCCGAGGCGATGGGGGGCACACTGAGCGCTGAGGACACCCCCGGCGGAGGGCTGACCATGGTGTTCACGTTGCCCAGTTGGACGGCTGGCCCCGCCGCGGAAGCCGAGGTCGAGTGATGCGGGTACTGGTTGTCGACGACGACGCGCAGATCGTGCGTGCGATGCGGATCAACCTGCGGGCCCGGGGTTACGAGGTGGACACCGCATTCGACGGTGCGGCCGCGCTGCGCGCCGCGGCCGCGAACATGCCGGACATCGTGCTGCTCGACCTGGGGCTTCCCGACATGGCGGGCGGCGCGGTCATCGAGGGGTTGCGCGGGTGGACGAGCGTGCCGATCATCGTGCTGTCCGCGCACCACTCCTCCACCGAGAAGGTGCGGTCGTTGGACGCGGGGGCCGACGACTACGTCACGAAACCGTTCGGTATGGACGAGTTGCTGGCGCGGTTGCGCGCCGCCCAGCGCCGTTCGGTACGGGCCGAGGAGGCTCCGGTCGTGACCACCCGCGCGTTCACCGTGGACCTGGAGGCCAAACGGGTCACGCGCCACGGCCACGAGGTGCGGCTCACTCCCACCGAGTGGCACATTCTGGAGCTGCTGGCCCGCAACGCGGGCAGGCTGGTGAGCCAGCGCCAGCTCCTGCACGACGTGTGGGGGCCGGTGTACCAGAGCGAGACGAACTATCTCCGGGTGTACATGGCCCAGCTGCGTCGCAAGCTCGAACCGGACCCGGCGCATCCCGCCTACCTGATCACCGAGGCCGGCATGGGTTACCGGTTCGAGAAGGGCGGCTGAGACGCACTTCCCCTCCCCTCCGGCGCACGGCCGCCTCACCCGTGGGCCCCAGTGCGGCTCGGAGCCGGACGGCCACCGGTTCGCGCGGTTTTGGCGCCCCTCAGCGGGAGGACATCTCCAGCAGCATCGTGAACTCCGCCGTGTCACTGCGTCCCAGGTTGGCCCAGGCGACGGCGAACAGCGGAGCGCAGGCCCGGCACCAGGCGAGCAGCCGGTCCGCGCTGACGCCGATCAGCGGCGCCAGGACCGCGGCCCGGTGTTCCACCTCGGCGAGTGTCGTCGCTCGCCACAGCGGCCACTCGAGGCCGTCGGCCGCCGCGTCGCCCATGCAGGCGCGCGGGTCGACCGCGACGAGTCCCCGCTGCTGCCCGCCGTCGAGGACGTTGCCGGGATGCAGGTCACCGTGCAGTGGGACGGTGTCCTCGCCGCGGTGCGCCAGTTCCCGGGCGTGGGCATGACCGCGGTGCAGCAGGGCGGGGTGCACGTGGGCGGCCGCCGCCCCCTCGGCGCGGCGGTGCTCCCACAGCTCGAACAGGAAGTTGATCCTGGTGAGGAGCGGGTGCAGCTCTCCAGCCTCGTGGCAGGGTATGTCCACGCTGTGCAGACCGTTGATGAGCGCTCCGACCTCCTCCATCGGGGGGACCTCCCCGATGGAGGCGACGGTGTGCCCCTGGCCGATGGCCTCCATCAGGACAGCACCGCGGTCGGGGTCCACCCCCCACACTTCGGGTACCCGCCTGCTGTTTTCCCACAATCGGAGAACGCGCGCTTCCGAGGAGAGCAGCCCCGGATCGGGAGATACCTTCAGTATGGCCGGGACGTCGTCACTGCCGCGGCAGCGCAGAACGACGGAGGTCCGTCCGTGTTCCGCGGGACCGTCGATGGTGAGCCCCCACTCCCGGGCGATCTCGTCCACCAGCGCGGGCAGCCGCTCCAGCCAGTCGAGTGCGCCGTGGCCGAAGCGGTCGACCAACCGGTCTCGTTGGTCACTGTCGACCAGTGGCATTGTGACGTCATTCATACACACACCCTACGTATCTGCGGGTCACCTGGTGCTTTACCCGGCCGGCCCGTGGGCGTCCCGGAGCGCCCGGGGACGCCCACGGGCCGGAGGGCCGGGCCCCTGCGGTCGGGGCGCGGAACCGGATCAGGCCGCGAGCCGCGCTTTCCCGGCACGGTGCCGGGCGAGCAGGAGGTCAACGATGAGGGGCGAGGGCCACAACGGGTCCGTCATCCCCGAAGCGGCGAGGTCGTTCGGGTCCCGTTCCCGGCTTCCTCCGACGAGGCACCAGTTCGCGACCGTCACCCGTGGATGGCCGTTGTTCCGCAGGCGCTGCGCGGCGTGCCACACGGAAGGCGCCCAGACGTTGAGGTAACCGACATGCACCGCCGCCTGGAGACGGCGGCTCAGCATGCGGGAGACGTCGGTGACGACGCGACGGTCCTCCTGGCCGGTACACCCGTCCGCGGCGAGGACCACTCCGTCCCCGTGGGCCCAGCCGTGGTCCTGCAGCCGCCTGGCCAGTTCGGCGATGATCGAGGGGACGGCGCCCAGCGGGGGGAGTGTGTAGGCTTCGCCGCGGTCGTTCAGGTCCAGCTGGGCGAGCAGCTCCGCGCTCGCCCGGTCCCCGCCGGCGAGGAAGGCCGGCACGAGTACGAGAGGACCGTCGACCGCGCGTATGGTCTCGTTCACTTCCGCGGGAGAACCGAAGGCTCCGACGACGGGGGCCTCGTTCCGGTCGGCGACCGCTGTCGCGAGCTCGCGCAGTGCCTTCTGTCGGTGGGTGTCGCGCTCGTCATCCGCGACAAGCACCATCGTCGGAACCATGGTTCCTCCCCTTCTCTTTCCCAAAGACCAATTGCCTGCATATGGGAGTGTTTTTGCTGGTTTCCACGTGTGTTGGAGGGATTGGACGCGCTCCGTTCGGACAAATCCCGGATTCGCGCGCGGAGTGGAACGTCTCCGACGCAGGAGGCAAAAATGTGGGCGCGGTCCCCGCTACCCCTTCCCGGGTGCGTTACACCGTTAGTAGCGTGGTGCACAGCCTGCTGTACGCGCGTTTCCACCGAGCTTCCGGATCCCGATATTCCGGAATCCGGAACTCTGGGACCGAGAATACCCGCAACCTCAGCGAGCTGCGATGAACCACCTCACTACGAAAGTCGAACTGGGGAAACAGGGACGTGCACCCGGGCCCTGATAAATACCCCGAGTTCTTCGGCAAATAACATGCAAACAAGAATCCGGGCTGCGGAAAAACCGCAATAATATGCATATGCACATGCAGAATCATTGCGACCAATGTGTTCCGACGGCACCTCCGGAGAACGGAGGCCGCCGCGTTCCCCGACGCCGTCGTCTCCTCCGTGGAGGCTCCCCCGACGGCACGGGCAGGGGGAGCTTGCTATCGGCCTGTCCGCCGCTCAAACTTGTAGGAGGGGAGACAGTCACACCATCCCCGGACGAACCGTTCCCGAGCGACCGAGCAGACTGGAGTCCCGATGCCGATCCACCCGCGCGTGCAGACCCTGACTGAGGCATTCCTGCACAATGTGGACGCCGAGTCACCGGGACTGGTCGAGGGGCTGTACCTCACCGGCTCCGTGGCACTGGACGACTTCCGGCCGCACACCAGCGACGTCGACTTCGTCGTCGTCACATCCCGCTCACCCAGCGGGTCGGACCGCGAGGCGCTGCGTCGCGCGCACTCGCGGACCCGGGCCCAGGTTCCGCGGCCACAGTTCAACGGCATCCACGTCACGTGGGAGGATCTCACGCGCGACCCGATGTCGTGCGGGCCCGTCGTCTCCGTGCTGGGCGGTAAGTTCCGGAAGGGGTCAGGGGCCGACGTCAACCCGGCCACCTGGCACATCCTCGCGGAGCGGGGGGTGACCGTCCGCGGCCCGCTACCGGTGGAACTGGCCGTGTGGGACGAGCCGGAGAGCCTGCGCGCCTGGGCGCTGGGCAACCTGGACGAGCAGTGGCGGCGCTGGCGGGCCAAGGCGGGCAAGCTGGTGTCCCCCCGCGGACTGGCCGCGCTGGGATCGCTGGCGCCCTCATGGAGCGTGCTCAGTGTCAGCAGGGTGCACTTCACCCTGCGTACCGGCGAGATCACGTCCAAGTCCGCCGCCGGTATGTACGCGCTGCACGCGTTTCCGGAACGGTGGCAGCGCATCGTCAACGAGTGCCTGCGGATCCGCCGCGACGGCAGGCGCCCCTCGCTGTACGAGAACTCCCTGGCCCGGCGACGCGCGGCCCTGGACTACATCGAGATGGTCCTCGACGACGCTCTCCATCCGCGCCTGGCCTGACCGGCAGCGCCCCAGCTCCGCGAACGGCACGACCAGACGCTGTCCGTAACGGGCGACGCCCCCCGGACAGGACCTAACCTGTTAGTCATGACCAAGCGTTCCATCGTCCACTTCGGTGACCCGGTGCTCGCCACACCGGCAGCACCGGTCACCACATTCGGTCGGCACACCGAAGCCCTCGTCCGCGACCTGCTGGACACCGTCGACGCGCCCGGCTACGCGGGAGTGGCAGCACCGCAGATCGGCGTCGGGAAGCGGGCTTTCAGCTACAACGTCGACGGAGAGATCGGGTACATCCTCAACCCCACCGTCGTCGAACTGTCCGAGGAGATCCAGGAGGACGACGAGGGATGCCTCTCGGTTCCCGGCCTGTGGTACCCCACCCGGCGCGCCCAGTACGCGACCGTCACCGGCGTCGACCTGCGCAACGAGCCGGTCACGCTGCGCGGTTCCGGGCTGATGGCCCGCTGTCTGCAGCATGAGACCGATCACCTCGACGGCACCGTCTACCTCGACCGGCTGGACCGTGCGCACCGGCGGGAGGCACTGCGTGAGGTCCGCGGTTCCTCCTGGTTCCTGCGTGAGACACCGCCTTCCTCCGACACCGCGAAACTCCCCACCGCTTTCGGCGGAATGTCGTAACGCGTCCCATTAGCCCCGGAGGCCGGCATTAGGCAGATAACGACCTGATCTCGTATGCTTTGCCGCAGCATCGCGTGGCCCACAGCGCACATCCGCCCCCTTGGATAGAGCTGAGCGGCCACCGGCCCCCTCCTCCCCGGAGTTATCCACGTGACACGACTATCCGAACCAGCAGTGCGCCGCGCCCGGTCCGCGGTCTCCGTGGCCGTCGGCGCGGCAGCGGTCCTCGCCCTCGCACCGGCGGCAGCCTCTGCCGACCCTTCCGACGACGAGCCCAGCATCGAGGAGCTCAACGACCGGGCTGAGGACCTGGAAGAGCAGTACGACAGCGAACTCGTCCAGTACACCGACGCGAAGGACGCGGCCGAGGAAGCTGACGAGGAGCTGGAGGACGTCAACAAGAGGATCGAGGAAGCCCGCGGCGAGGTCGCGGAGCTCGCCGCGCAACGGTACAAGGGCACCGGTGTCGATCCCACGGTCGAGGTCGTCATGAACAACGACCCGGACCAGATGTTCGACGACGCGGCGATCGTGAGTCACCTGTCCGAGAACAACGGCAAGCGCCTGGACCAGCTCACCGAGCTCAAGAAGGACCGCGAGGAAGCGGCCGAGAAAGCCCAGGGCAAGCTCGAGGACGCCGAGGAGCTGGTCGACGAGCTCGAGAGCAAGCGCGACGAGGTGCAGGAGAAGATCGACCGGTACGAGGAGGAAGAGGTTCCCGACGGTACCGGCGGTGGGAACGACGACAGCGGCGACTCGGGCGGCCCGGGGGACGGCAGCATCCCGGCCGACGCCAAGGGCCCCGGCTGGGACGGCGCCACCCCGCGCATGGCCGGCATCCGCGACGAGATCGTGCGTGAGTTCGGCGCTCCCTACCCCGTGGGGTGCCTGCGCCCCGGTGACAACTCCGGTGAGCACGGTAGCGGCCGGGCCTGCGACTTCATGATGAGCAGCGGCGGGGCGACCCCCTCGGCCCAGCACCAGCAGCTCGGCCAGGAGATCGCCAACTACGCGCAGAGCAACGCCGACCGCCTCGGGGTCATGTACATCATCTGGGAGCAGAAGATCTGGGACACCCGCAACCCCGGTGCGGGCTGGAAGCCCATGGATGACCGGGGCGGAACCACGGCCAACCACTACGACCACGTACACATCTCCTCTTACTGAGGGCTTCCCCTGTCCCTGCTCGGTCCGCTTCTGCCGGCCATAGCCAGGGACAGGGGAAGGCAGGCCAGCATCGCCACGGAGGCGGCCGCGAAACCGGGGCCGTAGCCCACGTGCTGGATGGCGAGTCCCAACCCGAGCGATCCCGCGCCGGTTCCCGCGTCGTAGCCGATGTTCCACGCGGCGCTCGCCGTGCCGTAGGCCCGCGGCCCGCAGCGGCGGAACATGAGGACGATGGTGTCGTTCTGCACCCCACCGAATCCCGCACCGAACAGTGCCGCTCCGGCGACGACCAGGGCGGTTCCCGCACCGCCCGGTCCGGCCCACCCCTCCTGGGCCGGCCAGAGGCCGGCCGCGACGAGACCCATACCCGCCACAGCACTGGCGGCCGCGGGCAGCAGGAGGCACGGGCGGCCCCGGCGGTCACTCAGCAGCCCGCCGAGCCAGCGGGAGGCCACCATCGCCGCGCCGAACACCAGCAGCGCCGCCGTAACGGCGCCGGAGGCGTTCTCCAGCGGGATGGGGAGGAAGGTCACGATGCCGCTGGAGGCGATCGCCGGCAGGAGCATGACCACCAGCGGCACCGCCAGCGCCGCGTACATCCGGCCCCGGGAGCGCGACGCCTCCGGATCGGGGGTCTCCGCCGTGCTCTCCGGTTCCGCGGGGGCCACCGTCCCGCCGGAGACCCGGCCGATCGCCGCCGCGGCCACCGCGCCGAGCACAGGGGCGAGCCCTGCGGTCCAGAACACCGCGGAGAAGCCGGCGTGCAGCGCCAGCCACACCCCCGCCGAGAGAAGGACGAGGTTGGGTAGTCCCACGGCCATGCCGTAGTAACCGGAGGCGCGTCCCATCTGACTGCTGGGCACCAGCCGGACGGCCATGGCGGCGCCGGCGACGGTGACCATGCCGAAGCCGACGCCGCGCAGGGCCGACAGGACGAGCAGCGGCGCCAGGTCCGTGGTCAGCAGCAGCAACGGGGCCGGAGCCCCCAGCAGCACCGCACCGGCCGGCAGCGTCCAGCGGTAACCGCCGCGGGCGAGCAGCCACGGCATGGCGAGCTGGGTGAGTACTGTCGCCAGCATGAACGCGGACGTGGTGGAACCCGCCCCGAACTCGCTGGCTCCGCCCCGCGCGGCCCACAGCGGCACCAGCGGGAGCAGCAGCACATACCCGCAGAAGCTCGCTACGGTGGCGAGCAGCAGCAGGGCGAATCCCCACCCGCGCAGACCGGGATGGGCAGGCTGGCCCCCAGTCCCCGCAGAAAGATCCCAGGTTCGGCTCATCCTTCCTTTCTAGCCCAGTGGGGCCGCCGCTGTTCCTCCCGGGATCCGGCATCCGGCATGTTGCGCACCAGCCACCCCGCCACCCGCTGGGCACGTTGGCGGGTCATCGCGCGTTCGGCGTGTCCCATGCCGGGCTCGATCCACAGCTGCGCGGGATCGTGGGCGGCCCCGTGGATGCGGCGGGGGTGCTCGAGGGGGAAATAGTCGTCGGCGTCGCCGTGCACCACGAGCAGTGGGGCGGGGGCGATGGCGGACGCTGCCTCGGTCGGGTCGAGCGGCATGGCCTCCCAGTGCTGGTCGATGACGCGCACCCCCCGGAGCGTGCGCAGGAACCACCGTCCCGCCGGTTTCTCCACCCCGGCGTGCAGCAGCCGCATACGCCTCGTTCCCCGGTAGTACCAGCGGCTGGGGCCACTGACGGAGACCGCGGCCGCGACGCCACCGACGATACCGGCGTGGCGCACCACCACGGCGGCTCCCATGGAGAAGCCCACGGTGGCCACACTCGTGTACCCGCGGGCGCGCAGATGGTCCACGGCGGCAGTCACGTCATGGATCTCGGCGTTACCGACGGTGCACACACCGCCGGAGGCGTGGTGGCCGCGGAAGTCGAAGGTCAGCACGTCCCCCACGGGCAGGAGGGCGGAGGCGACCATCCGGGTCGCGGGGCTGTGCCGGGTCCCGGTGAACCCGTTGGCGACGACGACAGCGCTCGTCGCTGTTTCGGGGCGTCGCCCCCGCAGCAGCGACGCGTCCAGGGCGACGCCGTCACTCGTGGTTAGCCGCAGCGGTTCGGGACGGGCGGAGCGGGGTGTGGAAACGTACGCAGCATCGGACACCGTTCCAGCTTGCCTGACCGGACGGTGTCACCGCACCCGGGGCGCACCCGTTCCTCGGACCGGCACGCCGCGCTCCGGCACGCCGCGCTCCGCAGCGACCGGTCACACGGACGCGGCCCGGTGGCGCCGACCGGTTCCGGTGAGGAGGAGGGAACGCAGCTCCAGCCCGATGTGCAGCACGACCGGGACGAGAAGGCTTCCGGTACCCAGGTACAGCACGGTGAACAACGCGCCGAGGAGGCCGGGGCCGACCAGCCCCCACCACCCCTGGTAGATGTGGGCTCCGGCGTACAGCAGGCAGGACACGATCGCCGCCGCCCACAGGGGAACCCCGAGACTGACCCCGAAGGCGAGGAACAGGCCGCGGTAGAGCAGCTCCTCACCGACGCCGGCGGTGACAGCGACTCCGGCGGCCAGCCAGCGCTCGTAGCGGGAACGCGGCGCCAGCACCTCCAGTGTGCTGCCGGCCGGTTCCGTCCCGGAGGTGAACAGCGAGCCGCGGCCCGCCTTCTTCCCCCGGCCGGACAGGGTGCGGGTGAGCAACCACATCGTCACCAGGGCGAGCGCGAAGCCGAGCGCCGCTGCCGCCAGTGGCCCCCACGCGGACGGCAGACGCACTCCCACATGCCCGACGGACAGCTCCGGGGAGAACACCAGCAGCACCGCGATGAGGGCAACCCACACCAGGTGGAGCCCGATGGTGCCCCAGTAGAAACCGGCCAACGCCCCCGACTGGCTGTCCCGCCGGCTGCCCAGCCAGTTGAAGGCCCACCTGCCCAGTAACGGCTCCCCCACCGCCGCGTAGACCAGCAGGGCGGCTCCGAGGATCGTCGCTAGGGAACTGAACTGAGGAATGCTCTCCGACCACGGCACGGGGACAGCCTAGGAGATCCACGAGGGTGCGCTGGACACGGTGCGGGGCCACGGTCCGGTGGCGTCTCCGTCGGCCCGGCCCGGGATCCGTCGCGGCGTGTCAGTAGCTCCCCTCTTGTGCTGTCCGTCCAGACCGGCAACCGTGGTGTGTGTGTCACCTCACATCCGAGCGGGCCCTGTTCGGCGCGGACGCGCACCGACCGGTGCGGTGGGGCAACGCGCCACCGCACCGGGGGCAGCCCAGGGCACGTTCCCGCACGTTCCCGAAACGAGGAGGAGGGTGACAGGACATGGCCGACAGGAGCACAGCGACCACCACCCGTACAGCACCCAGAACCGAGCACCCGTCCGACATCCGCAACGTGGTACTGATCGGCCCCTCCGGATCGGGCAAGACGACGCTGGCGGAGGCGCTGTTGCACGCCTCCGGCGCCACGAGCCGTGCGGGGCGGGTGGAGAACGGCACCACGGTCAGCGACCACGACGACGCCGAGGTCCGGCAGGGGCGTTCGGTCAACCTCGCCGCTCTGCCGTTCATGGTCGGCGGGGTGAAGGTGAACCTGTTGGACACGCCGGGCTACGCCGACTTCGTCGGGGAGCTGCGCGCCGGGCTGCGCGCGGCCGACGCCGCTCTTTTCGTGGTGTCGGCACTCGACGGTGTCGACGAGCTGACACAGCTGCTGTGGGAGGAGTGCGCCTCGGTCGGGATGCCGCGCGCCATCGCGGTCACCAAGATCGACCACCACCGGGCGGACTTCGAGGACGCTGTGGAGCAGTGCCAGGCCGCCTTCGGAACGAACGTCCTCCCCGCCTACTGCCCCGTCACCTCGGGTGAGGGCACGGACCGTACCGTCACGGGCCTGGTGGGTCTGCTTTCCGGCCGCTACTACGACTACACGGGCGCGGATCCCGCCCCCACCGCGGCGGACGCCGGTGACGGACGCGTCGCCGCCATGCGCGAGGCGCTGCTGGAGGGCGTGATCCAGGAGAGCGAGGACGAGACGCTCATGGAACGTTACATGGGGGGCGCGGAGCTCGACCCGTCCGTCCTTGTCGCGGATCTGGAGACGGCCGTGGCCCGGGGGAGCTTCTATCCGGTACTGGCCGTGTCGGCCCTCGGCGGGGCCGGCGTACCCGAACTGATGGGCGAACTCCCGCTCGCCTGCCCCTCCCCTGTCGAGCGTCCCTGCCCCGAGGTGGCGACACCGGAGGGGGCGCCCGTCACCGGTCTGGAGTGCGACCCCAACGGCGCGCTGCTCGCGGAGGTGATCCAGACCCTCAGCGACCCCTACGTGGGTCGGGTCAGTCTCATCCGGGTGTTCTCCGGCACGCTACGCCCGGACAGTACGGTCCATGTGAGCGGCACCGACCCGGCCGGCGGGGAGGGGCACGACCTCGAGGAACGAGTGGGGTCCCTGTTCGTCCCGCTCGGCAAGCACACCACCCCCGCCGGAGAGGTGCGGGCGGGAGACGTGTGCGTCGCCGCCAAGCTCACGACGGCCGAAACGGGCGACACGCTCTCCGGACGGGAGCACCCGCTGCGGATGCCGCCGTGGACCTTCCCGGAACCGCTGCTGCCCACAGCGATCGAGGCCACCACGAAGTCCGAGGAGGACAAGCTGGCGCAGGCGGTGGCGCGGCTCGTCGCCGAGGACGTCACCGCACGGGTGGAGACGAACCCGGAGACCCACCAGCTGGTGCTGTGGACCATGGGCGAGGCGCACCTGGACGTGGCTCTGGACCGGTTACGCAACCGCCACGGTGTCAGCGTCACCACGGCCGAGCTCCGCGTCCCGCTACGGGAGACGTTCTCCGTCCCCGCCCAGGGCACGGGCCGCAACGTCAAACAGAGCGGCGGGCACGGGGAGTACGGCATCTGCCGGATCCGGGTGGAACCGCTCCCTCCCGGGACCGGCCTGCAGTTCGTGGACAACATCGTCGGCGGTGTGGTGCCGCGCCAGTACATCCCCTCGGTGGAGAAGGGGATCCGAGCGCAGATGGCGTCGGGGCTGCACACCGGACATCCGCTGGTGGACATCAGGGTGACCCTGTACGACGGCAAGTCCCACTCGGTGGACTCCTCGGACATGGCGTTCCAGAAGGCCGGCCGACTCGCCCTGAGGGACGCGGCGGACAACGGTGAACTGTCGATGCTGGAGCCCGTGGACGAGTTCTCCGTCCTCGTTCCGGACACCTACATGGGGGCCGTGATGAGCGACCTGTCCGCGCGACGGGGCCGGGTTGTCAACACGGAGGCGTTCGGCGGCGGCCGAACACTGATCCGGGCGGAGGTTCCGCAGCTGGAGACGACCCGCTACGCCGTGGACCTGCGCTCCCTGTCGCACGGCACCGGATCGTTCACACGGCGGTACCTGCGCCACGAGGTGCTACCGTCCCACCTCGTGGCGAGGTACGCGGGTTCCTCTCCGTGACCGCGCCGCGGGTTACAGGCGGTACGGCGGATCGGGATAGTGCGGCGGTTGCTCGTCCTCCCCGCGGGTTCCGCTCTCCTGTTGCTCCTCCGACGGGTACGGCGCAGCGTAGGGCGGCGGTGGCGGCACATCCATCGGCGCGCCTTCCGGAGGCGGCGGAGCGTCCACCGGAGCACCCTCCGGCGGAGGCGGCGGACCACCATCAACCGGCGCCCCCGACGGCACACCCGGCGGCGGAGGAGGAACAGCGTCAGCCGGCGGCTCCTGCGACACCGGAACCGCACCCTCACCCGGCGGAGGCGGATACGACCCCTCCACCGGAGCACCCTCCGGAGACGGAGGCGGCGGCACATCCATCGGCGCGCCCTCGGGAGGCGGCGGAGCGTCCACCGGAGCACCCTCCGGCGGAGGCGGCGGACCACCATCAACCGGCGCCCCCGACGGCACACCCGGCGGCGGAGGAGGAACAGCGTCAGCCGGCGGCTCCTGCGACACCGGAACCGCACCCTCACCCGGCGGAGGCGGATACGACCCCTCCACCGGAGCACCCTCCGGAGACGGAGGCGGCGGCACATCCATCGGCGCGCCTTCCGGAGGCGGCGGAGCGTCCACCGGAGCACCCTCCGGCGGAGGCGGCGGACCACCATCAACCGGCGGGCCGGCTCCGGTTATCGGCTGGGAAGCCCCCGTTGCCGGCTGGGCGGTAACTCCCGTGAACGGTCCCGGTGCGGGCCCCTCCGGAGCCGGTTGGGGGTGGTCCATCGCGGGAACGGCCGCCTGACCGGCTGTCTCGGTGCCGGTTTCCACACGCCCCAGGTAGGTGAGAGCCCCCATCGTCAGGGCGGCGAGGCCGGCGCGCAGGGTGAGTTCCCGTTCCGGCGCGAAGTAGGAGGAGTGGTTGCCCGGCAGGGAGGCCAGCTTCTCGTAGGGCGTCTCCCCCGGTGCCTCCTCCCACACGTCGTGCGGGGTGGCCCCCACGAACCAGAACGCGTAGGGAACGGGGTCGGGGTCACCGGGAAGCCCCAGCTCCCCGAAGTCCTCACTACCGGTGAACGGTTCGGGAAGGTCGATGACGTAACCGTCGCCGAAGTACGCCCGGTGCGCGGAGGCGACCTGCTCGGTGGCTTCCGCGTCGTTGCATGTCACCCCGGCCTCCTGTGTCCGGGTGATCTCCGGTTCGCGCGCGGCGCCGGCCGCGGCAGCTTCCGCCCGCACGATCCGTTCTATCGCGCTGTCCAGGTGCTGACCGACGGTGTCGGTCAACGCCCGGGTGTTGACCTCGAGGTAGGCCTCGTCCGGGATGATGTTGGCTTTGGTCCCGGCCTGCAGCGTGCCCACCGTCACCACCGCCATCTCGCTCGGGCTGACCTCCCGGGCGACGACGCTCTGCAGCCGGGTGACGATACTGGCGGCGATCACGACCGGGTCGACCGTGGTGTGCGGCTGGGAGGCGTGGCCGCCGTCCCCGAAGATACGGATTCTCAGCGTCGAACTCGCGGCCAGGATGACGCCGGCGCGGTGCGAGATCATTCCCGCGGGCTGCGGGCCGATGTGCTGGCCCAGAGCTATGTCGGGACGTCCGAACCGGGTGTAGAGACCGTCCTGGAGCATCGTGGCCGCGCCGTCGATGGTCTCCTCGGCGGGTTGGGCCACCACCATCAGGGTGCCGCGCCACTCCTGCCGGGCGTCGGCCAGCAGGTCGGCGGCGCCCACCAGGCAGGCGGTGTGCGCGTCGTGCCCGCAGGCGTGCATCACCGGCACGTCGTTGCCGTTCTCGTCCACGCCACGTGCCGTACTCGCGTACGGCAGGCCGGTCTTCTCCTCCAGCGGCAGGGCGTCCATATCGCCGCGGAGCAGCACCGTGGGGCCCTCGCCGTTGCGGAGGATCCCGACGACGCCGGTGCCACCGACCCCGGTGTGCACCTCGAACCCGGCCCGGTCGAGCCATCCCGCCACCGCGGAGGCGGTGCGGTGCTCCTGGTGTGACAGCTCGGGGTTCTTGTGCAGGTCGACGTACATGCCCTCAACGAGGGGGAAGATCTCGTCAACGAGCCGCATGACCACGTTTCCGTGCTCGGCGGCACGCTGCGGATCGACCGCGTGCGGCACTGTTCCCACCTTCTTCCTCGGGTGGCTACGCAGGGGTGTCGTCCCGCGGTTGGCCATTGACCAGCGCGGAGCCGCCGCGCCGATTCTCTCCCGTGGAATAACGAATCTCAAACGGAGGTACCACGACACCCGCGGCGTTCCCGGTCTCATCAGGGGATTCCCGGGCAACATCCGGCGGGCGCCTCCGGGGCCAGCGGAGGCTCTCCGGTGCGCTCCGGTTGACCGGGCGGAGGCAGCTCACGACCGGAGGGCGCGCAGCTCCCGGACGAATCCGCGGGTGGCCCGCCACAACCTGTACACGATGAGGACCTCGAACAGTGCCAGCCCGGCGCAGGCGAGCACCGTCACCCCCACCACCAGACTGGTCACCGGGAGCAGCGGCGCCAGCAGCGCGGTGACCGGTGCGACAACGCACACGAACATCTCGAACTCGATGCCGCTGAACAGGTGCATGCGTACCCGGCTGCGCAGCAGCGTGCTGCGCAGCCGCTCGTACCAGCCGGAGCCGCCCCCCTGGTCCGCGTCAGCGCCGCGGGTCCCGGTCTGTCCGGTGTCCGCGGCGTCCTGGTGCGTCCCACCACCGGGGGTGTCTCCCGTAAGCCTCCGCCCGGTCCCAGCGGCGGCGTTGTCGCCGTCGTCCTCGGTGCTCTCCGGGTCGTCCGGCCCCGCTTCCGAGACGTCCTCTCCCGCTGCTGCCGCGCGGAGTTTCTGCCGCATGGTGGAACGGGTCTTGGCGACCTGGGAGGCGTTGAGGTAACGCATCAGGTCGAGGAAGGTCACCACGGGCGCGAGCAGCAGGAACACCACCTGGCCGGTGGCCACCCACTGCCCCAGGAGCAGCGCCATCATGCAGACGAAGAACCGCACCCGGTCGAAGACGAAGTCCACCCACGCCCCGAACACGGACCCGTTGCCCTTCAACCGGGCGATCTTCCCGTCCATGCAGTCCAGGACGAAGCTCAGGTGGAACAGCACCCCGCCGAGCACCAGCCACGGCCAGGTTCCCAGGGCGAACGCCACGGCAGATCCCGCACCGAGAACCCCGGCACCCGCGGTGATCTGGTTGGGGGTGATACTCGTACGGTTCGCGGTGAACAGCACCAGCCGGGAGGCGAGCGGGTCGACAAGGAATACTGTCCACCACGCGTCGCGTCTCTTGTAGGTGTGTTCACGAACGTCCGCGAGTGTAAAACTGGCCATGGGTCTCTCTCTTGCGGCGTTTGGGACGGTCCCACGCATCGACGCTGAACGGCGGCCGCCACGGGCTGGGAGGAGACGGCGGGCGGCCTGCTGGCCGGGATCTTCCCAGACCAGCTGTCCAGTGGGCTAATCGGTGCGGTCATAATTGTCGAGTACGAGGGGTCCGCTGGATGTACGCGTCCGCGCGGCAGCCCCCACAGGTCCCGACCGAGGTAGAGGCGTGCGCTTTCTGAACAACCAGGTCCCCGAACACGACCTGACCTACAGCGATGTGTTCATGGTTCCGCGGCGCTCGGCCGTGGGTTCCCGGTTGGACGTGGATCTCACGTCCTCCGACAGCACCGGAACCACGATTCCTATCGTAGTGGCGAACATGACCGCCGTCGCAGGTCGGCGCATGGCGGAGACCATCGCCCGCCGCGGCGGGATCGCGGTCCTTCCCCAGGACATTCCGCTCGACGTGGTGGCGGAGGTGGTCTCGTGGGTCAAGCAGCGCCACCTCGTGCACGACACGGCGATCACCCTGGGCCCGCAGAACACCATCGGTGACGCGTTGAACCTGCTGCCGAAACGCGCCCACAACGCGGTCATCGTGGTCGACGACCAGTGGCAGCCGCTCGGGGTCGTGACCGAGGGCGACTGCGTCGGCGTGGACCGGTTCACCCAGCTGCACGAGGTCATGTCCACCGACCTGCTGACCCTACCGGCCGACATCGACCCGCGGGACGCGTTCCGGAAACTGAACGACTTCCGGCACCGGCTGGCACCGGCCGTCGACGCCTCGGGCGCGCTGGTGGGGGTCCTCACCCGCACCGGAGCGCTGCGCGCCACGCTGTACGACCCGGCGACCGACGGCAACGGCAGCCTGCGGATCGCCGCCGCGATCGGCATCAACGGCGACGTCGCCGGCAAAGCCGGCGAGCTGCTCGCGGCCGGAGTGGACGCGCTCGTCATCGACACCGCGCACGGGCACCAGGACAAGATGCTCGCGGCGTTGCGCAAGGTCCGCGCGCTCAGCCCGGATGTTCCGATCGTGGCGGGCAACGTGGTGACCGCCGATGGGACCCGGGACCTCATCGAGGCGGGTGCCGATATCGTCAAGGCCGGGGTGGGCCCCGGCGCCATGTGCACCACGCGGATGATGACGGCTGTGGGGCGACCGCAGTTCTCCGCGGTACTGGAGTGCGCCGAGGCCGCGCGCGAGATGGGCAAGTCGGTGTGGGCCGACGGGGGTGTGCGCCACCCGCGGGATGTCGCCCTGGCTCTGGCGGCGGGCGCGTCCAACGTGATGGTGGGCTCCTGGTTCGCCGGCACCTACGAGTCACCGGGCGACGCGACACGCGACGCCCAGGGCCGGATGTACAAGGAGAGCTTCGGAATGGCCTCGGCGCGCGCCGTCCGGCTGCGCACCTCGGAGGACTCGGCGTTCGAGCGCGCGCGCAAGGCGCTGTTCGAGGAGGGGATCTCCAGCGGCCGGATGTACCTGGACCCGGAGCGTCCCGGCGTGGAGGACCTGATCGACCAGATCGTCGCGGGGGTCCGCAGCTCCCTGACGTACTCCGGTGCCAGCAACCTCGCGGAGTTCCACGAACGGGCGACCGTGGGAGTGCAGAGCTCCGCCGGTTTCAACGAGGGGATGCCCGTGCCGACGAGCTGGTGACGCACGGCCCGGCGACAGCGGCCGAAGCGGGGGCGGGAAGCGCAGGCGTTTCCCGCCCCCGTTCGTCGTTCCGGCGCCGCTGTCGCGGCGCAACGACCACCGGACTCCCGCCCCGCTGGGAGGAGCGGGAAAACGCCGCGTCGCGGCCCCGGGACGCGCCCCTCTCCCCGTCCCCGGGTACGGGAATGCCCGTCCGGGCGTGTGGCTCGCCACGGACGCGCTCTCCGTACCGAACCCCTGGTCCACGGCGCTCCCCCACTCCGGCCGGCCCCGAGTCTCGGCTTCCGCGGCGCACTGTGGCCCTCCCCATGCCCGCCCCGCTCGCGACCGCTCCCGTCCCGCGTTATTTTTGAACTGACCGGTCAGTTCAAATTTGGTGCCGACAACGGACAGTGGAGGAGAGCGAATGCGCCGGGCGACAGGAGCCCGCGTCGAGGCCAACGGGCTCGCGCTGCGCACCAGGCAGGGGCCGGTGTACGCCGGCGTCACGTTCACGGCCCTCCCCGGGTCCCTCACCGCGTTCCACGCCACGTCGGGCAGCGGACGCACCTCACTGCTGCTGAGCCTCGCCGGCCGCATGCGGCCCTCCCACGGTTCCCTCCACGTCGACGGCCACCCCGTTCCCGCATCGGCCCGACGGGTGCGCCGCGTGTCCGCGCTCGGCCTGTTCGACGGTGTGAACGACCTGGACGAGCGGCTACGCGTCACCGAACACCTCAGTGAACGCACGCACCTGCGGCTACGCCCCGCGGGGCGGTCACAGCACCGCGCCGCCCTGTCCGACGCCGACCTGCCCGACGTGGACACCCGCGCACTCGTCCGAGACCTCTCCATGGTGGAGAAACGCCGACTCGGTGTGGCGCTGGCCCTCCTGGAGGAGCCCCGCCTGCTGCTCGTCGACAACGCCGACCACGGGCTCACCCCCGACGAGCAGGCCGATTTCGCCCGCACCCTCGGGAAACTCGCCGACGCGGGACTCACCGTCGTCGCGTCGTGCACCGACGCGACCGCGTTCCAGGACCGCGCCACCACCATCCCGCTCACCCGCGGCGCGCGACCGCCCTCGGCCGAACCGTCCGAACCGTCCGGGCGGCACCGGCGGTTCGGCGCCGGTTCGCTACTACCGGGCAGGCGGCGCGTCCCGCGCCGCACCCCGGAAACGGAGCAGGAAGCCCCCGAACGGGACACCGGGGAACAGGCCCCGGCGCCGCGAAAGGAGCACACGTGAAACCCCCCACGTTCCGGACGCTGCCCACCCTGCGGCTCAGCGGCCTGTCCGTCCTCTCCTTCCTGCGCGCACCACTGCCCGCCGCCGCCCTGGCGGCGCTGGTCCTGGTGCCGCTCCTGTACTCCGGGCTGTACCTGTGGTCGTTCTGGGACCCGTTCGGCAGGACGGGCGACCTGCCGGTCGCGCTCGTCAACGAGGACAGGCCGGCGACCGCCGACGGGGAGGAACTGGCGGCCGGGGACGAGCTCGCCGACACCCTGACCAGCCGCGACGATCTCGACTGGCACCTCGTGGACGAGCGGGAGGCCGAAGCCGGGGTCCGCGACGGGCGCTACTACGTCGCCCTCACCATCCCCGAGGACTTCAGCGCGAACCTCGCCGCACCCTCCGACGAGAACGCCGAACCCGACCCGGCCATGCTCGAGGTGCAGTACGACGACGCCAACAACTACATCGCCCGGCAGCTGCTCAGCGCCGCCTTCGGCGAGGTGGAGTCCGCGGCGGGCGAGTCCGCCATCGGGCGTTACTTCGACACCATGTTCCTCGGGTTCAACGAGATACACGGCCGCACCCAGGAAGCCGCGGAGGGGGCCGGGGAACTGTCCGAGGGAGCCGACGACGCCGAGGACGGGTCCGGCGACCTCCACGAGGGCCTGGGAGACGCCGAGGACGGGTCCGACGAACTGAGCTCGGGACTCGCACAGCTGCACGACGGCTCCTCCGAGCTCGCCGACGGTTCCGCCACCGCCTCCGACGAGGTCTCCGACGCCGTCGACAAGATCGACTCGGTGGCCGACGACACCGTTCCGCTGCTCGAGGAGAACGCCGAGGACGTCGAGGACACCGCCGAGACCGTCGCCGACGCCGCCGACACCGTCGCCACGGCGGTCGACGAGCTACCCGAGACCAGTGAGGAGGACCTGACCGCGATCCGGGACACCCGCGACCGGCTGGACACCTACCTCGAGGAGAACCCCGACCTGGAGGAGAGCGACCCGCAGCTGTACACGCTGCTCACCGACGCGCGCGACGTCGCCGACGATGCGGCCGCGGTCAACGGGTTCGTGCACGACAACCGGGACCGGATCGACACCATCGGCGAGAGGGCCAGCACGGTCCACGACGTCGCCTCCGACATCGCCGACGCGGCCCCCGATGCCGCCGACAAGGTCGAGGACGTCCAGGACAAGGCGAACAAGCTCGACACCGCGCTGCAGGACATCGCCGACGGCAGCAGTGACCTCGAGGACGGACTCGAGGAGGCCCACGAGGGGTCCGTGGACCTCAACGACGGCATCAGCGCCCTCCACAGCGGCGCGGGAGACCTCAGCGACGGCCTCTCCGAGCTCAACGACGGCTCGGAGGAACTCGCGGCGGGGCTGGACGACGGGGTGGACCGGATCCCCACCTACGACGGGGACGAGCGGGACAGCCGTCAGGACATGATGAGCGGCCCCGTCCAGCTCAGTTCCGTCGTGGACAACGAGGCCCCCAACTACGGGACCGGTTTCGCCCCGTTCTTCATCACGCTGTCGCTGTGGGTGGGAACCATGGTGACCTACATGGTGCTCCCGGCCGCACCGAAGCGGGCCCTGGCGGCGAGTGCCCCGGCGTGGCGGGTGGCGCTGTCCGGCTGGTTCCCGGCGCTCGCCGTCGGCGGTGTCCAGGTGCTGGCGATGCTGGGGGTGCTGCACTTCATGCTCGGGCTGGACGCCCAACGGTGGCTGGCACTCATCGGGTTGTTGGCGCTGACCTCGGCCACGTTCGCCGCCATGGTGCAGTGGATCAACGCGAGGTTCGGCCCGGCCGGGCGGATCCTGGCTCTCGCGCTGCTCATGTTGCAGCTCACGTCGGCTGGTGGTACCTATCCCATCCAGACCAGTCACGAGTTCTTCCAGACCATCGCGCCGTACCTGCCGATGAGCTGGGTGGTCTCGGCTGCCCGGCACCTGGTCAGCGGCGGCCCGCTCGACGCGGTGTGGGGCGCGTGCGCGGTCCTGACCTGCTACCTGCTCGTCTCCCTGCTGCTGACCTGGGTCACCACGGCACGCAGCCGGACCTGGACCGTGGGGAAGCTGTACCCGGCGCTGTCCCTGTGACCGGGTAACGTACCGATCGCCGGTAGAAACGGCCGCGCCCGCAGGGCGGCCGTCCCACCACCCGAAAGGAGAAGGGTGTTTCCTTCCCCGCCCGAGGACACGGGGTGCGCGTCCCGGAAACCGGTGACCGCGCGCCGCCAGGGGACACGCCAGCGGCTGTTCGAGGCCGCCGTCGCGCTCATCTCCGAACAGGGCGTCGAGTCCACCAGTGTGGACCGCATCGCGGAACGCGCCGGTGTCGCCAAGGGCACCGTGTACTACAACTTCTCCGGCAAGGAGGAGCTCTACGCCACCCTCATCGAGTGGGGGGTGGACCGGCTCGCGGGCGACCTGCGGGCGGCTTCCGCCGGTCCACCGCGGGAGGCCCTGTTCTCGGTGCTGCGCGCCGAGCTGGAGTTCATCGGCACCCACGAGGCCCTCGCCCGGCTGCTGATGGCCGAGGCGTGGCGCACCGGCCAGGCGTGGTACACCACCGCGCGCCACATCCGCGACGACGCGATCGGAGCGATCGCCGAACTGCTGGACAGCATGGCCGCAGAGGGCCAGATCCCGTCCGACCTGGACACCGGGGTGGCCAGTTCGGCGCTGTTCGGTATGACGGTGACCGTCGCGCTGGACTGGCGCGCCCTCCAGCCGGAGCGCCCCATCGAGGAGATCCACGCCACCCTGGTGCGGATGGCGGAGGGTTTCCTCACCGCTCCCTGACCGTCCGCGCTGCGGGAGGCGCGCTGCCCAGCCGCGCCGGTTGCGGTAACGTTCCCTGCCGGAAGCGTGTCAGTACCGTCCGAGTGGGTGCGTTGTGGCGGACCTCTATCCTCTGTTGCCGATCGTGGCCGGGCTCGTGGTGCTCGTGTTCCTGCTCCGGCACGTGCGTTTCTCGGTGTTCCTCGCCCGGAACGGGGCGCGCGCCGAGGGGGTGATCGTCGGTTACCGGGAAACCAGTACCTCGTCCCGGATGGTGGTGCGTTTCCTGACCGAGGACGGCCGGCAGATCTTCGCCACCCACGACAGCACGGGCTGGACCGCCTCCCGCAACGGCGACCCCGTGGTGGTGCTCTACGACCCGGGACGGCCGGACCAGGCCCGCATCGTCGACGCGCCGTGGCTGAGCAGTTGGGTGCGGGTGATGTTCGGCCTGTTGGCGGTCGCCCTGATCGCCGTGGGGATGCTCTTCGCCGCCGTCACCTGGGGGTGAGCCGCAGCCCGGTACGGCCGTCGGCTACTCGGTGGTCCGTGCGGTGACCGCGCTTCCGGCGGGTGCGCGGACGAGGTCGCGCGGCAGCCCGCCGCACAGGGTCATCCGGGTTACCACGCGTGTACCCGCGATGAGGTCGGCGAGTCCCGCCTGGTCGCGGCGGAACAGGATCGGCGCGCCGTGCACCGCAGCGACAGCGGGCGCCCACCACCCCAGGTCGAGCAGGAACAGTGTTCCCAGCGGGACGTACAGCAGCCCCGAGCGCAGCAGTGTGCGCGGCCGGGACGCGGGTTCCGGCGGCCCCTTCCTGGAGAGTGCCAGCCGCGAGGCGGCCCGGCCCGGGGGGCAGCGGTCCCGGCGTACCAGCGGGGTCACGATGCCCAGCGCCAGTGCCAGCGCGACCAGGGCCGCGGTGCCGACGACGTCGGTACCGACGGACGGGAGGGCGCCGACGGTGGCGGCCGTGGCGGCGAGGACGGCAGCCCCGTACCACCACACGCCCACGTCGAGGACGTGGCCGAGCACCCGCCGGGACAGTCCCGGCGGCATGATGTCGGGGACCGCCGACGGCCAGGCACGCGGCAGCACCCGGTCCAGGGCCGCTCCCGCGAACCACCCGGCGAACGCCCCGAGCGCTCCCAGTACGACGTCGTCGAGAGCCGCCACCCGGTACGGGCAGGGATATGTCCCCGCGACGGCGCTCGCCTGGACGAGCTCCACCAGTAGCGCGAGCGTCCCGCCCGCCGCGAGTGCGGCCGGTATCCCGCGGCGGTAGCGGTACCGGGCGAGGAGCCCCACGGGGAGGAGCGCGCCGGCGGCCAGCCCGGCGTGCGCGGCCGCTTCCCAGCTCAGGGGCGACACTGTGGCGAGCGGGGCGGGTTGCCGTATGTCCCCCGGCGCGGGGCACACGACACCGGCGGGGTGCGGCAGCGGCCAGAGGGCGTAGGCCCCCACGCCGACGGCTGTGGCCAGCACGGCCATGGTGACCTGCCCGGGCCAACCGTTGAACCGTCCGAACCTGCGCCGGTGGTTGGCGCCGAACACCGCGAGGGCGACGAGCGCCGCAAGGGCGAAAGCGGACGGTGCCAGCGCCGCGGAACCGGGAGTGCCGGTGAAGATCCCCTCCATAGCCTCAACAGGCTAACCGGGACGCGGGCGGCGCGCAGCGGAAACGTGTGAAGCCGGGGGACGCGACCGTAGCGCGTGACACTACCAGCGCGTTTTGTAACTTTTTGATAATTGCTTCGTTTTCCCGGCACCCCCGCTTCACCTGCCAATTCGCACTGCTCCATTGCGAATTTCCAGTTCGGAGCCGATACTTCCGGGACGGCACCGGCCCCGCCGTGCCCACCCCTCCTGTTCCGGGCGGTTTGTCCATATCCACGACAAGATAAGATCTTCTCGCCAGAACAGCCTTCTGTTCGGCTGATATGGCCGCATTTCCCGCAACCCGGCCGATCCCCGTTCCCCGATGCGCGCTTTGCCAGGGTCATAGGAGAGCAGTGCAGGCAGCAAAGCAACGAAACACGCGCACTATCAGCAGCCGACTCCGCAGGATCGTCCTGACCTCGACCGCGACCCTGCTCGCGCTGTGGCTCGTGCTGAGCGGTTACCTCTTCTACAACGCCGGGATGGAGTTGGCGCTCTCCCAGGGCAACGAGGAAGTGCTGACCCCGGCCGCCGTGGCCCTGGCCTCCGTCATGGAGGAACGCTCCGCCACGATCGCCTACCTCGAGGAACCCGACGAGCACGAGGAGGAACTGGGTGAGGCCCGCGCGCAGGCCGACAAGCACATGGAGGAGATCCTCGGGACACTGGACTCCCTGAAGCCCTACGTCGAGGAGCCGGTCAAGAAGCGCGTCACCGAACTGGACGAGGGATTCGACGACATCACCCAGATCCGCGAGCAGGTCAACCTGGGCCAGGCGACCCGCCAGGACGTGTTCACGCGCTACAACGCCCTGACGGAGGCCGGAGCCGACCTGTTCGACACCCAGTCCCGGCACGGGCGCATCCCCGAGATCATCGGCCCCGGTTCGAGCGCGACCTACATGTTCCGCACCGTGGACCAGCTGTCCCAGGCGGACGCCTACCTCTCCCGGTCCTTCGACAACGGCGAGCTCACCCGGTCCGAACAGCGGGAGTTCACCCGGCTCGTCGGCTCCTACCGCGGGTTCCTGGACGCGATCACCGAGTACATGGGCCCGGAGGAGAGCGAACGCCTCACCGAGCTGCGCAACAGCGACGACTTCGCCACGCTCACGGACCTCCAGGACGAGATCGTCGAGCGCGACGTCACCGCCTCCACCGACCCGGTCACCGGGGACAGCGAGGAGGACCTCGCGATGCCGGTGAGCGAGGAGGAGTGGAACGAGGTCTACACGCCGGTACGCGCGGAGCTCGTCGACCTCGGGAAGAGCCAGGCGCTCTACGCGGGCGATCTGCAACACGAGAGCGCCATCGACTCCCTGATCCTGGCGATCACGGGCAGCCTCACCGTCGCCGTGGTCACGGTGGGCGCCTTCGTCATCGCACGCCGCTCGTCCCGACGGCTGGTGGGGCGGCTGCACCTGCTGCGGGACGGCGCGCAGGAACTCAGCGACGAGGGACTGCCCGACCTCATGCGGCGGCTGCGCGAGCACGAATCCGTCGACACCAGCGAGGAGCACCGCGACCTGGCCTCCCAGCAGCAGGACGACGAGATCGGCCAGGTCGCCACCTCGTTCGACGCCGCGCACCGGACAGCGGTGGACGCGGTGGTCCGTCAGACCGAGCTCCGCCAGGGCGTCAACCGCGTCTTCCTGAACATCGCCCACCGCACCCAGACCCTGGTGCACCGCCAGCTGCGTCTGCTGGACAAGCTGGAGCGCCAGCAGGAGGACCCGGAACAGCTCACGGAACTGTTCAAGCTGGACCACCTGGCCACCCGTTCCCGACGCAACGCGGAGAACCTGCTCATCCTCG
Source organism: Haloactinospora alba (assembly GCF_006717075.1). NCBI lineage: Bacteria > Bacillati > Actinomycetota > Actinomycetes > Streptosporangiales > Nocardiopsidaceae > Haloactinospora > Haloactinospora alba. The sequence continues at coordinate 2,957,197 of NZ_VFQC01000001.1, forward strand.
GCGGGGAGGCGCCCGGCCGCACCTGGCACCGGCCGATGCCGCTCATCGACGTGCTGCGCGGCGCCATCTCGGAGTCCGGCGACTACAGCCGGGTCCAGCGGGAGCACATCGCGCCGGTCGCGTTGAAGGGCCCCGCGGTCGCCGACGTCATCCACCTCGTCGCCGAGCTGGTCGACAACGCCACCACGTTCTCCCCGCCGCACACCCACGTCCAGCTCCGCAGCGAGCAGGTCCCCAACGGGGTCGCGGTCGAGATCGAGGACCGTGGTCTGGGAATGCAGGAGGAGGAGTTCACCTCCGCCAACGAGCTGCTGGCGGACCCACCCGAGTTCGACGTCATGCGGCTCAATGAGAAGATGCGCCTGGGCCTGTTCGTGGTGTCACAGCTGGCCCAGCGGCACCACATCAAGGTGTGGCTGCGTTCCTCACCGTACGGGGGTGTGCAGGCGATCGTCCTGCTTCCCTCCGAGCTGATCTCCGGGGACGCGCTTCCGCTTCCCTCCGGGGAGGAGGACGACAGCGAGCCGGCCAGTACCCGAGGGGGCACCACCCTCACAGCCGTCCCGGCCAGCAGCCGGGACGCTTCGCCCTCCCCCAACGGGTCCGACGGTGCTGCCCGGCCTGCCCCGACTCCGGAACGTTCCACGACCACCACCGGCTCGGACAACCCCCTCCCGCGCCGGTCACCGGACACCGGAGGGCAGGCCGCCGACGGGGAGCACGAGTCCTCGGACTCGTACACGCCGTCCGGGCTTCCCCGCCGTGGGACGCCCAGGAAGGGAGCCGAGACGACAACCACCGAGGACGGGCGCCCTTCCCTCCCCAAGCGCGCCCCACAGGAGAACCTGGCACCCCAGCTTTACGACGAACCGTCGGATTCGACGTCCTCCCCCGCGGCGTCGGAGACGGCGGAGGACGAGGACCGTTCGACCAAGCTGCGCCACAACATGGCCGCCTTCCAGCGGGGTACGCGCCGCGGGCGCGAGGAAGGACAACAGCGCTCGAACGACACTGAGAAGGAAACGTAACCGTGACGAACGATGCCGCGAAGGATCTGAACTGGCTGCTGGACGAGCTCGTGGAGCGGGCCGCCGGCGCGACGTACGCCATCGTGCTCTCTGCGGACGGTCTCCTCATTGGCAGGTCCAACGAACTGAACGCGGAGGACGCCGAGCACCTCTCCGCGGTCGCCTCGGCTTTCCAGAGCCTCGCCCGGGGCACCGGTAAGCAGTTCAACGGCGGGAAGGTGCTGCAGACCGTCGTGGAGATGGAACGGGCGTACCTGTTCGTCACCGGGGCGGGGAACGGAGCGTGCCTCGCCGTCGTCGCCGACGAGAGTTCCGATGTCGGCCTGGTGGCCTACGAGATGAACGTCCTCGTCGAACAGGTCGGCAGGTTCCTCGAGTCCGCGCCCCGCAAGAACGACAGTCAGGCTCCCACGGATCAGGCCAGATAGCGGAGGCACGCATGTCCGAGGGACACGAACCGGGACTGGACTCCGAGAACAGCGAACCGCTGGTCCGTCCCTACGTCATGACCCAGGGGCGGCAGCACAGCGACTCCGTCCAGCTCGACATGGTCAGCGTGGTCATCACGGCCCGCACCGACGTGGAACGGATGTCCCTGGAACCGGAGCAGCTCAGGATCCTGGACATCTGCCAGCGGGCCCAGTCGGTGGCGGAGGTCTCGGCGCACCTGGATATCCCCGTAGCGGTGGTCAAGGTCCTTCTCGGCGATCTCATCAGCCGCGGATACATCCTGGCCCGCGCCCCCTACACGACAGAGAGCCCGGTCAACCGGGACGTACTGCAGGCGGTACTCGATGGCATCCAACGACTCTGACAACACCAACGCGATCCCCTCCGCGATCAAGATCCTCGTCGCGGGCGGGTTCGGCGCGGGAAAAACGACGATGGTCAGCACGATCAGCGAGATCTCCCCGCTGAGCACCGAGGAGCTGATGACCGAGGCCAGCCTCGGGGTCGACGACCTCGCCGGGGTGGAACGCAAGGACACGACCACGGTCGCCCTGGACTTCGGCCGGATCACGATCAGCGACGAGCTGGTGCTGTACATGTTCGGGACCCCGGGCCAGCAACGGTTCTGGTTCCTGTGGGAGGAACTCGCCCAGGGCGCGCTGGGCGCGGTGGTCCTGGCGGACACCCGGAGACTGGAGACCTGCTTCCCTGCCGTGGACTTCTTCGAGCGTCGCGGCCTGCCCTTCATCGTGGCGGTGAACTGCTTCGAGGGCGCCCACCACTACGACACGGAGGAGGTACGGGAGGCGCTCACCATCCCGGAACGCATCCCGGTGCTGCTGTGCGACGCCCGCAGCAGGGAGTCCAGCAAGGAGTCCCTCGTGACGCTCGTGAGCCACGTCGCCGAGAACACCGCGACACCTGTGTGAATCCTCTCCCGCCTGAAGGCGGGCGATCCCTGGCTCAGGCTGCCCGAGCGCCCAGCGGACGCCCGGGATGCACGCCGTCAACACCAGCCGGGCCGGAACCTGCCCGGACCAGCGTGACGCGCGCGGAGTTCCTGTCTCTCGGGAGCGGGGTACCGCACGCGGTACGGGTGTGGGTGCGGTGCGACAGCGGCAGTGCGTGCGTGGTTCCCGCACGGCACTGTCCGCAGCCCATCGTCGTGTAGGCCGGTTCGGCCAGCCGCACGTCCCGCGCGTGCTTGCGCCCCCATCGCCGCTAGGTGCTGTTTTTCGGACGCTTGTCCTGCTGCGCGCCGCCCCAGGACACCGCCCGGCGGCGTTCTCGTCGGTCGACGGAGGGTCCGCTCCGCCTCCCTGACCGGCCTTGCCGGGCGGCACCGGAGACGCCGCTCGCGACGAACAGCGCCCAAAAAACAGCACCTAGTTCGCTCTCGGCGGCACTGATCGCACCATCAGCGGCTTTGCGGGACATCGCGGTCGTGCCGGGAACGGCGCCCGGAGGCCCGCGGAGAGCCACACCGCCGTGGCCGGTCACGACCCGTTCGGCCCACGTGCGGGCGTCGCCGTGGCGCTTCCGGGTCGCTGTGCGGTGTTGCTTTGCCGCCTGGCGGCAGCGGCTCGGTCTGGGCGGGCACGGCGAACGAGCAGTGCCAGTGTCCCAGCGCATCGCGGTACACCCGCACACTCGACGGGCAAGCGGGCAGGTCCCGCGACCGCACCGGCCGCACCTTGGTACCGACCGCCAGCACGAACCGCCCGTCCGCACCGCGCCCCAGAGCCCGCCGCATCGTGCCGCGTCTCACGGCCCGCTGCCCGCCCCGGTGCTGTTACCGAAAAGTTTCCCTTCCGGGAGCAGGGGCGGAGACGACGCTTCCCCCAACGGGATGCGACCGTGAGAGTAGGTACAACGACGATATCGGAAGGGTTCTGTTGAAACGGTTCGACTGGTACACGGAAACCCACCGGCTGGACGCGCGAACGGACTGTCGGAGGATCACCCAGATCCTGTCGATGCACGAGTTCCCGTGGGACATGTCCCAGGCATTGGGGTTGGCCCTCTACCGGACCTACGCTGTTCCCAGTATCGGCCAGCTCCTCGGCGACACCCGCGAGTTCACCGAGCGGACGCAGCACCGCTACGACGACACCGCGCTGATCCTGGACGCGATCCTGGCGCACGGCTTCGAGCCCGGGAAGGGTCGCGACGCGCTGCGCCGGATGAACCAGATGCACCGCTCCTACGACATCAGCAACGACGACTACCTCTACGTGCTGAGCACGTTCGTCGTGATGCCGGTGGTGTGGCTGAACGACTGGGGGTTCGGCTGGCGCCGGCTCACCGAACACGAGATCACCGCCAACACCAACTACTACCGGGAACTCGGCCGGCACATGGCGATCAAGGACATTCCCGCCACCTACGCCGAGTTCCACGAACTGCTGAACTCCTACGAGGAGAAGCACTTCGGCTACACCGAGGACGGCCGTGCGGTGTCGGACGCCACCCTGAACCTGATGGTCGACTTCTACCCCTCGTGGCAGCGCCCCCTCGTACGCCCCTTCACCATGGCGCTGTTGGACGAACGGTTGATCACCGCGTTCTCCTACGACTCCCCCTCCCGGTTCTGGCGGTTCGCCGCCCGAACCGCGCTGAGGACGCGCGCCCGCATAGTCCGGTTCATGCCCCCACGCGAAGAACCGTTGCTGGTGGAGAACAACGGCAACATCCGTAGCTACCCCCACGGCTACGACGTCAACCGGATCGGTTCCTTCCCCGCGAAATGCCCCGTCCCCCACGACATGGTGACCACCGAGCACCCCGAGACCGGGGCCCGTATCCCCGCTGAGGGCCAGGAGCTCCCGCCGCACAGCGACGAGCGGGTGTAGGCCGGTCCCGGTGACCGACCGCGCGCTTTCCGTGCCCCACAGCGCGGAAAGCGCCCCACGAACCACCGTTCAGGCCTCCACTGACAACGCCCCGCGCAGCTCCGGAACGGCCGCCTCGGCCCACGCCTCGATCACCGGTTGCGGCTGCGCGAGCTCCTCCCCGGAGAAGACCAGGCCCGGTTCGGCCACCCACGCCCCCAGCTCGGACAGCAGAACACGCACATCCTCCTCTGTGTTGCGTCCGTTGCGGGGGTCTGCCACCGAGACCATCGGCACCGCGACCGTCTGCCCCAGCCCCAGTTCCGGGAGCAGGTCCGCGAACGCCTTCAACAGGCCGGTGTAGCTGCCGTGGACCTGGGGTGACGCCACCAGCAGGACGTCGCTGTCGCGGACGGTCTCCAACGCCGCCGCGACCTCCCGTCCGGTGTCGGTGGCGAGCAGAGCCGGTCCGAAGTCGGCGAGATCGACGCTCCGGGACTCCGTGGACGTTCCCAGGCGGGCGGCGAGCGTGTCAGCGGCGCGCGCGGCGGCGCGTTGCAGGGGCGAACGCGGGCGCGGCGCGGCGGTGAGCACGACGAAACTGACCAAAGTGCCCTCTTTCCGGTGGACGCGGCGGACGGCCGCCGCGTGTGTCGCTTCCTCGGGTGACGCGGTTCCCACCACGCGGCGGGAGGGTCACGAACGACACAGCGCGCTCGCCTGCTGCCTCAGATCGACGTGCAGGCGCTGGACGAGCAGCTCACCGACAGACACGCTCCCCATATTGAGCGCCCCGGGCGCTGGCGTCAACGCCGCCGGGACCCCGCCCCGGCCGGACCGGCACGGCACCGGGAGGAAACCCCGACCGTGTGGCACGGAACACCGCACCACCGGAGGAACGTTCCCACCGGCGTCACGCCCCCGCGCCACCGTGACACGGCCGCCTTCCTCCCACCGGCGACCACACGCCGACCGCGCGTCCGGTAACTTCAGTGATGACCCGACGACACCGTTGCGAACCGGACGCGAACAGTCCCCGCCTGCCCCTCGCGGCACGCGGGTCCGCCGACACCCGGGCGAAAGGAGGAGGGCGCTTCCGCCCCCGGCACGCGCTGCTGCCGAGGCGCCACGCCCGCACCACTGATGACGACGTTGACGAACGCACGACTGGTCACACCCGACGGAGTCCGGAACGGCTGGCTGCGGGTCGCGGGCGACCGCATCACCGGGATGGGAACGGGAGAGACCCCCGGTGGGGAAGCGTCCACCGACGTCGGCGGCCGGTGGGTGCTTCCGGGCGGCGTGGACGTACACGTGCACGGCGGTGCGGGCGCCGCGTTCAGCGACGCGGACCCGCAGGCGGCGATGCGGATCGTGGAGCACAACCGCTCCCACGGCGTCACCACCCTCCTCGGCGGCCTCGTCGCGGCCTCCCCGGCGGACACCCTGCGCCAGGTCGCGGCTCTGGCGGAACTGTGCGACACGGGCGATCTCGCCGGCATCTACCTGGAGGGCCCCTACATCGCGGCGAGCAAGTGCGGGGCCCACGACCCGGAGCTGCTCCGCGACCCCGACGTGGACGAGTTCTCCCAGATCCTGAAGGCCGGGCGGGGACACGTCCGGATGATCACCGTCGCCCCGGAGCTCCCGGGCGCGCTGGAACTCGTCCGCGCCGCCACGGCGGAGGGCGTGGTCGCCGCCGTCGGCCACACCGAGGCCGACTACGAACAGACACGTGCCGCGTTCGACGCGGGCGCGACCATGGCCACCCACCTGTACAACGCGATGCGGCCGCTGCACCACCGCGAGCCCGGCCCGATCGCGGCGGCCCTCAACGATCCGCGGGTCACGGTGGAACTGATCAACGACGGGGTGCACGTCCACCCGGGCGCGGCCCGCCTGGTGTTCGACACCGCCGGGAGCGAACGCGTCGCCCTGGTCACCGACGCGATGGCCGCCACCGGGCTCGGCGACGGCGAGTACACCCTCGGGAAACTGCGGGTCCTGGTGCGCGACGGCCAGGCGACCGTCGCCGAGACCGGTGCGATCGCCAGCAGTACCATCGTGCTGCCCGACGCGATCCGGCGCGCCGTCCACACCCTGCCCGGGGAGGACGGTGTCGGTCTGGCGGCCGCGGCCCGTTCCGCCACCGCCACCCCGGCCCGCGCGCTCGGTCTGGAGAGGGTTGGCGAACTGGCCACGGGCAACCGCGCCGACCTCCTGCTGCTGGACCCGGAACTGAACGTCGCCGGGGTCATGTACGGGGGCGCCTGGACCCGTCCGCTGTAGCGCCCCGCACCCCCTGCCTCCCAGGGGGCCGGGGTCCATCCGCGTGCGGCTTTTTGGCATCCTCCCGATCATGGACATCGACACGGCTCGCGAGCTCTGGGACCTCGACACCACGTGGCTCAACACGGCACAGGTCGGCGTGCCGCCGCGCCCCGCCCAAGCGGCGCTGGACGCGGCGCTGCACGACTGGCAGCGCGGCTCCCCCGACCCCGCCGGGTGGAGCGCGACGGCGGAGGCCGCCCGGGCCCGCTTCGCCGAACTCACCGGTTCCGAGACCACGGACGTCGCCCAGGGCGCGAGCACCGCGCAGCTGCTGGGGACGGTCGCCTCCTCGGCGCCGGACGGCGCGCGGATCCTCGTTCCCGAGGAGGACTACGCCTCCACGGTCTTCCCCTGGATGGCACAGGCCACACGCGGGGTCGAGGTGCGTCCCGTCCCGCTCGAGGAACTCGCCGGGGCGATCGACGCGGACACGTGGCTGGTGGCGTTCAGCATCGTCCAGTCCGCCACCGGCGAGGTCGCCCCCTGCGGTGAGATCCTGCGTCGGGCCCGGCACCACGGCTGCCTGGTGGTCGGCGACGCCACCCAGGCACTGGGGTGGCTACCGGTGGACGCGACGGACTACGACGCGCTGGTGTGCTCGGCCTACAAGTGGCTGATGGCTCCGCGCGGCCTGGCCTACGGGTACTTCTCGCCGCGGATACGCCCGCTGCTACGGGCGGTGAACGCGGGCCCCGGCGCGGCGGCGGACCCGATGGCGTCGCTGTACACCAGCGACATGCGGCTGGCGCAGGCGGCGTCACGGTTCGACCTCTCGCCCAACTGGTTCGCCGGTGTGGTCGCCGCCGAGTCGATGCGCGTCCTGCTGGAGGTCGGCGTCGACCGCGTCCACGCGCACAACACCGCCGTCGCCAACCGGTTCCTGGAGGTCCTCGGTCTCACGCCCCGGGACTCCGCGATCGTCACCGTCGACGCGCCCGACGGCGCGCGGCGGCTGCAGGAGGCGGGTGTCGCCGCCAGCGAGCGCGGTGGCCGGACGAGGCTGGCGTTCCACCTGTACTCCACCACCGCCGACGCCGAGCGGGCGGCGAAAGCACTCGTGTAACGTTCTCTCCCCGCCCGGCGAGCGAGCTGGCGCGCGGGACGTTCCGACCGCCGGGGCGGGGGCGGACGCGGTGGCCGGGTCAGCCGGTCGCGAGTGTGCGCTCCAGCAGCGGCAGCAGACGGTCCCAGTGCCGTTGGAGACCGGAGGCGCTGAAGGCGGCCGTGTCGGACATGGTGAAACCGTGGACCGTGTCCGGGTAGACCTCGGAGGCGTAGGCGACCCCGGCGGCGTCCAGGGCGCTGTGCAACCGCTGCACGCTCTCCGGGGGCATGGCGTCGTCCTCCTCCGGGAAGCCGAAGTAGCACTCGGCCGCCAGGTTCGGGGCGAGCAGGTGCGGACTGTCGGAGTCGCCAGTGGCCAGAGAGCCGGGGTGGAAAGCCGCGACGGCGGCCACCCGCTCGGGGTTGGCCGCCGCGGTCCGCACGGCCAGGATCCCCCCGAAGCAGTAGCCCACCACCCCGACCGGCCCGGGGCGCACCTCCGGTTGGGCGGCCAGGAAGTCCAGGTAGGCTCCGGCGTCACTGACCGCCTGCTCCGCGGTGAACTCCCGCAACAGGGGCATCACACGCCCGAAGAACGGCTCGCGGTTCTCGGCCACCGTCAGGTCCGGTATCTCGACCACCGGCGCGGCGCCGTGCCGGTGGAAGACGTTGGGGACGAGCACGTAGTAGCCGTGCGCGGCGAGCTGTTCCGCCATCCCGTACAGCACCGGCCGCAGCCCGATGACGTCCATGTACAGGAGTACCGCCGGGTGGCGCTCCCCGTCGTCCGGGAACGCCGCGAACGCGTCGGCCGTACCGCCGGGCGTCGGGATCTCGACCATCGTGGTGGGCATACAGGCTGTTCTCCAGGTATCGGCCGGGCGGGATCCGGCTCCGCGCCCGGTGTCCGTTTGTCGTCGGTCTCCGGCAACCGTAGTACCGGCTCCGGGTGGCCCTCCGCGCGACGCTCCCCGCACCGGACCGGAGGAGCCCCGCCCAAGGCCCGGGAGAACACCCGCACAATGGCACCCATGCACAACCCGACCCTGCACCTGGTCCTGTCCGGAGCCACCACCGCCGGGGAGAGCGCCGCCGACCTCGTCCGCATGCTCAGCGGCGACGGCTGGTCGGTCACCGCCTTCTCCACCCCCATGGGTGAGCGTTTCCACGACCTCGCCGAGATCGCCGAGATCACCGGAACCGAGGCGGCCACCGAGTTCCGCACACCGGGCACCGGCCAACGCGTCCAACCGGCCGACCGCGTCGTGGCCTGTCCTCTCAGCTTCAACTCGACGAACAAGCTGGCGGCCGGTTTCGCCGACACCATGGCGCTGGCGCTGCTGTGCGAGATGATCGGACTGGAGGTTCCCACCGTCGTCGTCCCGAAGGGAAACACCGCCCTGTACAACCATCCGGCCTTCCCGAGAAGCCTCGCCGTTCTGCGGTCGGTTCCCGCGACGACCGTGCTGCACGATCCCGACCGGGGCGTTCCGAGCTGGCGCGAGGTCGTTCGGGCGGCCCGAACAGCACCCACTTGACGAGCAAGCGCGGGGCACCCGAACGGGTCCCGAACATGAAAAGGCCCCTGACCGCTAGGTTCCCTAGCTGGTCAGAGGCCTGATCTCTGGTGGAGGTGGCGGGAATCGAACCCGCGTCCTTCAGTGCCGGCCCAGGTCTTCTCCGGGCGCAGTCCGCTCAGCGTTCTGCTCGGCTCCAGCGTTCTCGCGGACAAGTCGCTGACGAGCCCAGCCACGTGAATGTCCCGAACGGACCCCGTGGCATGATCCGTACGGTAAGTCTCCTAACCGGTGCCGGACAGTGGGCCGGAGACGAGCCCACGCCGACAGAGATGCTATCGCCTAGGCGGCGAGAGCAACCTCAGTGCGCTTAGAGTTGGCACTTGTGTTTAGTGCGAATGCAGGATTTACGAGGTTACAAACGCAACCCTCGGCCCGCTTCACCTGGAACGACTACCGAAGTCGAAGCCAGTCACCCCCTGTGCAATTGTCAATGGACCCGCGGCCCACGAGCAGGAACCGTGTTCCTGCACCTCTCACCGTATCGCGATAACAACCACAGCACCAAGTTCATTCCCGTCCGACGGGAGAACCGGTGCCGGTCCCCACGTAAAGAATCCCCCGCGGGCGCGGATTCAGAGCCATCAACGCTGCCCGCGAGGGCGGTCGGCAGGGTCAGGCCGACCTCGGAAAACAGGGCCTCCCCCGAGATGAGGTCCTGTCCTGTGACTGGTCTCCGCAACCCCCTTTACGGACCCAGTCATAGGGGAAGACGCGTGTAACGCCGCGCAGGGTTGAGCCGCCGCGGAAAAATTGACTTCCTCCCCACGGCTAAAGCCCAATGCCGGGGGATTCCCACCAGCGGGAGTGCTGGCTGGAGAGGTACTTCCTCGCGGGTTCCCTCGGGTTCCTGCTTCGCGGACCGCCTATCGGCGAGGTCTCCACAGGCTGGCACCGCATGCCCTGCGGCGCTAAGGATGTTCATGGCGGCGTTGACGTCGGCGTGGCAGGAGTGTCCGCACCGGGTGCACCGGAAACCCGCTTGGCTCTCGCGGGAGGCCGGGTCCGTGTGCTGGCACTGGTGGCACGTCTGGGACGTGTAGGCCGGGTTGACCTTGGTGACGGTGGTGCCCGTGTAGCGGGCGGCGTTGCGCAGCGCGGTTTCCAGCCGGTGCCACCCCTTGTCGAGGATGGCCCGATTCAGCCCCGCCTTCTGGCTCACCCGCGTGCCGGGTTTTTCGGTGGTGCCGCGCGCGGAGGCGGTCATGCCGCTGGTGTTCAGGTCCTCCAGCACGATGGTGCCGTGTTCGCGGGCGAGCCGGCTGGCTGTTTGGGCGCAGAAGTCGGCGCGCCGGTCCACCGCCCGGGTGGTGATGCGGTTCATCGCGGCGCGGGTCGTGATCCGGTTGGTCGAGTTCTTCTTCTGCCGGGCCAGTGTGCGCTGGAGCCGCAAGTACCGGGTCTTCTCGCCGGTGGTGGCGAACTGCCGGTCGTGGAACTCGCCGTGGCTGGTGGTGGCCGCCACTTTCACGCCCCGGTCGACGCCGACCGGGGCGCCCGGGTGCGACTCGGGGGGTGCGCTGGCCGTCTTCCACCAGCCACGACACGAACCAGTGGCCGCCCTTGCGGGACACGGTCGCCGAGCGGATGGTGCCGCCGATGGGGCGGGACATGCGCAAAGCGACCCAGCCGAGCTTGGGCAGCTTGACCCGCCCCCGTTTGCGGTTCAACCGCTCCACGGCGACCTGCTTGGCGTCGGGGAACCGGAACGAGGGGTTCCACCGGTGCTTGGCCCGCCACCGCACTTTGAAGGTGCCGTGTGTGCGGCAGGCGGCGTCCAGGTCCTTCAGTGTCTGCTGGAGGATGTGCGACGGCGCTGCCTTCAACCACGTCTCTTCGGTCTTGGCCTCGGCCAACTCGCGGGCCTGGAGGTGGTATCCGCAGAACTCCCCGCCGCGGCCCCGGGTGTAGCGGTCGACGTAGACGCGGCGCTGGTCCAGGGCGGTGTTCCACACCGCCCGGCAGATATCACCGAACTCCTGGCACGCGGCTTCCTGTTCGGTGGTGAGTTCAAGCCGGTACCTGCGCCCCGACAGCATGGAACACCTCCCTTCTCAGCGGTTCTTCTGGTTCTCGACGTAGGCGCGGATCTGCTCCAACAGCGCACCACCCACGGTGGCCACGACGTAGGAGTTGGTCCACAAGGTCGGCAACCGCGACTTCAGCGCGGGGAACTCCTCCCGCAACGCCCGGGAGGCGCCCCTTGATGGCCTTGACCAGCCGGTGCACCCCGAACTGGGGATCGACCTCCATCTCCACCAGCCACGCTTCCTTGTCGGAGACGACCTCGGCCGCGATCTCCGTCAGGTGTGTCTCGACACGCCCGTCGAGGACGCGGCACCGGTACTTGGCACACCACACCACGTGGAAGGCGCACTGGAAGGTGGCATTGCTGGTGGAGCGCAGGGTCGCGAACACACAAACACTACACAGCGGACAATTTTATATCGCAAACGTGTTCGAGGGAAACGGCTAACCCCACGGCTGAAGCCGGGGATCTGCGCCGCTAGAAAACACTGATCAGCGGCGGCTCCGGACCGGGTCTCAGCGCGGGGGGTTCCCATCGCCGGCGGACGCGCCGTCGTCAGGACCGGCGTCGGGGGTGCCGGCTTCGGGAGGGTCGGAGGAGAGCCGGGAGCTGTAGCCGTTCGGCATCCGCTGGAGGAACTCGGCGCCCGAAGTGAGGGCGTACTGGTCCCACTGCTGCTCCGGGGGCGCCTCGGCCGTGACGGCGAACGCGAGGTTCCCCTGGTAACCGACGAACCACTGCACCGCCGTGTCCTCGCCGCCCACCTTCTGTTCGACGCTGGCCACCTGGCCGTGTACCGGGTCCGCACCGACGTCGGCGAGGGACGCCTGGCCGTCGGTCACCGCGGAACGCATCATCTTCTGCACTCCCGCGACAGCGTCCTCGTCGAGGTCGCGCTGGGCCCCCTGCTCGTCCTCACCGGTGCCGTCCCCGGTGCTCAGCTTCGGCGGGTGCCAGGTGCCGTCGGCGACGGCACCCGCCGCCAGCGCCATGGCGAGCGGGCTGACCCGCACGCCGTCCTTCCCGACCATGGTGGCGGCCGTCTCCCCGGCCCCGTCGGGAGTGGTGAACGACCCGTTGAACGCCGGTGCCGGCAGGCGCCACGCGGTGCCGATACCGAAGTCCTCGGCGGCCGACTCCAGCGCGTCGGCGCCCACCTCCGGGCCCAGCCCGGCGAACGCCGTGGTGCAGGTGTAGGCGAAGTCCTCGGTGAGGTCCGGGTCCCCCCACAGTTCGGTGCCGTTGGGGTTGGTGAACGTCCGCTCCCCCACGTCGGTGCTCGTGTCGCAGGGGACCTGGTCGCCCGGCTCCGCCGCGCCGGACTCGATGGCGGCGGCGGAGGAGACGATGGTGAACGCCTCTCCGGGGCGGTACTCGCTGGTCAACGCCCCGGTGTTGTCCACGTTGTCGGGTTTGCCGGCGGCGGCGAGGACCTCGCCGTTGCGGACGTCCACCGCTACCAGCTGCCCCTTGCCCGGCATGGTAGCCATCGCGCCCGTGGCGGCCTCCTGGAGGTTCGTGTCCAGGGTCGTGTCCAGGGAGTTGCTTTCCGTTCCCGCCCAGGAGTGCAGCGTGTCGGTGCGCTCTCCGTCCTCTCCCAGGGTGACGACCGCGGTGGTGGCGCTGCCGGCGAGGTGCTGCTGGTAGACGTTCTGCAGCCCGCTCAGCCCCACCGTGTCGCCGGCCTGGTAGGGGCCGGCCACCCGTGAGGAGACCTTGTGCTCGACCGTGCCGGCCACCTCACCGACCACGGACTTCGCGGCCTTCGGTTCCAACCGCATCGCCAGCTCGTTGGTCTCGACACCGGGGATGTCGGTGGCGTCGCTCTCCACCGAGGAGGTGACCTCCTCGTCCCGCAGGAGGATCAGCGGTTGGAACTTCTCCGGCGGCGCGGAACGGACCCGGTTCAGCAGCGGACGCGCGTCCTCGTCCAGAAGGTCGGCGAGCCGGGAGACACCGTCCTCCATGTCCTCCAGCTCGGCGGGAACCACGCCGAACGCCGTGACCTCGTCCTCGGCGACGAGCGGTTGTTCGTTGCGGTCCCTGATCTGGCCGCGGTCCGGGACGTCGTAGCTGACCGCGAGCCGCTCGCCCTCCCCGAGGTCGGGGTGGATCACCTCGGGCGACCAGGCGATCCGCCACCCGTCGGGCCCCTCGTTGAGGGTCATGCTCCCGGTGTAGTTCCACACCGGGTCCCCGATCCCGAGGTCGGCCTCGACGTCGAACTCGGCCGTCGCCGTGTCGCCCTGCGCGTCGATCGGCCCCAGGCCGAACTGCAGGTCCGCCAGGTCGAGCTGGGCGTGCGCCCGTTCCAGTGCCGCGGCCACCTCCTCCGGGTCGCCGTCGGTCCGGTTGGCGGCGGCCTCGTACGCTCCCGCCTGCCAGTCCAGCAGGAACGTACGCACCGCGACCTCGGGACTGGGATTGGTCGCGCATCCGGCGAGTACAGCCACCAGTACGAGACTGGAACCGGCGGCTGACCACCGGCGGAAGTGACGGGGGGACACCGTGGTGATCCTTTCACATCGCCGTTCGGCACCTGAGGGCTGTCCGGAACGCTCGTCCCTCAGCGCCTGCGGCGAAGGGCACGCTCGATGTCGCGTTTCGCCTCGCGTTCGGCGATATCCCGGCGCTTGTCGTGGGTGCGCTTGCCCCGGGCCAGTGCGATCTCCACCTTCGCCTTCCCGTCACTGAAGTACAGCGACAGCGGGACGAGGGTCCGACCGGCCTCCTGGGTCTTTCCGATCAGTTTGGCGATCTCGTCGCTGTGCAGCAGCAGCTTGCGCGGACGGCGGGGTGCGTGGTTGGTCCAGGTCCCCTGGGTGTACTGGGGGATGTGGACGTTCTGCAACCACACCTCCCCGTCCTTCACCAGAGCGAACCCCTCCATGAGGGAAGCCCGGCCGGCACGCAGCGACTTCACCTCGGTGCCGGTCAGGACGATGCCGGCCTCGTAGGTGGCGTCGATGTGGTAATCGTGCCGGGCCCGCTTGTTCTGTGCGACCAGCGTGCGCCCTTTTTCCTTCGGCACTGGGCTCCCTTCCTCTACCGCGCGGTGGTGACGCCGCTTCCCGACGGGGTGGTTTTATACCCGCAGATAACGCCGCAACGTCAGGAACGACGCGACGGTGCACAGCAGGACACCCACGATCACCGACACACCGATGACGTAGAATACCGCGCCCATGTCGAGCATGACGTCGAAGGAGAACCAGCCCTGGATCTTGTCCAGCAGGAAGAACTTCGTCGCCACGATGAACCCGGAGGCGATCACACCGCCGATCAGGCCCGATATGGCGCCCTCCAGCAGGAAGGGCAGCTGGATGTAGAAGTTCGAGGCGCCGACGAGCCGCATGATGCCGGTCTCCCGGCGGCGGCTGTAGGCCGACAGGCGGATCGTGTTCCCGATCAGCAGGGCGGCGGCGGCCAGCTGGACGAAAGCGACGATCAGCGCCGCCCACTTGAGTCCCTCGAGCAGGTTGAAGAACTGTTCCAGGACCTGCTGGTCGTCGGAGACCGTGTCAACGCCGTCCCGGCCCTGCACCAGGTTCTTGACCTGGTCGTAGTTCCCCTGGTCGGTGAGCTGGACCCGGAAGTTGTCCGGGATGTCGCCCTTCTCGGTGGCCGAGGTGAGCGCCTCGTCGTTGGAGAAGCGGTCCTTGAAGTCCTGCCAGGCCTCTTCCTGGTCCACGTAGTCGACGCTGCGCACCGCGTCCGAGGAGGTGAGGTCCTCCTCGATGGCGGAACGCTGCTTGTCGGTCGCGGCCCCGCTCTCCTCACAGGCCTTGGAGGGCGACGTGTCGGTACACATGTACACCGTCAGGGAGACGCGCTCGTTCCAGTAGTCGCGCATCTCGGTGACCTGCTTGTTGATCAGCAATCCGCCGCCGAACAGGGCGAGCGAGATGGCTACCGTGGTGATCACCGCGACGGTCATCGTGAGGTTCCGGCGCAGGCCGATCCAAACCTCGGATGCTACGAATTGTGCTCGCATGATTTGTTAAGGATCCATCCTCAGGGGCTTGGCCTCGCTGCTGGCACCCGCGGGCACAGCTCGACAGCCCTCAGTACGCCTGACCGTAGACGCCACGCGTCTGATCCCGCACGACCACACCCTCTTCGAGCTCGACGACGCGCTTGCGCATCGAATCGACGATGGCGGCATCGTGGGTCGCCATGACAACGGTCGTTCCGGTTCTGTTGATTCGGTCGAGCACCTTCATGATACCGATCGACGTGGCGGGGTCGATGTTTCCCGTGGGCTCGTCGGCCAGCAGGATCTGTGGCCGGTTCACGAACGCACGGGCGATGGCGACCCGCTGCTGCTCCCCGCCGGAAAGCTCGTCGGGCATGCGGTCGCCCTTGCCTTCCAGGCCGACCAGCTCGATAACCTCCGGCACCACCTTACGGATGAAGCGGCGCGGCTTACCGATGACCTCCAGCGCGAACGCGACGTTCTCGAAGACGTTCTTGTTCGGCAGCAGCCGGAAGTCCTGGAAGACACAACCGATGCGGCGCCGCAGGTGCGGCACTTTCCAGTTGGACAGGCGCGCGAGATCCTTGCCCGCAATGTGCACGTTGCCCCTGGTCGGCTTCTCCTCCTTGAGGATGAGCCGCAGCATCGTTGACTTTCCCGAGCCCGACGGACCGACGAGGAAGGCGAACTCCCCCTTGTCGACGTCCACGGAGACTTCCTCCAGGGCGGGACGTTTCTGGGTCGTGTAGACCTTGGTGACGTTGTCGAAGTGAATCACGGGCGCATCACAAGGTTCTCGAGGATTGGGGAAGCCCTGGCGGACACGTGTGTCCGCTCGGGGCACTACCGGCCACAGGGCCAACCGACAGTGTAGAGGCGATCGTAACCCGGAATGTCCAGATCGGCACACACCCCATGCATAACTCTGGGGGGAACGGGGTAGTCCGAGCGCGACCGCCGCCTATGACAGGTCAGCCCCGGCTGCTGATGTAGCAGCGCAACCGATTGTATCGGAAGAGATAACCGAAGATAACATTCACATATATAACCATGCATCTCGGGCGAACCGCCCGGCCCACTACTCCTGGCTGCGCAACCACCGGATCTCGGCGTCGATGAAACCGTCGATCTCGCCGTCGAGCACCGCCGCTGTGTTCCCGGTCTCCATGTGCGTGCGCACGTCCTTCACCGTCTGGTACGGGTGCAGGACGTAGTTACGCATCTGGCTCCCCCAGCTCGACGCGCTCTCCCCGCGCAGCTCGTCGATCTCGGCCTGTTCCTCCCGGCGCTTGCGCTCCAGCAGACGCGCCTGCAGCACCGACATGGCGGTCGCGCGGTTCTGGATCTGGCTCTTCTCGTTCTGGCAGGAGACGACGATGCCGGTCGGGACGTGGGTGATACGCACCGCCGAGTCGGTCGTGTTCACGCTCTGCCCACCCGGACCGGAGGACCGGTAGACATCGATCCGCAGCTCGTTCTCGTCGATGTCGATGTGGTCGCTCTGCTCCACCACCGGCACCACGTCGACGCCGGCGAAGGAGGTCTGGCGCCGCCCCTGGTTGTCGAACGGCGAGATCCGCACCAACCGGTGGACCCCGTGCTCGCCGCGCAGCGTCCCGTAGGCGAACTGCGCCTTGACCGCGAAGGTGGTGGACTTGATCCCGGCCTCCTCGGCGTAGGAGGTGTCGTACACCACCGTCGGGTAACCGTGCCGCTCGGCCCACCGCAGGTACATCCGCTGCAGCATCTGCGCCCAGTCGGCCGCGTCGATACCGCCCGCCTGCGCGTAGATGCTGACCAGTGCCTCGCGCTCGTCGTAGGGACCGCTGAGCAGGGTCCTGATCTCCAGGTCGCCGATGTCGGAACGCAGGCTCTTGAGCTCGCGTTCGGCCTCGGAGAGGGTTTCGCTGTCGCTCTCGGCCGCGGCGAGGTCGTAGAGCACACCGAGGTCGTCGATGCGCTGCCGGAGGTTCTCCACCTTGGAGACCATGGACTCCAGGTGCGCGAGCCTGCGGGTGACCTTCTGCGCGTTCTCCTGGTCGTTCCACAGCTCAGGGTCAGCAGACCGCTCGCGTAGCTCCGCTATCTCGGTGTGCTTGGCGTCCAGGTCCAGCACGGCCTCGACGCTCGCCAACGTGGACGAGAGTTCCTTGATTTTCTCTGCGGGTTCTTGGTCTGCCACGGCCCCAAGTCTAAGGGCGACGCGCTGTTCTCCACCGGGGCCGACCCCACCACGGCCAACGCGCCGCCCGTGCCGGCGGGTGGTGACACCGCACCCGCCGGCACGCTCGGGGTCACTGGTCGCGGGACGCCACCAGCGAACGCACCGAACGCAGCGCCACCGACAGTGTCGCCAGGTCGAACCGCTCCGTCTCCCAGATCTCCGAGAGGGTCTGGACGGCGCGGTCCACGGCGTCGCGGTTGCGTTCGAACCAGTGCGAGCGCAACCGGTCGGGTGCCTCCCCGGCGTCACCGGACAGCAGCACGTTGGCCGTCAGCTCGGCGTGGCAGGCGTAGAGGTCGTCCCGCAGGGCCGAACGCGCCATAGTGTTCCAGCGGTCGTCCCGCGGCAGGGCGATGATCCGTTCCCTCAGCTGGCTGATCTGCAGGTTCTCGGCGAGATCGAAGTAGACCTCAGCCACCTGGCGCAGCGGCCGGTCCGTCCGGTGGGCCACCTCCACCAGGTCGAACGTGGAGTACGCCGGAACCATCGCCGCCACCCGCGTCGCCAGTTCCGTGGGCACCCCCCGGGCCTCGAACCCGTCCCGCCGGCTGGTGAACGCCGCCAGGTCCCGGCCCTGCAGCAGTTCGGGAAGCTGCGGCGCGATCGAGGCCACACCCTCGGTGAAGAACGCGATCTCACCGGAGAGGTCGAACGGTGAGGTCCGGTTGCGCAGCAGCCAACGCGAGCAGCGCTCGGCGAGCTTGCGCGCCTCCAGCAGCATGGTGACCTGGGTGTCGACGCTGAGCTGGTGGTCCAGTTCCTCGACGTCCTGCCAGAAGGTGGGCAGCCCGAACACGTCCTGCACCACCAGGTAGGCGCGGGCGATGTCGGCCGAGTCGGCGCCCAGCTCCTCGTTGAGACGGAACACGAACGTCGATCCGGAACGGTTCACGATCTCGTTCACCACCTGGTTGGTGATGATCTGGCGCGCGAGCGGGTGGTTGGCCATCGCGCCGGAGAAGCGTTCCCGCAACGCGGCGGGGAAGTACTCGGTGAGCGTGTCCCGCAGGTAGGGGTCGGCCGGCAGGTCGGACTCGGCCACCGCGTCCTTGAGGGTCATCTTGGTGTAGGCGAGCAGCGTCGCGAACTCCGGACCGGTGAGGCCGTGTCCGCTGGAGCGGCGGGAGGCGATCGCCTTGTCGTCCGGCAGGAACTCCAGTTTGCGTTTCAGCTGCCCGGCGCGCTCGAGTTTGCGCATGTAGCGGGCGTGGACGTGCAGCATGCCGCCGGCCTGGTGGCGCGAGGCCGCCAACGCGACGTTCTGGGCGTAGTTGTTGTCCAGGGTGAGTTCCGCCACGTCCTCGGTCATCCCGAGGAAGAGGTCGTCGCGTTCCCGCTTGGTCAACCGGCCGGCGGCGACCTCGCGGTCGAGCAGGATCTTGATGTTCACCTCGTGGTCGGAGGTGTCCACACCAGCGGAGTTGTCGATGAAGTCGGCGTTGACCCTGCCGCCGGCGAGCGCGAACTCGATCCGCCCGAGCTGGGTCACGCCCAGGTTTCCGCCCTCACCCACCACTTTGCAGCGCAGGTCCGCGCCGTCCACCCGCAGGGGGTCGTTGCTCTTGTCGCCCACGTCGGCGTTGGTCTCGGTGGAGGCCTTGACGTAGGTACCGATCCCCCCGTTCCACAGCAGGTCCACCGGCGCGGTGAGGACGTACTGGATCAGCTCCAGCGGGGTGAGGGACGTGACCCCCTCGTCGATGCCCAGGGCACGGCGCACCTGGGGGGTGATGGTGATCGCCTTCTCCGAGCGGGAGTACACGCCGCCGCCCGCGGAGATCAGCCGCTCGTCGTAGTCGGCCCACGTGCTGCGGGGAAGGGAGAACAACCGCTGCCGTTCGGCGAACCCGCGTTCGGCGTCGGGGTCGGGGTCCAGGAAGACGTGCCGGTGGTCGAACGCGGCGACAAGCCGGATGTGCGGGGAGAGCAGCATGCCGTTGCCGAACACGTCGCCGGACATGTCGCCGATGCCGGCCACCGTGAACTCCTCGTTCTGGACGTCCACCCCCAGTTCGCGGAAGTGGTACTTCACCGACTCCCAGGCGCCCCGGGCGGTGATCCCCATCTCCTTGTGGTCGTAGCCCACCGAACCGCCGGAGGCGAACGCGTCGCCCAACCAGAATCCCCGCTCGACGGCGACCTCGTTGGCGATGTCGGAGAACGTCGCCGTTCCCTTGTCCGCCGCGACCACCAGGTAGGAGTCCTCCCCGTCGTAGCGGACCATCTCCTCGGGGTGCGTGACCTCCCCGTCCACGAGGTTGTCGGTGACGTCCAGCAGTCCGCTGACGAACTGCCGGTAGCACGCGACCGCCTCGGCCTGGACCTCCGCGCGCCCGCCCGACGGCAGGCGCTTGCACACGAAACCGCCCTTGGCCCCGCTGGGGACGATCACGGCGTTCTTCACCATCTGCGCCTTGACCAGACCCAGCACCTCGGTGCGGAAGTCCTCGGGGCGGTCGGACCAGCGCAGCCCGCCGCGGGCGACCGCGCCGAACCGCAGGTGCACCCCCTCCGTGCGGGGCGAGTAGACGTAGATCTCGTAACGCGGACGGGGCGCGGGCAGGTCCGGGATGCGCTGCGGGTCGAGCTTGTACACGAGGTAGGGCTTGGGGCCGCCGTCCTCGCGGGCGGGGTCGCTCTGGAAGTAGTTCGTGCGCAGGGTCGCCCGGACCGCCGCGAGGAAGGACCGCAGGATGCGGTCGTGGTCCAGGCTGGCGACCTGTTCCAGCTCCCCGTCGATCTCCTCCGCGATGGCCTCGGAACGCTCGGCGCGTCCCGCCTCGTACGCCGGGTCGAAGTAGGACTCGAACAGTCGCACCAGCAGGTTCGCGATGCGCATGTTCGCGACGAGCACGTCGGCGAAGTAGGCGGGGCTGAAGGTGCGGCCCGCCTGCCGCAGGTACTTGGCGTAGGCACGCAGGAGGGTGAGCTGGCGCCAGGTCAGTCCCGCGCGCACCACGAGCGCGTTGAACCCGTCGGACTCGCTGCGTTGGTGCCACAGGGCCGTGAAGGCGTCCTCGAACAGGACTTTCAGCTGTTCGGAGGGGATGTCGGCCGCTCCGCCCGAGGGAGCGAGTCCGAAGTCGTATATCCAGGCGTGCGCGGACTCGTCCCCGTCGTGCTCGGGGATGGTCAGCCCGTAGGGACGTTCGTAGCGCACCTCCATCCCCAGGTGCTCCAGCAGCGGGAGGACCTGCGACAGCGAGATCGGCTCCCCCCGGTGGTAGAGCTTGAACCGCCACCGGTCCGGGTGGTCGGAGTCGGAGTAGTACAGGTTGACGTCGACACCGCCCTCCTCGAGGGCGTCGATCCGGGCGACGTCCTCCGCCGCCGAGTCCGCCGGGGTGTCGACCTTGTAGCCCTCGGGAAGCACGTGCCGGTAGGAGGCCAGTTCGGTGGAGCGGTCGGCGCTGAACCGGCCCTCCAGCGCCTCGCGGAAGTCGTCGTCCCACGAGCGGGTGGCGGCCGTGATCTCGCTCTCCAGCGCGGCGCGGTCCACGTCGGGAAGCGCGTGTCCGGACCGCGCCCGGACCACCAGGTAGAGCTGGGCCAGCGGCGAGGAGCTCACCATCACGCTGTGGTCCATGCTGGCGCCGTGGAACGCCTCCTGCAGCACGTTCTGGATCTCCAGACGCACCTGGGTGGTGTAGCGGTCCCGCGGCATGTAGACCATGCACGACATGTAGCGGCCGTAGGGGTCGCGGCGCAGGAAGAGTTTGGTGCCGCGGCGTTCCCGCAGCCCCAGCACCCCCATGCCGATCTCGTACAGCTCCGGGACCGGGGTCTGGAACAGCTCCTCCCGGGGGAAGTCCTCCAGGGTCTCCACCAGGTCCTTGCCGTCGTAACTGTCCCGGTCCAACCCGGCCAGTTCGAGGACCTCGCTCTCCTTGCGGTGCAGGATCGGTATCTGGGTGATGCTGGTGGTGGCGGCCTCGTGGGTGAACAACCCGAGGAAGCGGCGCTCTCCCACCACGTTGCCGGCGTCGTCGAAGTCCTTGACGCCGATGTAGTCCAGGTACCGGGAACGGTGCACCGTGGAGCGGGAGTTCGCCTTGGTGAGGACCAGGATGTGGGGTTCCCGCGCCTTCTCGCGGGCCTGGGCCGGGAGGGACGCGAAGCTCTGGGAGGGGGCCGCGTCCATGCGCAGCAGCCCCAGCCCGGTCCCCAGACGCGGCTGCAGCGCCAACGGCGCGGGTTCCTGCCCGTGCCGGGGTTCGGCCGGGGTGTCGGCGGTCTCCTCGTTCACCAGGCTGTACTCCCGGAATCCCAGGAACCGGAAGTTGCCGTCGGCGGCCCAGCGGAGGAACTCGTCGCTCTCGGCGATCTCCTGGGCGTCCACACCGGCAGAGGCCAGCGCGTCGTAGTGCGCGGTGATCTCCCGGGCCAGTTCGAGCGCCCGGTAGCGCATCTTCTCCTTGTCCTCGTTGACCTGGCGCACGTCGGCCAGCACCCGGTTGATCCCGGACTCCAGCCGTTCCAGCAGCTGCGGGTCGGTCTGCCGGTCGATCTCGATGTGCATCCAGGACTCGGCGAGCGGCGGCACGCCCGTGCCGGCGTCACCGTTCTCGATGTCCAGCAGGTTTCCGGAGAGGTCGCGTGCGACGCGGAGCTGGGGGTGGATCACGAGGTGGGTCTCGACGTCCTGGGAGCGCAGCTCCATGGTGACCGAGTCCACCAGGAAGGGGGCGTCGTCGGTGACGATCTCCACCACGGACCGGCCCACGCCCCACCCCTCGTTCTCGGGTGTGGGGGTGTACACCCGCACGTTGGCGCGCCCCTGGGGGCGGTACTCGCCGAGCTCCCGGTGTGCCAGGGCCGCACCGCAGATCTGGTCCGGAGTACGCTCCTTGAGCTCGTCGAGGGAGACGCGGTGGTAGTACAGCGCGAGGAACCGCTTGACGCGTTCCTGGTCCTCGGACGGTTCTCCGGAGAACGGACTCCACTGCGTCACAGCGTCGCGCAGCAGATGGTCTCGCACGGCGTCGGGTTGCCCGGACATGGTTGGTTCTCACTCCCTTGTGAGTCAGCGTTTCTGCCAGGAGCTCCGGCGCTCGCGC
This sequence comes from Haloactinospora alba, assembly GCF_006717075.1. Classification (NCBI taxonomy): domain Bacteria; kingdom Bacillati; phylum Actinomycetota; class Actinomycetes; order Streptosporangiales; family Nocardiopsidaceae; genus Haloactinospora; species Haloactinospora alba. The sequence continues at coordinate 2,979,744 of NZ_VFQC01000001.1, forward strand.
GCGGTGTTGCGGAACCGCGCGAGGCGCGGGTGCTGGGTGTGGCTGTTGGTTCGGGATCGGCTGGTTGGTGCGGTTCCTGGGACACGGCCGAGTGTGGCTGGAACCTGTGCGCACAGGTCGTGGGTGTTACTGACCGGACGCCGTTGTCCGGCCCCTGCCCAACCCCAGGCTACTTCGTTTGTCCGCTGAGGGCAGCGCCTGTGGGGCCGTTTCCCGGAGTGACAAAGCCGCCTATGGGGCCTCCTCGTGGGGAGGAAAGAGCAATGACCTGCAATAAGTAGATTTAGCTTTTTATCCGTAAGATGCCGGTCACATTACGATTGTCGTTTTGGTGGCCGCCGCGTCAACGACTATCCCGGCCCGTTTCCGGTGTCCCGGACGGCGCGGAGCAGCGATGCCGTGTCGCCGAGGTCGTCGAGGACGTGGTGCGCCCCCGCCTCACGCAGTTGCCGCCCCGTGGAGGATCCGCTCGCCACCGCCACCGGCCTGGCCCGTCCGATCACCGCGGCCTCGACATCGCGCACCGAATCCGTGACGTAGACCGTCTCCCGCTCGGGGAAGGACGCCTGGTGCGCTTCGGCCGCCCGCATCCGGGTGAACTGGATCAGACTCGCCTTGGGGTAGTTCTCCGAGCCGAACCCGCCGATACTCACGTCAAGGTAGCTGTCCAGACCGAACGCGGCCAGTTTGGCGACCGCGTTCGCCATGGCCGTACCGGTGACCGCCGTCTGGACCGTGTCCTCCAGCTCCGCGACGGCCGCCAGGGCCTCCCTCGCCCCCGGCAGGCAGCGCCCCTGGTCGGCGAGCTGGTCCCGCCGCCGGGCGAACGCGTCTCCCAGCGCCTCGACGAACTCCGGAAGCGTCTCCTCCTCCGTCCCGGCCGGCACGTCATTGCGCGCCAGGAACTCGAAGAAGAGCTCCGAGTCCGTACGGCCCGCCATCGGCGCCAGGTAGACGAGCGGTTCGCCGGTCACCCCCTCGAAGGCCTCAGCGTAGGCCGCGCGGGTCACCCGGGCGACGTCCACGAGCGTGAAGTCGATATTCCACAACACCAGCCGACTGATGACAGGCTCCTTGGATAACGGGGCTCCGGTGATTCCCCATTATCCTCCCGCAGGCGCGCATCGTCAGAAAACCGGCATAACCGGGGTTCATCCCATGTGCGGATAGCGCCAGTCGGTCGGCGGGACGAACGCCTCCTTCACGTTGCGCGGGCTCGCCCACCGCATGAGGTTGAATATGGAGCCGGCCTTGTCGTTGGTCCCGCTCGCGCGCGCTCCGCCGAACGGTTGCTGCCCCACGACGGAACCCGTCGGTTTGTCGTTGATGTAGAAGTTCCCGGCGGAGAACCGCAGCGCGGTGTCGGCGGCCGCGATCGCCGCCCGGTTGCGGGCGATGACCGCGCCGGTCAACGCGTAGGGCGCCACGTCCGCCATCTGGGTCAGGACCTGCTCGTAGCGGTTGTCGTCGTAGACGTGCACCGCGAGGATCGGGCCGAAGTACTCGGTGGTGAACACCTCGTCCGTGGGGTCGTCGCACTCCAGAACGGTCGGTTGGACGAAGTAGCCCACCTCGTCGTCGGCGGTGCCGCCGGTCAGGACCGTGATGGTGTCGGTGGACTTCGCCCGGTCGAGCGCGGCCGCGTTCTTGGCGAACGCTCGTTCGTCGATGACCGCCCCCATGAAGGTGGAGACGTCGGCGGTCACGTCCCCCATCGTCAGCGACTCCGTCTCGGCGAGGAAGTCGTCCCGCATGCGGGCCCAGAGGCTGCGGGGGACGTAGGCGCGCGAGGCCGCCGAGCACTTCTGCCCCTGGTACTCGAACGCACCACGGATCAGTGCCGTACGCAGCACGTCCGGATCAGCGGAGGAGTGTGCGACCACGAAGTCCTTGCCGCCGGTCTCCCCGACGATGCGCGGATAGGAGTGGTAGTTCGCGATGTTCTCCCCCGCGGTGCGCCACAGGTGCTGGAACGTCCGGGTGGAACCGGTGAAGTGGATCCCGGCCAGGTCCGGCTGGGCCAGGGCCGCGCTGGACACGGCCGCGCCGTCCCCGGTCACCATGTTGATCACACCGGGCGGCAGACCCGCCTGTTCCAGCACGCGCATCAGCACCCACGCGGCCAGGGTCTGCGTCGGTGCGGGCTTCCACACGACGACGTTGCCCATCAGGGCGGGAGCGGTGGGCAGGTTGCCGGCGATCGCGGTGAAGTTGAACGGGGTCACGGCCAGGACGAAACCCTCGAGCGGCCGGAGCTCCTGACGGTTCCACACGCCGCGGGTGGAGATCGGTTGCTCCTGGTACAGGCGGCGCGCGTAGGAGACGTTGAACCGCAGGAAATCGATCAGTTCACAGGCGGCGTCGATCTCCGCCTGCTGGATCGACTTGCTCTGCCCGAGCATGGTGGCCGCGTTGATCCGGGCGCGCCACGGCCCCGCCAACAGGTCGGCCGCGCGCAGGAAGACCGCGGCCCGTTCGTCGATGGACATCGCCCGCCACGCGGGGGCCGCGGCGCGGGCGGCCTCGATGGCCTCGCGCGCGTCCAGGTCGGTCGCGTTGGCCATCCTGCCCAGGACGCGGGCGTGATTGTGCGGCTGGACCACCGGGATCCGCTCCCCCACCCCGAGGTGCTGCTCACCGCCGATCGTCTGGGTGAGTTCGCGCTCCTCGCCGGCGAGGGTGTCGATCTCCTCCTCCAGGGCGACCCGTTCGGGGGTCGCCGGCGCGTAGGTCAGGTTGGGCTCGTTGACGGGTGCGGGAACATTCGTCACGGAATCCATGGGACTCACGCCTCCCGATTGGGTGTCGCCGCAGACATACCCGCATGTCACGGGCCGGTAATCCTCCGCCGGACCACCCGTGGACCGAGAGCGGGAGCCCGGCGCGCCTCACCCCTGACCGTCGGACCCCACCAGGAACCGCACCTCCTGGGTGGCGTACCACAGCAGCTCGTGTTCCTCGGCGGTTCCGGCCTCGGGATCGGCCACGGCCGCGGCGATGTCCCCGGCGGCCTCCTCCTCGTCGACGTGCGCGGAGGCCACGCGTTTCACCGGCACGGTCCCCGTGACCGTGACCGCGGCCGGGTCCTCCTGCTCCCCGGCGTCCTCCTCGACCACGTGGCCCGGGATCTCGGCCGCTATGACGACCCGCCGGCGGGGCGCCCCGGGGTCCGCGGCGAGCATCCGCAGCGACTCGTCGGCGGCCGCCTGCAACGCGGCGTACTCGAGTTCCTCGTCGTCCTCGCCGTCCTCACGCAGCGCCCGGGTGACGGCGAAGGCGCGCACGGGACCGCGCGCTCCCCCGTCGGCGAAGAACGTGGCAAGGGCGGACAGTGTGCTGGGCAGGTAGACGCGCATGGGTCGGGCATTCCTTCAACGTGCGGTGCTCTCCGGTCCGGGCCCCGTCTGACGGGCGCTGTTCGTCACGAGCGGCGCGGCGCCGGAGCGACACGCACGCGTCCACCAGACAGGTCCCCGGAGGAGAGTCTGGCAAAGACGCGGACTCCGCGCGCCCAGCGCGCCCCGGTCACACGGCGCCCTCCGGCGCGATCCCGCACAGGCGCTGCACCTCGGCCCGGGTCCGTCTGGGGTCCCGGTGCAGTATCCCGGTCATGCCCAGGTCCCGGGCGGCCTGGACGTTGTGTTCGATGTCATCGATGAACACGCACTCCGCCGCGTCCAGTCCGGTGATGTCGAGGACGCGGTGGAAGATGCCGGGCTCCGGTTTGCGCATCCCGACCTCTCCGGAGATCACGACGGCGTCGAACGTCTCACGGAACCGCTCCCGCGGGTAGCCGTTGCCCCAGGAGTTGGAGAGCAGTCCCGTGACGATGCCGTGGCCGCGGGCCTGGCGCAGCGTCGCGTACATCTCCTCGATCGGCAGGAAGCCCGAGAACATGCGCTGGATCAACCCGTCGGCGGGCACCGGACCTCCGTCGACCAGCCGCAGCTGGGCGGCGAGCTCGCGTTCGAACTCGGCCGGGGTCAGCTCACCGCGCTCCAGCGCGTGGATGGGGTTGTCCGGCAGGTTGCCGTCGTTGGCGTAGGCGCCGTCGACCCACGAGCGCATGACCGCGCGGTAGCGCTCGTAGTCGATCCGGTCGGCGGCGATCCAGGCGTTGATGGTCTCGCGCAGCGGCGCGGTGAGCACACCGCCCCAGTCGGTGATGATGCCGCGGTGGGTAGTAGGCATCCGCGCCTCCTTCCGTCGGGGTTCTCTCCTCCCGGGCCGCCAGGGCACCCGGGAACGCCATCTTTCCCCGACGCGCGGCCGCACAACCGTACGCACCGTGATTCGGGAAAACGTGCGACATCAAGGTACCGACTGGTCGGTCGGATGGCATACTCGGGGTATGGACTTCGAACTCAGCGCGAAAGCCCGCGAGTACCTCTCCGACCTCAACGAGTTCATGGACTCCCACGTGTACCCGGCCGAGCCCGTCTACGACCGCTGGCGGGCCGAGGCCGGACCGGACAACCACGACCTTCCCCCCGTCGTCGAGGACCTCAAGGCCGAAGCCCGCCGCCGCGGCCTGTGGAACCTGTTCCTGCCCGACGTCAGCGGCCTGAGTGTCAGCGACTACGCCCCGCTCGCCGAGGTGACCGGCCGTTCGCCCGGCCTCGCTCCCCAGGCGCTGAACTGCTCCGCTCCCGACACCGGGAACATGGAGGTGCTGCACATGTTCGGCACCCAGCGACAACGCGAGCGGTGGCTGGATCCGCTGCTCGACGGGCGTATCCGCTCCGCCTTCGCCATGACCGAACCCGACGTCGCCTCCTCGGACGCGAGCAACATCTCCACCTCCATCACTCGCGACGGGGACAGTTACGTGGTCAACGGGCGCAAATGGTGGATCAGCGGAGCCGCCGACCCGCGCTGCGAGGTCTTCATCGTGATGGGCAAGAGTGACCCCGAGGGCCCCGCCCACCGGCAGCAGTCCATGATCCTGGTGCCGCGCGACACTCCCGGACTGGAGATCGTCCGCTCCCTGCCCGTCTTCGGGTACCAGGACCAGGAGGGCCACTGCGAACTCCGGTTCACCGACGTCCGCGTGCCCGCCGAGAACCTGATCTCCGGCGAGGGCGAGGGTTTCGCCATCGCCCAGGCCCGGCTCGGCCCCGGCCGGATCCACCACTGCATGCGCGCGCTGGGTATGGCCGAACGCGCCCTGGACCTGCTGGTGGAACGCGCCAACAACCGGGTCGCGTTCGGCACCCCGCTGGCACAGCAGGGCATGGTCCAGCAGCAGATCGCCGAGTCGCGGCTGGCCATCGAGCAGGCGCGCCTGCTCGTGCTGAAGACGGCCTGGCTCATCGACAACCGGGGAACCAAGGAGGCGCGCACCGAGATATCGGCGATCAAGGTGGCCGTTCCACGGGTCGCCGCGGACGTCCTCGACCGCGCCATCCAGGTCCACGGCGGCGGCGGGGTGAGTGACGACTTCCCGCTGGCGCGGATGTACGCGCAGGCGCGCGCCATGCGCATCTTCGACGGCCCCGACGAGGTCCACCTGCGTTCCGTGGCGCGCCAGGAGACCAGACGCTGATCCGTGGCGTTCGGGGGCGCCCGCTGCGCCCCCGAACCCGGGCGGTCTACTCGGTCGAGGAACCGAGCGTGAGGGTCGCCGTCTCCTCCTCCCCGTCGCGCTCGTAGGTCAGTGTGACCTCGTCACCGGGGTCCTTGCTCTGGACGAGAGTGATCAGCTGGTTGGAGTCGGCGATCTTCTCGTCCTGGAACCTGGTGATCACATCCCCCGGTTCCAGGCCGGCCTCGTCCGCCGGCCCCCCGGGTTTCACGGCATCGCCCTCAGCGGTGTCGTCGGAGGCGATCAGCGCGCCCTCCTCCTGGTGGCGCGGGTCCAGCATCACGCCGATCACGGCACGGGTTACCTCCCCGTCCTCCAGAAGCTGGTTCACCACATCCTCAGCTTCCGCCGACGGGATGGCGAACCCCAGGCCGATACTTCCGCCCTGCTTGTTCTGCATCCCTCCGCCCATGGTGGCGATGGCCGAGTTGACCCCGATGACACGCCCCTGCGCGTCGATGAGGGGGCCGCCGGAGTTGCCGGGGTTGATGGCGGCGTCCGTCTGCAGCGCGGTGATGTGAGTCCTGTTGTCCCGCTCGCCCACCGTCACCGGCCGGTCCACCGCGCTGATGATTCCCGTGGTCACCGTGCCCGCCAGTCCGAGGGGGGCGCCGATGGCCACGACCTGGTCGCCGACGGCGGCGTCGTCGGAGTTGCCGAACTCCAGCGGCTGCACGTCGACCGGGTCCGTCAGCTTGAGCACGGCGAGGTCGGAGCTCGGCGCCGTCCCGACCACCTTGACGCCGGAGGAGTCGCCGTTGCTGTACACCGCCTCCATGTTCCTGTCCTTCAGCGCGGAGGCGACGTGGTCGTTCGTCACCACGTGGTTGTCGTGGATGACGAACCCGGAACCGTTACCGCCCTCCCCGTCGCTGGCGCTCGAGGGCTGCAGCGCGACGACGCTGGGGCTTACCCGCTGGGCCACACCGGCGATGGTGTCCGGGTCGCGCTCCGGCTCCCCGCTGGGAAGCTGGCTGTTGAGCGTCGGGGACTGTTCCTCCCCGTCCGTCTCCTCCAGCCGCAGGAACCCGCCGGCCGCACCTCCCACCGTGGCCGAGACCAGGGCGATGACCAGCGACGAGACAGCCAGGACCCACAGCGGCACGCTGCGGCGTCGTTTCGGCGGCCGGCCGGAACCGTCCGGCCACTGCCCGCCGGGAGGGCCGGGCGGACCGCTGGGAGGCCCACCGGGCGGACCGCCGGGAGGGACCCCCATCCCCGCTCCGGTGGGTGGCTGCCCCGCGCCGGGAGCGGCACCGGGCGGAACCGCCCAGTGACCGGTCGCTGACGCACCCGGGCCGGGTGGCGGGCCGCCGGGGGGACCGCCACCCGGCATGGCGGCGGCGCTGCCCGGCTGGGGCGGCCCGTGTCCGCCGGGTGGCGGCGGACCGGGGGCTGCGCCCTGCGGCCCACGCTCGAGGTTCGCCGTGGTTGTCGGAGGCGGAGCCTCGGAGGGGGGCACCGGACCTGAGGGGGTGGGTGGAGGGGAACCCGCGCCCGGCTGCGACGGTGCGGGAGCGGAACCCTCCGGATCCGCACCGGCCGCCTCGGCCGGATGCGCTCCGGACTGCTGCCCCTCCTGCCGGTGCGAGGATCCGGTCTCGTCGGTCATATATGACTCTCCGTCTTGTCGCTACCGCCCCCGAGTCTGGAGCAGCGGACATAAACCGTTCGTTAACAGGACAGGTGTGAGCCGCACTCACCGGCGTACGTCATGTCACTAGATTTCGGGACTGTCGGGCGATTCTAGGTCAACCACGGACATCCGATACCGGACGGGTTCCCTACCCGACGAGCCACGACCCCATCCGGAGGAAGCCGCGTTCCACCCGCGGCCAGACCCCCTCCGCCGGGCCGGGCAACCGTTCCTCAGCCGTCTCGACGGCCGCGGGCGGGGCGTTGGCCAGGATCGTGTACACGTACCCTCCCGACTCCCACACGCGGCGCTGCTGCCCGGTGTCACTGACATAGACCGTGCCGCCGTCGACTACGACCGGCTGCCACCCGCCACTGGTTCCCACCGATTCCGCGCTCAACCGGCCCCGCTGCACGAAGACCGACACCGCCGACACCCCGTCGGAGTACACCAGGTGCACCACGCGCCGCCCGGACTCCCGGGTGGACCGGGCGTTGAGGAGCCGCAGGTCCCAGGAGAGACGTTCGGGAAGGTGCCAGCCGGCGTCCCGCAACCGGGACCGTTCCCGCTCGGAGACCACGTCGTCCCACGGTTCGGCGCGCGCGTCCGCCCGCGCACCGGAGCTCCCCGCGGCACCGATCTCGACCGTGGCGAACACGGTCGCGTGCACGACACCTCCCGCGCGGTCCCGGGTCTCCTTGCGCATCGGCAGCCCGGTGGCGTCGTCCACCCAGAACCGTCCGGCCAGCGTCCCGTCCTCCCGGACGGCTTTCACCACGGTGACGGGGCGCCCGCAGACGACCCCGCTGCCGCCGCGGACGATCCGGAAGTTGGACTCCAGGATCTCCAGCGCCCGTGTGTCCAGCCTCAGCAGGGCGGGAGAGGAACGCAGCAGCAGGCGCCGGGAACCGGCCGCGGCGGAGACGCGCGTCCCCTCCCCCGGACGGTGGACGACCTCGATGCGCTCGGTGGTGACACCGTTCGATCCCACCCGTGTCGCCACCGACCGCACCCCGGTGTAGGAAACGTTCTGGGCCGCCTTGGCCGCGCGGCGCAGGATCCCCGTACCGTCATCGTCACCCCTGGCGGGTACGTCCGCCGCGTCCGGAGCACTCGCTGCGGACAGCGCGACCAGGGCCAGCAGGGCTGACAGGCACACGGAGAGCAGGAAACGCCAACGGTGCGCGTTCCCTCCCCTCACCGGGACGTGGAGGCCGTACCGGAGGCACGCTCCCCGACCGGTTGCCGCGGGGCGGCCTCAGTGCTCGCGTAGGGCAGCGGGTCCGGCACGGTGGCCTGCTGGGCGGTGACCGCGTGCTCGGCGGCGTAGTCCGCGAGCGCCGGCCGGACCACGGGAGCCTGTTGCTGCTCACCTCCGGCGATGAAGGCGCTTCCCAGCACCGCAGCGAGGGCGGATACTCCCGCGGCGGCGTAACGGGTTCCGCGCCAGCGGGTACGCAACACCGACAGGGGGCGGTTGTGCCGACGGCGCGCAGCCGCGGCTCCGGTCGGGGACGGGTCCTTCTCGGCCACCGCCGTGGCCGGCGACACGTCACCGGCCTCCGGCCCTCCGGGCCGTTCCCCCGGAACCGTCGGGGGGCGGGACGTCCGCCCCGGCGGATCGTCGTCGGGAGGGTCGCACTCCCCGCTCGGGGGGCCGCCCATCGCCGTCAGCCTTCCCAGGAAGTCCGTGGACGGTTCGGGAGCGTCCACCACGTGCAGCCGGCGTTTCAGCCGCCGCAGCTCGTCCGCCTCGAACCGGCACTTCTCGCACGAGGCCAGGTGCCCCAGTGCCCGGTCCCGCTCGGCGTGGCCCATCTCGTCGTCGACCAGGGCGGAGAGCCGTTCCCCCAAATGGTCCATCGTTCACTCCACCTCCCGGGTCCCTAGCTGTGCCGCCGCGCTGGCGTCCCCGAACGCGTCCTCCGGTTCCGGACCGGCCGCGGAGTCCCGCTGGGCGGCCAGGCGGCGCCGGTGCTCCAGCGCCCCCCGCAGCTGCGCCCGCCCGCGGTGGATCCGGCTGCGCACCGTTCCCAGCTTCACTCCGAGCGTGGCGGCGATCTCCTCGTAGGAGAGCCCCTCGATGTCACACAGCACCACGGGAGCGCGGAACTCGGCGGGTAGCGCGTCCAGCGCCCCCTGGATGTCGGCGTCGAAGTGCCGGTCGTCGTACGACTGGGCCGGTGAGGGTTCCCGGCCCCGCAACCGCTCCTCCGGATTGTCGCCGAATCCCTCGAACCGGATCCGGGCCCTGCGGCGCGCCATGTCCAGGAAGAGGTTCGTGGTGATCCGGTGCAGCCACCCCTCGAACGTTCCGGGGGTGTAGTTGGCCAGCGAACGGAACACGCGGATGAAGACCTCCTGTGTGAGGTCCTCGGCGTCGTGCCGGTTGCCGGTGAGGCGGTATGCCAGCCGGTACACGCGGGAGGAGTGCTCCCGGACGACCTCGTCCCAGCTTGGTGGCTGCCAGTCCTCGAAATCCACGGCAGAGACAGCGTCTGCCACCGATGCTCCCTTCGGTTCCGTACCACGCGCGGCCCCCAGCCGTGCCCGACAGGGGAGGCGGACACGGGCGCCGCGCGCGGACCCTTCTTCCGTTGCAACGCGACGCAGGGGGGATTAAGTTCCCGGAACCGTCCGCCTATCCTGCACGCAGGCTACTCTTTGCTCTGGGGTATAACCCGGAAGTGACAAGAAGGCTACGCCGTGTGACCGGCACTCCGGCCCGCCGCCGGAGGGTCGGAAACGGACAGCCCCCTCCGGACCCCGAGGGCGCCGGTTCCGCGATGGAGCCCGCCCGGCGACCACACATCCATCCGCACCACGCACGGGAGGCCATCATCGCCAGCCGAGACGAGACACTCGCCTACATCGAACAGTACGCCACCGAGGACGCCCCCCTGTCGTCGGCGCGTGAGGCCGGCCAACACGCCCACGTCCCCTGCGTCAGCGCGGCCAGCGGAGCGGCGCTGCGGTTCCTGGCCGCGGCGATCGGGGCGCGGAGCGCTGTCGAGGTCGGGACGGGATGCGGCAGCTCCGGTATCTGGCTGCTGCGCGGCATGCCGGCGGACGCCATCCTCACCAGCGTCGACGTCGAACCCGAGTACCAGGAGATCGCCAAGGACGCCTACCGCAGAGCGGGATTCACCACGAACCGGACGCGGCTCATCCAGGGACGGGCCCTGGACGTCCTGCCGCGGCTCACCGACGCCGCCTACGACATGGTGTTCATCGACGCCGCCCGCACGGAGTACCCGGGCTACCTCACCGAGTCCCTGCGGCTCCTGCGCCCCGGCGGGATCGTGGTGTTCAACAACGCGCTCGAGGCGGCGCCGCTCTCCGACAGCCCACTGAGCGCCTCCGACGCGGCGACCGCGGCGATCCGCGAGGTGGGGCGGCTCATCCGGGAGAACGAGGCGCTGATTCCGCTGCTCCTACCCGTCGGCGAGGGGCTCCTCGCCGCGATCCGCTCCCACGACGCGGAGGAGGCCTAGGCTCTGTCCGGCGAACGGCGTCCGTCAGACAGATCCCCGCGTCAGCCAACGCAGCAGCGACCGGGTGGCGAAGCCGGTCCCTCCCTTGGTCACCACGCCCTCGTCGCTGGAGGAGCGGCCCGGACCGGCGATGTCCAGGTGGGCCCACCGGCGCCCTCCGGTGAACTCCCGGAGGAACATCGCCGCGTCGGTGGCGCCGGGATTGCCGTAGTCGGAGCTGGTGCCGATGTTGGCCAGGTCGGCCACCCGGGAGCGCAGCGTGTCCCGGTACTCCTCGACGAGCGGCATCCGCCACACCGGCTCGTCCGAACGCAGCGCGGCCTCCTCCAGACCGGCCGACAGGGTGTCGTCCGTGCTGAAAAGCGCACCGGTGCCGGTACCCAGCGCCAGCTTCGCCGCTCCGGTCAGGGTGGCCACGTCCACCACCGCGTCCGGGTCCAGCGCGGCGTCGGCATAGGCGAGGGCGTCGGCCATCACCAGCCGGCCCTCGGCGTCCGTGTTGAGCACCTCGACCGTGCGGCCGCCGTAGGTGGTGAGCACGTCGCCCGGGCGCATCGCGCTTCCGGACAGGGAGTTCTCCGCTACCGCGAGCAGTGCGGTGACCCGCACCCGCGCACCCAGTTCCGCCAGCGCCGACATCACGCCCAGCACCACGGCCGAACCGGTCATGTCGGTTTTCATGAGCTTCATGTTGTCGTTGGGCTTCAACGACAGACCACCCGTGTCGAACGTGATCCCCTTGCCCACCAGGACGACGTGGGAGAGCGGGTCCGCGGGCTCGTAGGACAGCTGGACCAGGCGCGGTGGCCGCTCCGCGCCCCGTCCCACGGCCAGTATCGCCCCGAACCCCTCGGCCTCCAGCTCGTGTTGCCCACGAACGGACACCTCCAGGCCGGTTTCCCCGCCGACCCGCTGCGCCTGCTCCGCCAGCCAGGAGGGCCCCTTCTCGTTCGAGGGCGTGTTGACCAGGTCGCGCGCCCGGGCAGTGGCGTGCGCGAGCGCCGCTCCCTGGCGCACGGGCTCCTCGGCACCCCGCGGATCGCTGGTGAACAGCTCGATCACGGCAACGGATTCCGGTCGGGAAGGGGACGACGCCAGCGAGAACGTGTAGGAGGCCAGCAGCGCGCCTTCCGCGAAGGCGGCCGCACCCGGCTCCGGCACCGCGCTCTCGGACCCCTCGGGCAGCGCCACCGCCGCGCGGTCGCGCCCCTTGGCCGCCCGGGCCAGCGCGGCACCGGCCGCGCGCAGGTCGGAGTCCGACGCGGACCCGACCCCGAGAAGGGCCAGCCGGACGAGTCCGTTCCCGAGATCCACCGGTAGCTGCACCACCTCCCCGGCCTTGCCGGTGAGCCCGTAGTGGTCCACCAGCGCGGGGAGCGGGGCGGGCAACCGCGTTCGCAGCTCCTCGGGGCTCATCCCCGAGGCGGCCGTCTCCACCTCAGGGCCCTGGGGACCCGAGCGGACGGGCAGGGCCACCAGTTCAGCGGCCGACGCGGCGATACTTCCCGAGGACGGGCGGATCTCCGTTGCGATGGACACGGGCGTTCACACATTCCTCTCCGGATCGTGGACCAGTGGGATTCCGCGGGCAGTCATCGCACGCTCCCCGGCGCCACCCGCACTGCTCGGGTATCCGCCGAGGAGCCCGTAACCGGCGGCTCCGTGTTCAGATGTGGCGACGGCGCGTGTCAGCCGAGGGCGCCGTCCAGTGTCTCCTGGAGCTCCTTAGCTTCCTCTTGGGTGAGTTCGACGACGAGGCGCCCCCCGCCCTCCAACGGAATTCGCATGATGATGCCGCGACCCTCCTTGGTGACCTCCATGGGTCCATCACCGGTCCTCGGCTTCATCGCCGCCATGTGGGTATCCCCTTTCCTAGGAAATTCTCGCGGGTCGGTGTCGGCCGTTCTATCGGGGGCGCGGCCCGCTCGTGGCGACCCAGGTCCTGAATCGGGCCTCATCCGCGTGACTCAGGGATGAATCACCGTTACCTCATTATCTCGGTTTCGGTATCCCGTTGGGAACGATCCCGCGGTGCCGCAGCCATCGGGGGCGAGCGATCCGGACAGTAAAGTGTGGGCAGTACCGCCGAATCGCCGTGTCCGTAGCGGGACGGGCCAACCAGATCAGGGAGTTTCGCGTGCCCGAATCAGACAGTGCCAATGTCGCCTACGACCTTTCGGACGGCGTCGCCACGATCACACTCAACCGACCCGACGCGATGAACTCGCTCACCACGGCCACCAAGGAGGAGCTGCTGGCCGCGGTCGAACGCGCCAAGAACGATCCCGGCGCTCGGGCCGTCGTACTGACCGGAAGCGGGAAGGCGTTCTCCGCCGGGCAGGACCTGCAGGAGCACGCGGACGCCCTCGGTTCCGGAGAGGGCCTCGGCGGCACGGTACGCAAGCATTACAACCCGATTGTCCTCGGTCTCACGCGGATGCCCAAACCGGTGATCGCCGCCGTGAACGGGGTGGCCGCGGGCGCCGGGGCCTCTTTCGCCTTCGCCTGCGACATGCGGGTGGTCTCGGACAGGTCGTCGTTCCTGATGGCATTCGCCAACGTCGGCCTGGGCTCCGACAGCGGCGCTTCCTGGACCCTGCCGCGGCTGGTGGGGCACGCGCGTGCCATGGAGCTGCTCACCCTCGCCGAACCGATCAAGGCCCAGCGGGCGCTGGAGATCGGTCTGGTCAACCAGGTGGTTCCGGAGGAGGAGCTGGCTGCCACCGCACGCGGCCTCGCCGAACGGTTGGCCAACGGACCCACGGTGGCCTACGCCGCCATCAAGGCCGAACTGACGTACGGTTCCGGCCTGGATCTGGAGAGCGCGCTGGAGATGGAGGCCAACCTTCAGGAACAGTGCGCCCAGACCACGGACCACACGAACGCCACCCTCGCCTTCCTCAACAAGGAGACCCCCACGTTCGACGGGCAGTAGGCCGCATCCGGCGGGTTCCCGGCCCCTGGCGCGGCGCGCCGGGGCCGACTGCGGTCGGAGCTCAGGACAGGGTCCCGGTGGAGACCATGGAGGTCCCGTCGTGGGAGACGGCGTTCCATCGCGCCCGCAGTTCGCCGTCGGTGTCTCCGGGACGCAGTTCCAGTTCGCTCTCGTCCACGCAGTGCTCCTCAGGGTCGTAGGTCTCCACGTAGTCGAAGACCAGGTCCTGGCCGTCCCGCTCGGTCAGCCTGAGGCTTCCGCGGCAGTTCAGTGTGAACCACTCGGCGCTGCCGCGCTGCGCTCCCGGTTCGAGCGTGACCTCGGCCCCCCAGTCGACGACGTGGTTCCCCGCCTCGTCCCGCTGGGACATCTCACCGCGCCAGGAGCCCGCATACGGCTCCGGGACCCCGTCCTCCGTGGTGGAGCTTCGCCACTCCAGTCCCAGCACCGCGGCACCCGTGGTGCCCGCGAGCAGGACCGCGCCGGCGGCCACGGCCACCAGTACACCGCGCCGGGACCGTTTCCCGGTGTGCCGGTTGGACCTGGGGGGCGGCCACAGCGACATCCCGCGGATCGGGGAGCGAGCCCCGGACTCGCCGGTGCGGCCCTCCTCCGGCGCGGGGGATGACGGCCCCGTCATCGTGCTCTCCTACGGCCCGCCAGTCCGCGATGGCCGCTTCGGCCCGCTTCGTTGGGGTCCATGGTGAACATCACGCCTCCTTCCGAGCGAGCGAAACGTCCGGAACCGCTCGCGGGTACAGCGATCGAGGATAGGCCACGTCAGCCGCGCGATGGCCGGACGCGAGCATGGCGAAGAGCACCATGGCTCCGGCTCCCCTCTCGGGGACGATTCAGGGGCTGGACGGCCGGCGGAGGAAGCAGTCGGCCAGGTGGTCGTCGACCATGCCGGTCGCCTGCATCGCGGCGTAGGCGGTGGTCGGTCCCACGAACCGGAACCCGCGACGTTTCAACGCGGCCGCCATGGCCGTGCTTTCCGGTGTCGTGGCCGGAACCTCCGCCGGTGTGCGCGGAACCGGGGCGCGGTCGGGAGCATAGCTCCACACGAACCCGGCGAGCCCGCCCGGCAGGTCCAGGGCGGCGCGGGCGTTGGAGATCACGGCCTCGATCTTGGCCCGGCTGCGGATCAGCCGCGCGTCGGTGAGCATCCGCTCCACGTCCGCCGGAGTGTAGGCGGCGACCGTCGACGGGTCGAACCCCGCGAACACCTCCCGCAGCGCCTCCCGCTTGCGCAGCACGGTCAGCCAGGAGAGCCCCGCCTGGAACCCTTCCAGGGAGATCCGTTCGAACATTCCCTGGTCGTCACGCACCGTGTGTCCCCACTCGGTGTCGTGGTACTCCCGTTCGTCCCGGGTGGCAAGCGCCCAGTGGCAGCGCGGCCGCCCGTCGGGACCGGGACGCGCGCCCGTGTCGGGATCGGCGGTCACCGCGCGTCCTCTCCCTGCTGGTCACCTCCGCCGTCCACGGCGGTGGGGCTGGTGTCGCCGGCGGTCCCCGTCCGCTCCGGGGCGCGCTCGGAGGGTGCGGCGCCGCGGGTCTCGCCGGACACGCGGCGCTCCAGCTCGGCGATACGGGCGTCGCGTTCGGCGATCGTCTGGGACAACCGCCGCAGCACGTCGTCGACGGCCCGGACGTGGTAGCCCCAGAACGCCAGCGGCAGGATCACACGTCCCACGTCGGCGCTGGTGATGGGGCGGCTGGTGGGAAGCTCAAGCGGGGGGTGGTCGGCTTCGAACCGGGCGAGCTGGCCACCTCGGCCCGTGACCACGGCGGCCACGGCGACGAGGACCGCTACGGCGGCCCCGGCGGTCAGAACCAGGATGGTGGGAGTCACGCTCCCGATGGTGCCATACCCGCAGCGGCGCGGTTCGACGCCCGCACGGCTATGGCAGACTCGACATGGTGGACATGAGCACTGATTTCCGGATAGTTCCGCCCGATGCGGACGTGGCGGACGCGATCGACGCGGGGTACCGCCCGGCCGCGGCGACGGTCCGGTCCCTCGCCTCCGGGTACTGGCCGGTACTCGTCCGCTGTTCCCCACCCGCCGGCCACGGGCCCACGGAGCAGTCCCCCGCCCTGGCCGAGACACTCGGACTGGTCTCGGTCTACGCCTGGCTCGGCGCGCGCGTGTTCGCCACCTCCCACCCGCGCGCCGTGCGCGACGTGCTGGACACCGTGGCCTCCATCAGCGGGGCCCGCCCGCCGGCGGTGACGCGACGCGGCCTGGCGTGACTCCGTCCGGATCCGGTCCCGCTTCCTACTCCGGGGCGGCCCGTTGGGCGGCCTCCACGTCGACGGCGGTCCCGTGCACCTGGCCCGACTCGAACTCGCGGCGGGCAAGATCGATGTGCGCCTTGTGGATGATGTCGACGACCTCGTCCGGGTCGTCCGTCAGGTGCATCAGGTCCGGGTCGTTCTCGGAGATCACCCCCTCCTCGAGGAGGGTTCCGCGGATCCAGTCGCGCAGCCCGCCCCAGAACTGGCTGCCCACCAGGACCACCGGGAAGCGGGTCACCTTGCCGGTCTGCACCAGCGTGATCGCCTCGAAGAGCTCGTCCAGGGTCCCGAAGCCGCCCGGCAGCACCACGAACGCCTGGGAGTACTTCACGAACATGGTCTTGCGCACGAAGAAGTACCGGAAGGTGACGCCCATGTCGATGTACTCGTTGAGGGACTGCTCGAACGGAAGCTCGATGCCGAGTCCGACCGAGGTGCCGCCGACCTGGTGCGCTCCCTTGTTCGCGGCCTCCATGATCCCGGGACCGCCACCGGTGATCACCGTGTAGCCGGACGAGGCGAGCTTCTCCCCGATGGACTGGCCCAGGGCGTAACGGGCGGTGCCGGGCTTGACCCGCGCCGAGCCGAACACGCTCACTGCCTGACCCAGCTCCGCGAGCAGGCCGAACCCCTCAACGAACTCCGACTGGATGCGCAGCACCCGCCAGGGGTCCGTGTGTACCCAGTCGGCCGGGCCGCGCCGGTCCAGCAGCCGCTGGTCCGTCGTGGTCTCGGGAATCGCGCGGCCGTGGTACGTCAGTGGTCCTGCTCGCCGAACATTCTCGAATTCCGTCATGTAGCAACGCTATCCGGAGCGCACCACCGGATGTTGAATTCCACACCACACGGAGTCGACCACCGGACATCGCGGCCGCGCCGCGCCGCCGGCGCGGCCGTCCGGGACAGCGCTCCGTAGGGGGCGGCACGGACGGCGCCTCTTACGGAGCACAGGGGTGTCGCTCACGCGCCCGCCGGGGCCTACGCCGCGCCCGCGGACCCGCGTCCCGACAGCCAGTCGGCCATGCGCCGTTCCGCCTCGGCGACAGCGTCAAGCTCCACGTACTCTCCCGCGGTGTGCGCGAGTGTCGGTTCGCCCGGCCCGTAGTTCACCGCCGGGATCCCCAGCTCGGACATGCGGGACACGTCGGTCCAGCCGAGCTTCGCGCGGGCCTGGCCGGAGCCGACGGTACGCACGAACGCGGCGGCCGCGGGATGGTCCAACCCGGGGCGGGCGGGAGCCGCCGCGTCGGTCACCCGCACCTCGAAGTCCGCGAACACGTCGCGCAGGTGGGCCTCCGCGTCGCGCACGGTGCGGTCGGGCGCGAACCGGTAGTTGACCGTCACCGTGCAGGAGTCCGGGATGACGTTGCCCGCCACTCCGCCGGAGACGAACACCGCGTTGAGCCCCTCCCGGAACTCCAGCCCCTCGACCTCGGGGTAGCGGGGCTTGTACTCCCGCAGGATCTCCAGGATCCCGCCGGCCGCGTGGATCGCGTTCGACCCCATCCAGGAGCGGGCACTGTGCGCGCGTTCCCCGCCGACCGTGACGTCGGCGCGCATCGTTCCCTGGCAACCGCCCTCGATCACCCCGCCGGTGGGCTCCATCAGCACGGCGAAGTCACCGAACAGCCATTCGGGGTGGTGCAGGGCCAGCCGCCGCAGCCCGTTGCGTTCGGCCTCGACCTCCTCGCAGTCGTAGAGGACGAAGGTCAGGTCGTGCACGGGTTCGGTGAGCGTGGCGGCCAGTTTCAGCTGCACCGCCACGCCGCTCTTCATGTCGGAGGTTCCGCACCCGTACAACCGCCCGTCCTCGGAGCGGGCGGGCACGTTGTCGGCGATCGGGACGGTGTCGATGTGGCCGGCGAGCACGATCCGCTGGTCCCGGCCCAGGTCGGTGCTGGCGATGATCGCGTTCCCGTCCCGCTGCACCGTGAGGTGTTCCAGGGGGCGCAGCGCGTACTCGATCGCGTCGGCGAGACTGTCCTCGCTGCCACTGACCGACTCCACATCGACGATGCGCTCGGTCAGCTCGCGAACGTCAGCGGTAAGGTCCAGCATCACGGCGTGCCTTCCATGAAGGGTGTCGACCAGCAGGTGCGGACCGCCGGCGGGGCCAGGCGGCGCCCGCACCCGCCAGCGGCCTCTCGGTCCGGAGCCGGATCCCGGTTGACGGGCGCGTGCCCTCCCGCGCTGCGCCCGGGGCAGACAGCGCCCACCGAACAGGACCTAAGCGTTGACCCCGTGCTCGCGCAGCATGTCGTTCAACGCGAGCTTGTCGTGCTCCTCGCCCTCCTCGAGACGCTTGAGCACCAGCAGGCACGGCATACCGAAGTCCCCGCCGGGGAAGCTCTGCACCCGGTTCGCCGTGACACACACCGACCAGGCGGGCGCCTCCCCGCGGGGAAGCTCCTCACCGGTCTGCGCGTCGAAGACCCGGGTGGAGGAGGTGAGGATGGTTCCGGCACCGAGCTTGGCGCCGCGGCGCACCCGGGCTCCCTCCACGACCATGGTGCGGGAGCCGAGGAACGCCTCGTCCTCGATGACGACCGGGGAGGCCTGCGGCGGTTCCAGCACGCCTCCGACACCCACGCCGCCGGAGAGGTGGACGTTCTCCCCCACCTGGGCGCACGAGCCCACGGTCGCCCAGGTGTCGACCATGGTCCCGGAACCGACCCAGGCGCCGAAGTTCGTGAACGACGGCATGAGCACCACGCCGGGGGCCAGGTAGGCGCCCCAGCGGGCGATGGCGCCCGGAACGACGCGCACGCCCTCGAACCGGCGCTTCAACGGGATGCGGTCGTGCTGGTAGAAGTCGCCGACGCTGGACTCCTCCATACCCAGAACGCGGAAGCTGAGCATGATGGAACGCTTCGCCCGTTCGTCCACGACCACCTCGTCGGTGTCCGAGTCGACGAACGCGATCCGGGCCTTCCCGGCGTCGAGTTCGTCCACGGCACCGACGATCGTGTCGCGGGCCTCGGTGTGGTCGGGAGTCAGATCGGCACGGCGCTCCCACAGTTCGTCGATCTCTGCGGGAAGCGGACTACTGAACGCGGTGGTCATGGCCGCGACTTTACTGGTTCACGGCGCGGAGAACGAACCGGACACCGCAGCGGCCGCCGCTTCGGGCCACAGCCGGTCGCGCGCACGGGGCGCGGTTGCAGACCATGACCTCCGACACCGCCTAATATACGGGTCACGTGTCCGTGCGACACGTCAGATTCCCACGGTGCTGCGCACCGCTGTGCCCTGTTCGACGGGCGATGTTCGTCACGAGCGACGCTGCCAGTGCCGCGCTGGCAGTCCGGGAAGGAGGCGGAGTGGTTCCTCTGCCGAGCGATGGGAACCCGGGCGGGACGGTGCCGGAGCGACGCGCGGTGGGACACGTGCCCACCGGACGGGGCCCGGGGCCCTGTCCCTGCCACCCGGGAACATGCGCCATCATGGCGGTGTGTGTCCGCCCACCCGACGGACGGTTTCGCTGTGCCTAGAAAACGACGCCGAGTATCCGCCTTCGTCAAGATCCTGATCGTCATGAGTGTCATCTGCGGCACGCTGGTCGCCGGTGGCTACTACGTCATAACGTCGGTCGAGCCGTTGGACGTCTCCCCTCCCCCGCCGTCCGAGGGCTGTTCGCTCGCCACGAGCGGCACCGGCGACGGTGAGAGCGACCTCGAACCGGACCAGGCCGCCAACGCCGCCACGATCAGCGGTGTGGCCTTCCAGGAGGACATGCCCCGGGAGGCCGTCACCATCGCGTACGCGACCGTGTGGCAGGAGTCGAAGTTCCACAACATCGAGCACGGCGACCGCGACTCGGTGGGGTTGTTCCAGCAGCGGCCGTCCCAGGAGTGGGGTGAGCCGCAGCAGCTGACCGACCCCATCTACGCCGCCACCGCGTTCTACGAGAAGCTGGCCGAGGTGGAGGACTACCGGTCCATGCCGGTCTACGAGGCAGCCCAGGCCGTGCAACGCAGCGCCGACGGTTACGCCTACGACCAGCACGAGGAGCGGTCGCGCACGATGGCGTCCGCGTTCACCGGGGCCGAGGGCGCCGCCGTCTCCTGCTGGTTCGGCGAGGAGACCCCGACGGGAAGCGACACGGAGGGGGCGCGCGAGGAGATGCGGCGCGTGTTCGGAACCGGGCCCGACTCGCTCACCGGAGACGAGGAGAAACCGACCGGCGACCTGGGGTGGGCGATGGCCTCGTGGTCCGTCGCCAACGCGCACGAGTACGGGATCACCTCGGTGACCTACGGCGACCAGCGCTGGACCGCCGAAACGGGCCGGGACGGGTGGAGCGAGGCCGAAACCCCCGCACCGGAGGGCAAGCTCCTGTTGGACTAGGGCCTGGCTGGTGGGCGCCGCTCGTCGCGAACGGCCCCATCCACAGGATCTCGGGAGGAGCTTGTTCAGCCCGCCAGGCGGGCGGCGGCCGCCGCCACGCGTTCGTCCGTCGCCGTGAGTGCCAGCCGCACGTTCCGGCGCCCCGCGGTCCCGTAGAAGTCTCCCGGCGCCGCGAGGATCCCCTGTTTGGCGAGCGCGGCCACCGACTCCCACGCGTCGGCGTGGTCGGGGTGGTGGGCCCACAGGTACAGTCCCGCCTCGGAGTGGGTGATGACCCAGCCGGCCTCCTCCAGCGCCGCACGCAGCCTGGCGCGCCGGGCCGCGTAGCGCTCCCGCTGCTCGCGGGCGTGCTCGTCGTCGTCCAGCGCGGCGCGCATGGCCGCCTGGACCGGGGCGGGAACGATCATCCCCGCGTGTTTGCGCACGGCCAGCAGTTCGGCGACCAGGTCGGGGTCGCCCGCCACGGAGGCAGCGCGGTAGCCGGCCAGGTTGGAGCGTTTGGACAACGAGTGCAGGGCCAGCAGCCCCTCGTGCGACCCGCCGCACACGTCCGGGTGGAGGACCGACCTGGGCTGGACCCCGTCCCAGCCGAGATCGATGTAGCACTCGTCGGAGGCCACGATGGCGCCCCGCTCGCGTGCCCACTCCACGACCTTGCGCAGGTGCTCGGTCCCGAGCACGCGGCCGGTGGGGTTCGCCGGGGAGTTGATCCACACCAGGCTCACCGGGGCGGGCCCCAGCGAGGTCACCCCGTCGGAGGCGACCGGGGCGGCTCCCGCCAGCCGCACGCCCACGTCGTAGGTGGGGTAGGCCAGTTCCGGGTACACGACGGTGTCTCCGGCGCCCAGCCCCAGCAGGGTGGGCAGCCATGCCACCAGTTCCTTGGAGCCGGTGGTGGGCAGGGTCGCCGCCGGGTCGACGGTGACCCCGTGCTGGCGGTGCAGCCAGCCGGCGATGGACTCTCGCAGCTCCGGTGTCCCGTACGTGGCCGGGTATGCCGGAGCGTCGGCGGCCTCGGCGAGGGCGGCGCGCAGGCCCTGCGGGACCGGATCGGCGGGTGCGCCGACGGACAGGTCCACCAGACCGTCCGGGTGGGCGGCCGCGGTCGTCTTGTACTCGGACAGCCGATCCCACGGGAAGGTCGGCAACCGGTCCGCCACGCGTTCCCGCCTGGCCATTCGTTCACCCCCAGTTCCCCCACGGCCGAAGCCGGGGTACGCGCCACCGGAAAACCCGCCCACCCACCGTGGACGGGTGTGTTCCGCCGCGGCTCGCGGGCCGCGGCGGAACGCGGCTCTACTCCTCGGCCTGGGGCGGCAGCTCCGCCACCAGAGGGTGGTCCTTGTCGAGCTGCCCCACCTTGGCGGCACCACCGGGGGAACCGATGTCCTCGAAGAACTCCACGTTGGCCCGGTAGTAGGCGGACCACTGGTCGGGCAGGTCGTCCTCGTAGTAGATGGCTTCCACGGGGCACACCGGCTCACAGGCGCCGCAGTCGACGCACTCGTCCGGATGGATGTAGAGCATGCGCGTGCCCTCGTAGATGCAGTCGACGGGGCATTCCTCGATGCATCCCTTGTCGAGGACATCCACGCAGGGCTGCGCGATGACGTAGGTCACGTCGAACTCCTCTTCGGTCGTCGCCACGCTGACCGCGTGTCAGGGTCGTCGCCGTCACATAGCCTGGACAATGCCGGAGGCCCGGCATGCGGATGGGCCCGGCGCTTGACGCGGTGTTCGCAGTTTCCAGTATTGCGCTCGTCGCTTTCCGGTACGCAATTGGGGGTCGATCCGGTGGGTTTTGTCTCGCGTTTCACGCAAGAGGTGACATCGCATGACGTTGGCCGACGCGCCACCCTGCGTTCGCAGCTCCCCGACGGCCGTTTCCGGGATATTGTCGGTGTGCTGGAATCGTGGCAGGACGGCGTGATCCACGTACGACGGCGTGACGGCACTCTCGCTGAGGTCGCGGCCGACACTGTGGTCGCGAGCAGGATTGTGCCACAACAACCACCACGCCGTAGGACCACCCCTGGTTCCTAGCCTAAGGACACACGACAAGGAGTACGAACAACCCGCGACAGCACGGCCTGCCGCTCGGCGGTGTGCCTGAACGGGAGGTGGGGAAGTCACGTCATGCAGGAGACCGTCGCGTCCGCGCTCGCCCAGTTGGCACGGCTCGACACCAGAGCGGCCCAAGTGGCGGAGAGCGCCCTCGGCAGCCTCGCGGCCGGGCAGAAGCTGGAGGCCCTGACCCAGCAGGGGGTACAGGAGTTCTGCTGGTACGTGCTCCCCGTACGGTTCGCCAACCACGCCAACGAACGGCTCTTCGCCGTCCAGTCGCTGGGGCGTCTGTTCTCCCTGCTGGACCTCGACCGTTACGCCCGGATCTGTTCCTCGGAGACGACGCGCGAGATCCTGCAGGCCTACTCCGCCAGCCACGACACGGGGTTGGCGGCCTACCGGAAGGCGATGCGCGCCTCCGGGGTGGAACCGCCCGACCTGCCGGAGATGACCTGGGGTACCGTGCTCGGGAACGCCGAGATCGAGGCCTACGAGGCGACCTCGGCCTCGCTGGAACTGGCCATCGCCGTCGGCGACGGCGACCCGCAGGCGCCGGGCTGGCGCACGGTCCAGGAACGGCACGCCCGCTCCTTCCTCACCCAGCCCGACGCGCGGGGGCGTAGCCGCCTGGACCTCGTCCGCGAGGAGCGGGTCCACAACTGGCTGAGTTCCCCCTCCCACCCGCACCGGCAGCGGTTACGACCGCTGTTGGGCCAGATCATCAGCGGAGCCGAGACACCGCACGACGCGGCTACGGCTCTGGCTCCGGCGCGGCGTCTGCTGGACTACGCGGAAGAGGGCATCGGGCTCACCCAGATCGGTTACATCTCGCCGACGGTCGTCCGCGAACTGTGCGTGGAGTTCGACTGGTCCAGCGCCCCCTCCCCTCCCCGCAGCGAGACCGACGTGGTGCAGCTCATAGCGCTGCACAAACTGCTGCGCACCATGCGAGCGGTGCGTCACAGCGGGCGGCGCATGGTTCTGACGCGGCGCGGGCGCCAGCTGCACGGTGACACGAACGCCCTGTGGCGCGGACTCGCCGAGAGCGTGCTGGACACCGACGGTTTCGCCCAGGCGGCGACGGAGACCCTGCTCGGGCTGCTTCTGATGCGGTTCCCGAAGGCGACCGGCAGCCACGCCCGCGACGAGGACGTCAACATCGCCGAGGAGGCCCGGGTGGTCCTGGCCGAGTCCGGGTGGACGGACGACGGCAACGGGAGCGCTCCCGACACGCAACACGTGCGTTCGGTCCTGATCACGACCACGTGGCTGCTGGAGACCCTGGGGCTCGTGGTGGGCCACGATCTGCTGGAGGGCGGCGGATCGTACCAGCTCACCAAGGCGGGGCGCGCGTTCGCGCTGCTGGCGATCCACCTGTCGGCCACCGCTCCTGCGGCCGCCATCTGACCCGGTACCGCCCCGGCCGCGCTTGGGCCTAACCTGGACACGCGGGACCCCGAGTGGTGATCCCCGCGTGTTCGTCTCCTGCCGTCACTAGTAGCGGAAGCAGTATGCCCATGTCTGAGCCGGTCGGAAACGGGGAGGTCGCACGCCCCGAGGCGGCCCCTGGCGACGCCCCCTCACCGGAGGACACCGCCGCGCCGGCCCCGGATCCGGAGGCGGCGGCGCGGCCGTCGAGGCTGGACCTTCTCCCCAGCCCCCTGTTCGTGCTGTTGCTGGGTGTAACCGGCATCGCGGGGTGGATGTCCTGGACCCAGGCCGAGGTCCGGTGGACCGGGGACGACTCGATCGCCTACGCGCCGCTGGTCCTGATCGTCGGCGGGTGGATCGTCAGCCTGGCCGTGCACGAGTACGCGCACGCGCTGGTGGCCTACCGTTCGGGGGACCGCGCGCTGCTCGGGAGTGGCTACCTGCGGTTGAACCCGGCCGCCTTCCGGGAACTGTTCGCGAACCTGGTTCTTCCGGTGGTGTTCCTGCTGCTGGGTCGGTTCGGACTCACCGGACCCACCGTCTACCTGGATCGGGATGCCGTTCCCAGCAGGGCCAGGCGCAGTCTCGCCGCGCTGGCCGGCCCCGTGGCCAGTCTGCTGCTGGCGGCGGTGCTGGGCGTGGTGACCAGTGTGCTCGTACCGCAGGACGCGGTCACCGACAACTGGGCGCTGGGCGGGATCATGTTCCTGTGCTTCCTGAACGCCACCACGGGGCTGCTCAACCTGCTCCCGCTGCCCGGCCTGGACGGTTTCGCCGCCGTGGCGCCCTACCTGCCGCGCCGGTTCGCCCGGCAGAGCCACACGACGGGGCTGTTCGGGGTGATCGCGGTTTTCGCGGTGCTGTGGCTCCCGCCGGTGCGGCCCTACCTGAACGACGTGATGTACGCCCTGTTCACGCTGGTGGGGCTGCCGCAGCTGGACATCGGGCACGGCTCGTTCATGCTGCAGCTGTGGTGACACCGGACTCCCCGCTCCCCGGGTATAGGACTGCCACGGCGCTCCGGGAGCGCGTGGCGGTCAGCGCTCGGTGCGCGCCGTGGCCAGGGCCAGCGCGATGATGCTGCCGTAGAGGTAGGCGAGGTGGAGCCCGGAGGTGATGATCTGGTCCCCCCGCATCGAGCCGACCACGAGCAGGAGGCTCCCGGCGGTCCATCCCAGCGCCGGCAGGGCGGCCCCCAGACGGCTGCTCATACCCCACCCGGCGGCGCGGCACCCGGCGAAGAGCACACCCAGCATCAGGACCAGCGTGACCACGGCGAGAACCTTCCCCCACCCGCCGCTCACCCACAGCCAGGACAGCCAGCCGGCCGCCACACCGCCCACGACGCTGACGGCCGCTCCGGACAGGCCCAGCGCGGTGTAGGCGGCCACGGTGGCCAGGTTCCGCGGCCAGCGGCGCGCGGGATCGCGCGTCTCGGCGGTGGAGGGGGTGGAAGCGTTCACGGGGGCAGCCTAAACGATCGGGGGCCTCGTCCCCACCGGCACCGCTCGGCACCGGTCAGGCGAACAGGTCGGTCTCCCAGCCGCCGCTGCCACTGTCCACTGCGGGGGCCGGACCGCGCAGCAGGGTGAAGTACTCCACCGCCCGGATTTCCTGGGCGATCCCGTTGGACAGGGCGAACCGCTCCCCGTCCACGGTGATCTGCGTCGCGTGCGCGCGCATGGCCAGTGCTTTCTCACCCCAGTGGGCGGAGGCGTCCACCCGGGTGGTGATGGCGGCGTCCGGGACGGGAGGGCCGAGGTCGTCGCTGCCGTGCGGCGCGGTGAACCGGCCCGGGTCGTCCCGCAGACGCCCCAGGGACTCGCTCACCACCGACTCCGGCTGGGCGACGGCGTACAGCTTGCGGGTGCGCCAGGGGGTTCCGGGGAGTGTCCGCTGGGCCGCCAGCTCGAAGGCACGCAGCGCCACCCGGTGCGCCTGGATGTGGTCAGGGTGGCCGTATCCGCCGTTGTCGTCGTAGCTCACCACGACGTCGGGGCGGACCTCCCGGACGATCCCGGCGAGCTGGTGCGCCGCCGCCTCGGTGTCGGCGCGCCAGAAACAGTCCGGGTGGTCGTTGGAGGGGGCGCCCATCATCCCGGAGTCACGGTAGTACCCCGCGCCGCCGAGGAAGCGGTGGTCGCGCACCCCGAGAGCCAGGCACGCCTTGTCGAGTTCCTCGACGCGGTACTTGCCCAGCCCTCCCGACCGGTCACTCGCGAGGTGGGCCAGCTCGGGCGGGATGACCTCCCCTTCCTCCCCGAGCGTGCAGGTGACGAGGGTGACGTCGGCGCCCTCGGCGGCGTACTTGGCCATGGTGGCGCCGGTAACGATGCTCTCGTCGTCCGGATGTGCGTGTACGAGCAATAACCGCCGGTCTGTCGTCATACCGGCGACGATACCGGGCATGCCCGGTCGCTATCCCGGCTTCCGCCGCGTCCGGTCCGGTGCCGGTGGCTCTTCCGGGAACGCGGCGCAGCGGAGATACGCCACAATCGGAGCATGAGTTTTCCCCGGCAGCAGGCCCGGACGCGGCGGTTCACGCTTGGCGCCCCCCGGGCATTCCAGATCTCACCGAACGGGCAACGAGTGTTGTTCCTGCGCAGCAGGGGCGGAACGGACCCCGTCGCGTGCCTGTGGAGCATGGACCTCGAAACCGGCACCGAGCAGGTCCTCGCGGACCCCCGAGCGATCGGCGCGGCGGACGAGGACCTGCCGCCGGAGGAACGCGCCCGCCGGGAACGGCTGCGGGAGAGCGGCGGAGGGATCGTCTCCTACACGGTGGACGAGGGGTTCACCCGGGCCGCGTTCGCTCTCTCCGGCCGCCTGTACTACGTCGACCTGGTGGGTGACGACCCGAAACCGCGCGGCCTCCCGGTGTGGGAACCCGTCGTCGACCCCCTGCTCTCCCCCGCGGGCGACCGCGTCGCCTACGTCAGCGGCGGGGCGGTGTGCGTGGTCTCCGTGGACTCCTCCGGTACGCGGGTCGAGGAGCGCAACCACGTGCTGTCCGACCCCGACGAGGTGGGAGTACCCGGCGTCACGTGGGGGCTGGCCGACTTCATCGCCGCGGAGGAGATGGACCGCTACCGCGGGATGTGGTGGGCACCGGACGGTTCCGCCCTGCTGGTCACCCGGGTGGACGATTCGGCGGTAGCGCGCTGGACCGTGAGCGACCCCGCCAACCCCGAGGATCCGGGGCACACGATCGCCTACCCGGCGGCGGGTGCCGCCAACGCCGACGTCCGGCTGGCCGTGGTCCCGGTGGCGCCGCGCAGCGGGGAGGCGAAGCGCCAGTGGATCGAGTGGGACCGCGACGCGCTGCCGTACCTGGTGCGCGCCGGCTGGACGAGCGGCCCGGACGGCACTCCCACCGTGATCCTCACCGCCCAGAGCCGGGACCAGCGCACTCTGACCCTGTTCACCGCCGACCCGGTGACCGGTCTCGTGTTCGACACGCACACCGAGACCGACGACGCGTGGGTGGAGATCATGCCGGGGGTTCCGGACTTCACCCGGGACGGTTCCCTGGTGTGGATCGGCCGCTCCTCCGACGGGGCGAGGCGGGAGCTGTACGTCGGGGACCGCCCCGTCACCCCCTCCGACGCCTACGTTCGCGCGGTCGTCGACGTGGACGGGCCGCGGGTGCTGTGCTCGCTCTCTCCGGCGGGCAGACCGGGGGAGGTGACACTGTGGCTGGTGGACCTGGCGGAGCACCTGTCCGCGCCGGTGGAGTTCCCGGGCGCGGACGCAGCCGGGGTGCACGCGGGCAGGCTGCGTGGGGACACGCTGGTGCTGCAGCGCCGGGACATGGACACCGACGGTTCGCGCACCGTGGTGATCCGGGAGGCCAGCACCCTCACCCGCCAGTCGGTGACCGAGGTCGCCAACCTCGCCCAGGCCCCGGAGCTTCCCGAGCCGAACGTGCGCACCTGGTTCGCGGGTGAGTCCGGTATTCCCGCCGCTCTGGTCCTGCCGTCGTGGCACGAGGAGGGCTCGGGACCGCTGCCCGTGTTACTGGACCCCTACGGCGGGCCGCACGCGCAGCGGGTACTGCAGGCGCGCCCGGCGTACTGGGGGTCGCAGTGGTTCGCCGAGCAGGGGTTCGCGGTGCTGGTCGCCGACGGCCGGGGAACCCCGGGCGTGAGCGTCGCCTGGGAGCAGGCGATCCACGGCGACCTCGCCACACCGGTGCTGGAGGACCAGGTGACCGCGCTGCACGACGCGGCCGGCAGGTTCGGCTGTCTGGACCTGGACCGGGTGGCGATCCGGGGGTGGTCGTTCGGGGGGTATCTGGCCGCTCTGGCCGTGCTGCGGCGTCCCGACGTGTTCCACGCGGCCGTCGCCGGGGCTCCGGTGACGGACTGGCGCCTGTACGACACCCACTACACCGAGCGCTACCTGGGGCTCCCGCAGGAGGAGGCGGCGGCCTACCGGGAGAGCTCCCTGCTGGATGACGCCGCGGGGCTGCGCCGCAGGCTGATGCTCATCCACGGGTTGGCGGACGACAACGTGGTGTTCGCCCACACCCAGCGGCTCTCGGCCGCGCTTGTGGCGGCGGGGCGGCCGCACACCGTGCTGCCGCTGTCGGGGATCACCCACATGGCCACGGAGGAGGCGACCGCGGAGAACCTGCTCCTTCTGCAGCTTCGCTTCCTCCGCGAGTCGCTCGAGGACCCCAGCACCGGTCCGTGACCCGCGGTCCGGACGACGTGCCTCCCTCGCCGTCCCACGGAACGGGCAGGACCCCGGGGCCGTCCCGCGCCAGCGCGGGGCGGCCCCTTCGTGCGGGGGCGCCGCGCGCGACCGTGCCGGGCGGTAACGGCGGCCCCTACCGGTACGCGTTCGACACCCGGTGACCGCGGGCCGCGCACCGTTGACACCGCGCCCAGCCGGGTCGGCTCAAAGCTGACAGATCATAAAAAACATCACAAGATTTGTGTCATGCAACAAACTCCGGCGTACTAGAGAAATTGGCCGAATCCGGCCACATTCCCCCTCTTGCGTCACGCGGGGTACCACGAGCCAGTAACCGTACCGACACGGTCGGGAATTCCTCCCAACGAGGGGTTTCGCACACACGGCTCCGTCCCTCCGCCGTCGGAACCGGCCGCGCTGTCCCGAGAATTCAACACGCGCGGACATCCGCGCGTCCGTACCGGTCTGTTGCGACCGGGCCGACATGGCCTATGGTCCCGAACGTTCACCGCACGCCGGTGGGCACCGTTCGCTGACCGTCCCCACAGGGGCGGCGGCAACCCGGGATCCCGCGTTGAGTCCCCGCTCATCAACGAGGATCCCGCCCTTGTTCACCCCCAATGAAAGGGCAGGAATTGCGAAAATCCCCCCTGATTACAGCGCTGGGCGGATCCGCAGTGGCACTCGGACTGCTCGGCCTCGGAACCGCGACGCTCGCCACGGGCGGCGGCTCCGAGGTCGAGACCGCCTCCGCGGACTCTCCGAACGCCTCCACCCAGATGGAGGCGATGCAGCGCGACCTTGACCTCACCGCCGAGGAGGCCAAGGAGCGGATGAAACAGGAGGACCGGGCCCGCGACCTCGACAACGAGCTGCGTTCCCAGCTGGGCGAGGCGTTCGGCGGTAGCGTCTTCGACAGTGGGAGCAACGAGCTGACCGTCTCGGTGACCGACAAGGACGCCGCCGAGGAGGTGCGCGAGGCCGGGGCCGAGCCGCGGGTCGTCACCTACGGCCAGGATCGGCTGGAGTCCATCGCCGACAGGATCGGTTCCCAGGATGTCGGCCTCGACGACGGCATCGCCGGCTACGGGCCCGACATCGACAGGGACGCGGTCGTGATCACCGTGCTGGAGGGCGAGAAGGCCAGCGCCCAGCAGCTCGTCGCCGACGCCGGCGTTGACTCCGAGGCCGTGGAGATCGAGCAGACCAGCCAGGAGCCCCGGCTCTACGCCGACATCGTGGGCGGCGAGCCGTACCAGATCGACGGCACCGGGCGCTGCTCCATCGGGTTCCCCACCACCAACGGTTTCGTCACCGCGGGCCACTGCGGCGAGGAGGGCACCCCCGTCTCCAGCCAGGACGGTTCCGGCAGCGGGACCGTCACCGGGTCGAGCTTCCCCGGCAACGACATGGGTGTCGTCGAAGCCGACTCCGGCTGGGAGCCCACCTCCACCGTCACCAGTGACGAGGGCCCCGTGACCGTGGCGGGCTCCGAGGAGGCCCCGGAGGGCGCCTCCATCTGCCGCTCCGGTTCGACCACCGGCTGGCACTGCGGCACGGTCGAGTCCAAGGGCCAGACGGTGGAGTACCCCCAAGGCACGGTCGAGGGCCTGACCCAGACCGATGTCTGCGCTGAGCCGGGCGACTCCGGTGGCTCCTGGTTGGCCGACGACCAGGCCCAGGGGGTCACCTCCGGCGGATCGGGTGACTGCACCACCGGCGGGACCACCTTCTTCCAGCCGGTCAACCCGATTCTGGACGAGTACGGCGTCGAGCTGATGACCGGCTAACCACCGGCATCCGGTACGGCACCGCCCCGGCGCCTCCCACCGGAGGTGCCGGGGTTTTCGTGTGCGCCTCTGGAAGAGGCGGGAACGGGAACCGGCGTCCCGTATCGTGGACACGATGTCTCACCAGACAGCCAAACGTTCTATGCTCTTCCCGTCAAAAGGGACCTATCGGGAGGTAATGGAACAGTGTCTGTGGGAACAGAACGGCGGGACGCCGAACCGCCACCGGTGAACCGACGCGGCAAAGTGGCCGTAGCCAGCCTCGTCGGGACCTCCATCGAGTTCTACGACTTCTACGTCTACGCGACGGCTGCCGTCCTGGTCTTCCCGCACCTGTTCTTCCCCGCCGGCGACGACACCGCCGCCACCCTGCAGTCGCTGGCCACCTTCGCCATCGCCTTCGTCGCGCGCCCCGTGGGCTCGGCCCTGTTCGGCCACTTCGGCGACCGCACCGGCCGCAAGGCCACCCTGGTGGCCTCCCTGCTGACCATGGGGATCTCCACCGTCGCCATCGGGGTACTTCCCACCTACGCCAGCGCCGACCTGATCGCCCCGGCGCTACTCGCGGTGTGCCGCTTCGGCCAGGGACTCGGACTCGGCGGCGAGTGGGGCGGCGCCGCCCTGCTGGCGACCGAGAACGCCCCCCGGCGGAAACGCGCGCTGTACGGCACCTTCCCGCAGCTGGGCGCCCCCATCGGGTTCTTCTGCGCCAACAGCGTTTACCTTGCGCTGCAGACCACCATGACCGACGAGGCGTTCATGGACTGGGGATGGCGGGTGCCGTTCCTGCTGTCCGCCGTGCTGATCATGGTCGGCCTGTGGGTGCGGTTGAGCCTGCACGAGACCCCGGCCTTCACCACGATGCTCTCCTCGGGGCAGCAGGAGAAGGCCCCCGCCATACGGGTGTTCCGCACCAGCCCCGGCGGCATCGTCCTCGGCACGCTCATCATGCTGGCCACCTACGTGCTGTTCTACCTGATGACCGTGTTCTCCATGTCCTACGGGACCAGCGCCGACGGGCTGGGCTACGAACGCACCGAGTTCCTGGTGCTGCTGCTGATCGGCGTCGTCTTCTTCGCGCTCACGATCCCGGTGGCCGGTCTGGCCGCCGACCGGTTCGGACGCCGCACCACGCTGCTCACCGTCACCGCCGTCATCATCGCCTTCGGGTTCGTCCTCGGCCCGCTGCTGGGGTCGGGCAGCCCGCTGCTGGTACTCGCCTGCCTCGTCATCGGCCTGTCCCTGATGGGTTTCACGTTCGGACCGATGGGCGCCGTCCTGCCCGAGCTGTTCCCCACCAACGTCCGCTACAGCGGCTCCTCGATCGCCTACAACCTCGGTGGACTGCTGGGCGCCTCCCTGGCTCCCTACACGGCCACCTGGCTCGCCGCCGCCTTCGGGTTGTGGGCCGTGGGCGGCTACCTCATCGCGGCCGCGGCGATCACCCTGGGAGCGCTGCTCGTCGCCCGGGAGACGCGCGACGACTCGCTGAACACCGCACCGACCGACACATGAGGCACTGCGGCCCCGGCGCTCCTCTCCGAGGGTGCCGGGGCCGGGCCTCGTGCCGCGGAACGCCGCCCGCGGCGGACAGCGCCCACCGGACAGGGCCTAGTCTGGCGGTATGCGAACTCTGTCGGTACCGGGAGCGGCGGTCGCGGACCTGCTGTGCCTCCTCGCGTTCGTGACGATCGGACGCGCCAGCCACGACGAGGGCAACGCGCTGGCGGGAATCGCTACGACCGTGTGGCCGTTCGCGGCCGCGCTCGCCGTCAGCTGGCTGGCCACCCTGGCGTGGCGCGCTCCCGCCCGGCTCGTCCCCTCCGGTCTGGGGATCTGGGCCGGCACCACGGTGGGGGGCCTGGTACTGCGCGTCGCCACCGGTGCGGGCGCGGAACCGTCGTTCGCCGTGGTCACCGCCCTGTTCCTGGCCGCCACCCTGCTCGGTTGGCGCGCCGTGACCCGGCTCGCCCGGGTCCGCGCCTCCCGCTCCACCGGCTGAGGCATCCGGAATGCGGGACAGCGCCGGAAAACGCCCCACGGTGCGGGCCTCTCACCCGGTACTGGCGGTGGCGCGCAGCGTTCCCGCCACCGACCGCGTCCTGGACGTCCTGCAACTCTTCCGCGGCGACGACCGGGTCGAGGTGACGTTCACGGTCAACCCGGGATCGGCCTCCGGCGCCGGGGTGGCGGGCATGCTGCGCGACGCCGGGGTGGAGAACGTCATCGACTGGGAGCAGGCCGTCCGCGAGCGGGACCGCTACCGGCTCGCGCTCGCCGCCTCACCCAAGGAGGACCTGCACCGACTGGCACGCGTGCCCCACCCCGGCCGCGCCGGAACCGGACACGGCCCGCCGCTGGTCCTGATGCCGCACGGGATCGGACACAACCGGCGCGTTCCCGACGCCGGCGGTACCCCCGACCGCGCCTCCGGGCTCGACCCCGGCCAGCTGCTGCACGAGGGCCGCCCCGTCCCCGCCCGGGTCGCGCTCTCCCACCGGGAGCAGCACGAGCGGCTGGCCGCCGCCTGTCCGGAGGCGGCCGAGCGTGCGGTCGTCACCGGTGACCCCTCCCACGACCGGATGCTGGCCAACCTCGGGCGGCGGGCGCGGTACCGCGCCGCGCTGGGTGCGGCCGAGGGGCAGGTGCTGGTCGTGGTCTCCTCCACGTGGAACCGGGACTCCCTCCTGGGCGCGCAGCGGGAGACACTGCGCCGTCTCCTCGCCGAGCTGCCCGCGGACGAGTACCGGGTGGCGCTGGTGGCGCACCCCAACGTCTGGCACCAGCACGGCCGGGCGCAGCTGGAGCTGTGGCTGGCGGACGAGATCGAGGCCGGGCTGACACTGGTCCACCCCCACAACGGGTGGCGCGCGGCGCTCGTCGCCGCCGACGCCGTCGTGGGCGACCACGGTTCGACCACGTACTACGCGGCGGCCCTGGGGCGCCCCGTGCTCCTGGCCGCCTTCGGGAACGCCGAACTCGACCCGGACTCCCCGCTGCGCGCCTTCGGCCGGCGCACACCGTTCCTGCGGGCGGACCGCGGCGTCCCCGACCAGGTGGAGGAGGTTCTCGCCGCACCCGCGCCGGAGGCGCGCGGACTGCTGATCGAGCACCCCGGAACGGCCGCGCACCGCTTACGTGACCTGTTCTACGGGCTGCTGGGGCTGCGGCCGCCGCAACAGCCCGCCCGGTTCTTCGCCGTCCCGGAACCGGTGGCCACGTCCTCCGACGTCACGGCCTGGCGGGTCTCCCACGCGACGCAGGCGGGCACACCGGCGGCCCCGCCCCGGGTCCGCGTGCGCCGGACCGCTGCCGCCACCGCGGCTCCGGAAGCCGGGTTCCTCGTGGTCGACGAGGAGGACGCCGCGCTGGAACGCCGGGACATGGCGTCGGTGTGGGTGCGGTCGCGGCCCGCCTCCGACTCCCGGGACTGGGTGGCCGGGACCCTGCGTTCCCGGGACTGCGCCGTGGCGGCGGCGGCCACACCGTCCGGGGAGGTGGTCCTGGGCGACCGCGGGGGCCACTGGCTGCGGCTGGCCGCCGCGGAGCAGGCACTGCCGCCCGCCGTGGTCGCCGCCGCGGTGGCCGCCTGGAGCCGTTCCGGCGGTTCCCCCGAGGCGTGGAGCACCGGCATCCGGGTGTGTGCCGGCGGCACCGAGACCCTGGTGCGGGCTACCCCCCCCCCCCCGTTGAATTCCGGGGACGGGGGTGATCCGGAGGCGCCGCCGCACACCGGGGACGAGGCGCTCACTCACCCTCGGCGTTCAGCAGCCGGTCCACCTCGTCCGCCTGGGGCATCCGGTGGGCGGCGTACAGATCCCGGGCCCGACGCAGGAACCCGGCACGCATCCCGTGCTCCCCGCGCCGCCCGGCGAGGTCGGCGAGCACCCGCTGCGCCTGCGCCTCCCGAACGTGGTACCCGGCCTCACTGAAGTTCCGCATCGCCGTCGCGGCCTCCGTCTCGGCGTGCTCGTCCTCCTCCAGCGACATCAGTACCCGGGCCAGGCACAGCCGCATGCGGACACGCAGCAGCCGCCAGCCCGACACGTCCCGCTGCGGCGCGTCCGGGTTCTCGTTGAACCACGTCCGGACCAGCTCCATGGCACCGTCCAGCTCCCGGCGGGCCGCCGCGGTGTCCCCGGCGTCAAGCAGCGCTTCGGCGGCCTGGTAGCTCTGCAGGGCGACACCGCGCGGGTTCCCGGCCTCGCGGTGCAGGTCGCGGGCGCGGCGCAGTTCCGCCACGGCCTCACCGGGGTCTCCCCGGGCCTGGGACAGCAGCGCGGCCCCCTCCCGGGCCACCGCTAGGTCCAGCCGCAGCCGCGTGTCGTCCTCCAGCTCCCGGCGCGCTTCCCTGAGCAGTTCCCCGGCGGGGGTGAGCTCCCCCAGCTCGATGTGGATCCGCGCGCGGTAGATCCGCAGACGCGCCACCACCCCGGCGGGAAGGGCGTTGCCGCGGGCGTAGCTCGTGACGCGCTCCAGCGCGGTCGCGCCCACCGCGTAGTGTTTGCGCTCGTGGACCAGGGGCCACAGGCTCTCCACGATCTCCACGGCCTCCCCGGTCATGCCCTCCTCCAGCGCCGTGTCGACCACCGCCGGGACGGCGGGGGCGAGGGCCGCCAGCTCCGCCAACCCCTCCTGGGGCGTCGCGAACGGGTTCTCGCCGGCGGCCGCGGCCCCGTCCGTCGCCAGCAGTCGGGCGGCCCGGAGACGCTCGCCGTACACGGCCCGGTCGGCGTGCGCCAGCTCCCGGCGGTACCAGTCGACGACGCGCCGCCGCGTCCCGGAGGGGCCGCTGTGGCGGGCGTGGTCCACGGCGCGGTTGCGCGCGTCGTGGGCGGCCATCCCGACGAACGTGAACCGCTTCCGCTGCGCCCGGGAGGAGTCCGCCTCCGTCCTGTGGACGAGGAAGGACCGGCACAGCTCGTCCAGCGCCTCCCGCCCGGCCTCGGGCGACCCCAGGACGGCCTCCGCCAACCCCTCGGGGAAGTCGTCCGGGCCGAACCCGCCGAGCGCGGAGTACAGTTCGGCCCCGTTCGGACCGAGGAGCGAGTACGCCATGTCGCAGACGGCGCGCAGCCGTCGGGTACCGGCGAGTTCGTCGATCCCGCCCACCGGGTCGCCGCTGTTCTCCAGCCGCCGCAGCACGTCCGGCACCCGCGCTGCGGTGTTCTCCTGCAGGTAACCGGCCACCATGCGCAGCGCCGGGGGCAGGCCGCCGCACAGCGCAACCAGGCGCCGCGTGTCCTCCGGTGCCGCCATGACCTTTCCGGCGACCGGGCCGAACTCGGCCAGCAGGGCCTGCCCGTCCTGGGCGTCGAGCCCGGTGAGGTGCAGCACCTCCATCCCGGACTCGGGGACGCCCGGCAGCATGCGCCGGCCTGTCGCCACCAGCGTGTTCGCCCCCGGACCGGGGGCGAAGGCGTGCACCTCCTCCTCGGCCCGGACGTTCTCCACGGCCACGAGCACCCGGCGGTCCGTGGTGAGGCGGGTGAACGCCTCCGCGCGGCCGGAGGCGCTGGCGGGGATGGCGGAGCTGTCCATACCCAGCGCCCACAGGAAGTTGGCGAGCACCGCCGACCGGTCTAGCCCGCCGCGGCGGCGGTGCTCGTCCAGGTCCGCGTACAGGGCGCCGCCGGGGAAACGCTGCCGCTCCTCCAGGGCGAACGCGACGAGCAGTGCGCTCTTGCCGACCCCCGCGGGTCCGGCCACGAACGCCACCTGGCCGCGGCCGGTTCTCTCGCCGTCCCGCACCAGTTCGGAGAGCCTGCCCAGCGGGTGTTTCCGGTCCACGAACTTGAGGACGTAGGGGGCGATCTGCCACGGCGGCGCCGGAGGCTCGGGCGGTGCCAGATTCACGGTTACGTCTCTGGCCTGGGTCAGGTTCCTGGCGTCCCCGTGGTGCTCGTTGTGCACGGGTGGCCTCCTGCGGAGCCGGGGGGCGGGCACGTTCCACCGTGATTCTATTCACGCGGGCCCGAAGCCCCTGACCCGGTCCGCGGCGTGGCCGGATGCGGCCAGCCGGCCGTGGGATGCACCCGCGCGTCGACACGGCGCGGGCGGGCGTGGAAGAGTGAACGGAGTCGCGCTCTGCCCCCACTGTTCGTTTGTTCGTTCCGTCCCGCTGGAGGTCGTGATGGTCGACGAGGTCATGCTCGCTGTCGCCGGAGCCGTCGCCGGGAAGGCGGCCGAGTCGCTCACCGAGGGCGCGAGGACGGCGGTGCGGAACCTCCGCCGGGCGCTGCGCGCGCGGTCCGAGGAGCAGCCGGAGACGCAGCGGGCGCTGGAGGCCGCCCGGGACGAGGACGGGGAGGACGAGCGGCTGGTGTCCGAGTTCGCGGAGCGCCTCGCCGCCGTCGCCGAGCACGACCCCGAGATCCGCCGGCTCACCGAGGATCTGCGCCCCCACGTCACCGCCGGTTCGGGCAACGTCACCAACACCGTGCGGGGCAACGTGAGCGGCACGCTCGTGCAGGGGCGCGACTTCCACGGGGACATGACCATCGGCGGCCAGTAGCCCACCGCTCCTGCGCACCGGTTACCTTGGACAGGTGACCGAACAGGCAGTTTCGTCCCCCTCGTCCGAGTCCGCGGGGGGACACGAGGAATCCGCGGTGGGCGTCGGCCCGTGGGAGGGCCCCTGGCCCGAGGGCGAGCACTACGATCCCGAGCTTCTCGCCCACGGGGACCGGCGCAACGTCGTCGACCGGTACCGGTACTGGCGTCGCGAGGCCATCGTCGCCGACCTGGACACGCAGCGGCACCCGTTCCACGTTGCGGTGGAGAACTGGGACCACGATTTCAACATCGGTTCCGTGGTGCGCACCGCCAACGCGTTCGGCAGCGCGGCCGTGCACATCGTCGGCCGCCGCCGCTGGAACCGGCGCGGAGCAATGGTCACCGACCGCTACCAGCACGTCCACCACCACCCGGGCCCGGAGGAGCTCGTGGCCTGGGCGGCCGAACGCGACCTGCCGCTCGTCGGTGTGGACAACCTGCCCGGCGCGGTGGCGCTGGAGACCTACCCGCTGCCGCGCGCGTGCGTGCTGGTGTTCGGCCAGGAGGGGCCGGGGCTGTCCCCCGAGGTGCGCGAGGTGTGCCGGGCGGTGCTGTCCATCGCCCAGTTCGGCTCCACCCGCTCCATCAACGCGGGGGCGGCAGCGGCTGTCGCCATGCACGCCTGGGTGCGCGCCCACGCGTTCGGCCAGCCCGTCTGACACGAGCCCGTTGCCCGTCCCGGCGCCCTGGGCGCCGTTTCCCGCGCGGTCGCGGAACCGGCCGCGGCGCCGGGACGGTCGGGCGTCACTCCGACCCGCTGGCGAGCGCTCCCAGCAGGTCGCGGTTGAGGTCGGAGATGGTGTCCAGCGGGATGCCCTTGGGGCACACCGCGGCGCACTCGCCGATGTTGGTGCAGCCGCCGAACTCCTCCTCGTCGTGCTGGTTCACCATCTGGATCACCCGGGCCTCACGCTCGGGCTGCCCCTGCGGCAGGGACCCCAGGTGCGCCGCCTTCGCGGCGGTGAACAGCATGCCCGAGGCGTTCGGGCAGGCCGCGACGCACGCGCCGCAGCCGATGCAGGTCGCGGCGTCGAACGCCCGGTCGGCGTCGGACTTGGGCACGGGTGTGGCGTGCGCGTCCGGCGCGGTGCCGGTGGGGGCGCTGACGTAGCCGCCGGACTGGATGATCCTGTCGAACGCGGACCGGTCCACCACCAGGTCCTTGACCACGGGGAACGCCTTGGCCCGCCACGGTTCGACGGTGATGACGTCGCCGTCGCTGAAGCTGCGCATGTGCAGCTGGCACGTGGTGGTGGTCTCCGGGCCGTGGGCGACACCGTCGATCACCACACCACAGGCGCCGCAGATGCCCTCGCGGCAGTCGTGGTCGAAGGCGACCGGTTCCTCGTCGCGCAGCGTGAGCCTCTCGTTGAGGACGTCGAGCATCTCCAGGAACGACATGTCCGGGGAGACGTCCGAGATCTCGTAGGTGACCATCCGGCCCTCGTCGTCCCGGCTCTTCTGGCGCCAAACGCGCAGGGTGATGTTCACTTGTAGCTCCGCTGCTTCATCTCGACGTACTCGTACTCCAGGTCTTCCTTGTGCAGCACCGGCCGCTCGCCGACCCCGGCGAACTCCCACGCGCCCACGTAGGAGAACTCGTCGTCGTGACGCAGCGCCTCACCGTCGGACGTCTGGCTCTCGGCGCGGAAGTGGCCGCCGCAGGACTCGGCGCGGTGCAGCGCGTCCACGCACATCAGTTCGCCCAGCTCCAGGAAGTCGGCGACGCGTCCCGCCTTCTCCAGCGCCTGGTTGAGCTCCTCGTTGCTGCCGAGGACCTTGACGTCGCTCCAGAACTCGGTGCGCAGCTCGCGGATGCGGTCGATGGCCTTGCGCAGGCCCTCCTCGGTGCGCTCCATCCCGCAGTAGTCCCACATGATGTGGCCGAGCTCCTTGTGGAAGGAGTCCACGGTGCGGTTGCCGTTGATCGAGAGCAACTTGTCGACACGGGAGCGGACCGCGTCGGCGGCCTCCTTGACCTCCGGCGTGTTCTCGTCGAGTTTCTCGAACGGCCCGGAGGCGAGGTAGTCGTTGATGGTGTTGGGCAGCACGAAGTACCCGTCTGCCAGCCCCTGCATCAGCGCGCTGGCCCCGAGCCGGTTGGCGCCGTGGTCGGAGAAGTTGGCCTCACCGGTCACGAACAGGCCGGGGATGCTGCTCTGCAGGTCGTAGTCGACCCACAGCCCGCCCATCGTGTAGTGCACCGCCGGGTAGATGCGCATCGGAACCTCGTAGGGGTTCTCGCCGGTGATGCGCTGGTACATGTCGAAGAGGTTGCCGTACTTGGCCTCGACCGCCGGGCGCCCCATGCGCTTGATCGCCTCGGAGAAGTCCAGGTAGACCCCGAGCCCGCCGGGGCCGACCCCGCGCCCCTCGTCGCAGACGTTCTTGGCGGCGCGGGAGGCGATGTCGCGCGGCACCAGGTTGCCGAAGGAGGGGTAGATGCGCTCCAGGTAGTAGTCGCGCTCCTCCTCGGGGATCTGGCGCGGGTCGCGGTCGTCGCCGCCCTTGGTGGGGACCCAGATGCGCCCGTCGTTGCGCAGGGACTCGCTCATCAGGGTCAGTTTGGACTGGTAGTCGCCGCTGACCGGGATGCAGGTGGGGTGGATCTGGGTGTAGCACGGGTTGGCGAACAGGGCGCCCTTGCGGTGCGCCCGCCACGCCGCCGTGACGTTGCTCCCCATCGCGTTGGTGGACAGGTAGAACACGTTGCCGTAGCCGCCGGAGGCGAGCACCACCGCGTCGGCGAAGTGGGTCTCGATCTCGCCGGTGACCATGTCGCGGGCGATGATGCCGCGGGCGCGGCCGTCCACCACGATGAGTTCCAGCATCTCGTGGCGGGTGTTCATCTCCACGGTGCCGGCGTCGACCTGGCGCTCCAGGGCCTGGTAGGCGCCGAGCAGCAGCTGCTGCCCGGTCTGGCCACGGGCGTAGAAGGTACGCGAGACCTGCACCCCGCCGAAGGAGCGGTTGTCCAGCAGGCCGCCGTACTCGCGCGCGAAGGGCACGCCCTGGGCCACGCACTGGTCGATGATCTCGACGCTGATCTGGGACAGCCGGTAGACGTTGGCCTCACGGGAGCGGAAGTCGCCGCCCTTGACGGTGTCGTAGAACAGCCGGTAGATGCTGTCGCCGTCGTTGCGGTAGTTCTTCGCCGCGTTGATCCCGCCCTGGGCGGCGATGCTGTGCGCCCGCCGGGGGCTGTCCTGGTAGCAGAAGGACTTCACGTTGTAGCCGGCCTCGCCGAGGGTGGCCGCGGAGGAGGCGCCGGCCAGGCCGGTGCCGACCACGATCACCGACAGTTTCCGCCTGTTGGCGGGGTTCACCAGCTTCGCGTTGAACCGGCGCTTGTCCCACCGTTCGGCGATCGGACCCGCGGGGGCCTTCTCGTCCTGGATGGGTTCGCCTTCGATGTACAGTTCACTCATTCAGCTCACCAGCCCGAAGAGAACGGAGAACGGCGGCACCAGGAAGCCGACCGTGATGACAGCGGCGAGCACGTTGGAGACGACATGCAGCGCGCCCTCGCGGCTCTGCCGGTTGAGGCCCAGCGTCGCCAGCGCGCTCCAGATGCCGTGCCGCAGGTGCAGCCCGACGGCCAGCAGTGCGATCACGTAGCTGAGCGTGACCCACCAGACCTGGAACCCGTTGACTACGCGCTCGTAGGGACTGGCGGAAGCGCCTCCCGGGTGGATGGTGTTCGTCGTCAGGTGCAGCACGTGGTAGACCACGAAGAGCACAACGATGATCCCGCCCCAGCGCATGGTCTGGGTTGCGTACTTGCGCGAGGGTGTCTGCGCGCTCTTCTTCACGACGTAGCGCTGGCCGGCGGGACGGGCCCGGTTGGCGCGTGCCCAGAGCGCGAACGCCGCGTAGGCGTGGACGAGCACGCTCGCCAGCAACACGACGCGCATGATCCACAGGAATCCCTCGTGCGGGAGCATCGGCTCGCCGATCTCGCGCAGGTGCTGCGAGTACGTGTCGAAGGTCTGCTGACCTCCGAAGATCATCAGGTTGCCGTACATGTGCGCGATCAGGAAGAGCACCAGGATCACACCGGTGAGCGCCATCGCGGACTTCAGCGCCACCGCGGACCCGAATGCCTCTGATCGCTGTTTGACCAGGGTACTGTTCGCCACGGGCGGCACTTTATGCGCAGTTAACACGAGCGTCTAAGATATCGTGACACTCGTGTCGATAGACAGGGGCTATGAAGCATGCAGTTTCAGCAGCTCTCCTACTTCCTGGCCGTTGCCGAGACGCGCCATTTCACCCGCGCAGCGGAGGTTTCCCGGGTCGCCCAGCCGAGTCTGAGCAAGCAGATCCGCGCCCTCGAGGAGGAACTCGGCGCTCCGTTATTCAGTCGTGTCCGGGGAAACATCACACTCACACCGGCCGGCGAGGCCCTGCTGCCGCTTGCCCAGCGGATCGTGACCGACCTGGACACGGCGCGACACGAGATCGGCGAGCTCGCCGGGATGCGCAAGGGACGCGTCCGGCTGGGAGCCACACCCTCGCTGTGCGGGGGGTTGCTGGCGGACGCCCTCGCGGGTTTCCACACCCGTTTCCCCGGGGTTGAGCTCCAGGTCGAGGAGAGCGGGTCGCGCGACCTCATCCGGGCACTGGGCAACGGAGAGCTCGACCTCGCCCTGATCATCCTGCCGCTGCAGAGCAACGACCCGGCGTTCGTGACCACCCCGCTGCTGCGCGAGAACCTCGTCGTGGTCAGCCCCGCCGACGGCCCCGCTCCCACACGCGGGAGGTCGATGCGGGTCACCGACCTCAGGGACCGCCCGCTGGTCATGTTCCGGCGCGGCTACGACGTCCGCGAGGCCACCCTGCACGCCTGCCGCAACGCGGGGTTCGAGCCGACGCTGGCGGTCGAGGGCGGCGAGATGGACGCGGTGCTGCGGTTCGTGGAGGCCGGACTGGGGATCGCCGTGGTCCCCAGCATGGTGCTGAAGAACCGGCCCGGGCTGCGCGGCACCCCGCTGGCGCGGCCGCGGCTGCAGCGCACCATCGCGCTGGCGCACCGCCGCGACGTGGAGCCGATGCACAGCGCCAAGACGTTCCACCGCTACCTGCTGCGCCACCTGACCGGGCTCAGCCGCGCGGAGCTGGGCTCGGACCTGGAGCTGATCGCCGGGGAGGAGTAGGCGAATTCCCGTGTGTCCCGGCCGGGGCAGGAGCGCGCCCCGGCCTCGGCTGTCGGCACGGGCGGCTTCGCCCCGGCGCCGCGATGCGCCCCGGGCCCGGGAACGGTGTGCGGTTGCCCCGCCGGATTTCCCCGCGTTCCCGTCCTCGCGGAATACGCGGGGTTTTCTCCCCGGTGCGGGGAACAACGCGTCCCTACACCTCCCGGCGCCGCGGTGGAACGCTGCCTTCCCTCCTCGACCGGGGCTCGCCCGTCCCTCCCGTGAGAAGGCCGGTTGTTCCCGGACACCGCAGTCGAGGGTCCGATTCCCGCACCGCCGACGGAGCGACGCCCCTGCCCCCGCTCCTTCACAACACGCGTCACACGAGGAACACAAAAACCAAAAAAGGAAAATTCAACGAAACCCCCATTTCTCTTTTTTCATAAAAAGATTCCCAGGATACAACGCGGGCCGTCAGGCGTGGTATTTTTCACTTTCACACCGATGAAACGCCGTCGAGAATTCCTGATCGCGTCGTCCCAGCGTCACTTTCCGGGGGCGGGCACGCGCCGCGTCCCGGAAGCGTACGCGCGAGTCGCACGAGTTGGAGACATAGTCCCATGGCATCGACGCTTCCCCCGCCAGCTCCGGCCAGGAAACGCGCCCGTCTCACGCGGCGGACGCTGCGGAGCGACCGGTGGTGGCTCGGGCCACTGCTCACCGTCCTGGGGCTGAGCGGCTTCCTCCTCTACGGTCTCGTCCGCGCGCTCCAGCAGGACCACTACTGGGTCTCCGACTACCACTACCTGACCCCGTTCTACTCGCCCTGCCTGTCCGCCTCGTGCGAGCCGGGTTCCGCGGCACTGGGCACCCTCCCCTGGGAGTTCCCCTGGTTCCTGCCCTACGCGGTGGTCAGCCTGCCGCTGCTGCTGCTCTTCCGCTTCACCTGCTACTACTACCGCAAGGCCTACTACCGGTCGTTCTGGCAGGCCCCCACCGCCTGCGCCGTCCGCGAACCGCACGGCACCTACACCGGGGAGAGCCGGTTCCCCCTCCTCGGGCAGAACCTGCACCGCTACTTCTTCTACGCCGCCGTGGCGATCTCGGTGATCAACAGCTACGACGCCGTCCTCGCGTTCCTGCACGGCGCCGAGGGCGGGTTCGGCCTCGGGGTGGGCAACCTGGTCCTGCTCACCAACGTCGTGCTGCTGTGGTGCTACACCCTGAGCTGCCACTCCTGCCGGCACGTCATGGGCGGACGGTTGCGGAGCTTCTGGAACCGGCCGGTGCGCTACTGGATGTGGACCCAGATCTCCCGGCTGAACACCCGGCACATGCTGTTCGCCTGGGTGACCCTGGGAACGCTCGTGCTCACCGACCTCTACGTCGCGCTCGTCGCCAGCGGGACCATCCCCGACCTGCGGATCATCAACTAGCGGCGCTCCGAACCGAGTCCCAGCGCCCCGCGGCTCGCGGGGAGCGACCCGACCGAAAGTCACACAGATGCCCGAGACAACACGACACTCCTACGACGTGGTGGTGATCGGGGCCGGGGGTGCCGGCCTGCGCGCCGCGATCGAGGCACGCCAGCAGGGAAAGCGGACAGCGATCGTCTCCAAGTCCCTCTTCGGCAAGGCGCACACCGTCATGGCCGAGGGCGGGGCGGCGGCCGCCCTCGGCAACGTCAACGCCGGCGACGA
Organism: Haloactinospora alba; assembly: GCF_006717075.1. Lineage (NCBI taxonomy): Bacteria > Bacillati > Actinomycetota > Actinomycetes > Streptosporangiales > Nocardiopsidaceae > Haloactinospora > Haloactinospora alba. The sequence continues at coordinate 3,023,411 of NZ_VFQC01000001.1, forward strand.
GTGGCGGGTGCACTTCCGCGACACGCTGCGCGGCGGCAAGTTCATGAACAACCCGCGCATGGTCGAACTGCACGCCCAGGAGGCCCCGCAGCGCATCCTGGAGCTGGAGTACTGGGGTGCGCTGTTCGACCGCACCGAGCAGGGACGCATCAGCCAGCGCAACTTCGGCGGGCACGAGTACCCGCGGCTCGCCCACGTCGGCGACCGCACCGGGCTGGAGATGATCCGCACCCTGCAGCAGCGCGTCGTCCAACTGCAGCAGGCCGACGCCGCCGAGCACGGCGACCCGGACGCCATGCTGCGGGTGTTCGCCGAGACCACCGTGACCGAGCTGCTCACCCTCCCCGACCCCACGAGCGGGGGCGCCGGCGGCCGGATCGCGGGGGCGTTCGGATACGACCGGGAGACCGGCGACCACCTGGTGTTCGAGGCACCCGCCGTCATCCTGGCCACCGGCGGTATCGGAAGGTCGTTCCAGGTCACCTCGAACTCGTGGGAGTACACCGGGGACGGGCACGCCCTGGCGCTGCGCGCCGGCGCCGAGCTGCTGAACATGGAGTTCGTGCAGTTCCACCCCACGGGCATGGTGTGGCCGCCGTCCGTGACCGGGATCCTGGTGACCGAGTCCGTGCGCGGCGACGGCGGGGTGCTGCGCGACTCCGAGGGCCGGCGGTTCATGTTCGACTACGTGCCCGCCGTGTTCCGCTCCCAGTACGCCGAGACGGAGCGCGAGGCCGACGGGTGGTACTCCGACCCGGAGAACAACCGCCGCCCCCCGGAGCTGCTGCCGCGCGACGAGGTGGCGCGCGCCATCAACAACGAGGTGAAGCAGGGCCGCGGAAGCCCGCACGGCGGGGTCTACCTGGACATCGCCAGCCGGCTCCCGGCGGAGGAGATCACGCGCAGGCTGCCCTCGATGCACCACCAGTTCCGGGAGCTCGCCGACGTCGACATCACCGCCGAGCCGATGGAGGTCGGGCCCACGTGCCACTACGTGATGGGCGGTGTCGCCGTGGACGCCGACACCGGCGCGGCCGGCGTTCCCGGCCTGTTCGCCGCGGGTGAGGTCGCCAGCGGGATGCACGGCTCCAACCGGCTGGGCGGCAACTCGCTGTCGGACCTGCTGGTGTTCGGCCGCCGCAGCGGTCTGGGCGCCGCGGACTATGTCACCGCGCTGGGCGGCGAGTACCCCTCCCCCGCCCCGGAGGACCTCGAACGGGCGGCGGCCGCCGTGGACGCGCCGCTGGAGCGCGACCGCGGCGAGGACCCCTACGCGCTGCACCACGAGATCCGCGCGGTCATGCACGAGCTGGTCGGCATCATCCGCAGCGGTTCCGAGATCGAGCGGGCACTGGGCGAGCTGGCGCAGCTGCGCGAGCGGGTCGCCGACGTGCGCGCCACCGGAGGCCGGGTCTACAACCCCGGCTGGCACCTCGCGCTGGACCTGGCGAACATGGTGCTGGTGTCCGAGGCCGTCGCCCGCGCCGCCCTGGAGCGCGAGGAGTCCCGCGGCGGCCACACCCGGGACGACTTCCCCGAGATGTCGGCGCTGTGGCGGCGCGTCACCCTGGCCGTCTCCCGGGCGGACGAGGGGGTCGCGCTCGAACACCGCCCCCTGGAGGAGCTTCCCGGGGAGCTGCTCGAACTCTTCGACCGCGAGGAACTCGGCAAGTACCTCACCGCGGAGGAGATGCCACCGGAGAAGGACTCCGCCGCTCCCGGCGCCGGGAGCGGGGAGGGGACCTGACGCGGCGCCGGACGTCCGCACACCGTTTGCCAGGCCCTGTTTGACGGACACGTCGACACCATCCGAAAGGAGGAAGGGGCGTCCTTCCCGCCCGACGGACGGGACCCGCGCCCCGACCGCTATGACCACCACCCGAACGTTCCACGTGTGGCGCGGCGACGGCGACGGTGACCTGGCCACCTACGAGGTCCAGGCCCAGGAGGGCGAGGTCGTGCTGGACGTGCTGCACCGGTTGCAGGCCACCCAGGCTCCCGACTTGGCGGTGCGGTGGAACTGCAAGGCCGGCAAGTGCGGCTCGTGCTCGGTGGAGATCAACGGGCGACCCACACTGTCCTGCATGACCAGGATGAGCACGTTCGGCCCGGAGGAGGAGATCACCGTCACCCCCATGCGGACCTTCCCGGTCATCCGCGACCTCGTGTGCGACGTGTCGTACAACTACCAGAAGGCCCGCGAGATCCCCTCGTTCACCCCCGACCCGGAGAAGCAGCCGGGGGACTTCCGGATGGCCCAGGCGGACGTGCAGCGTCCCCAGGAGTTCCGCAAGTGCATCGAGTGTTTCCTGTGCCAGGACGTCTGCCACGTGATCCGGGACCACGAGGAGAACAAGCCCGCCTTCTCCGGGCCGCGCTACCTGATGCGGGTGGCCGAGCTGGAGATGCACCCCGAGGACACCGCCGACCGGCGCACCATCGCCCAGGACGAGTTCGGGATGGGCTACTGCAACATCACCAAGTGCTGCACCGAGGTGTGTCCGGAGAACATCGCCATCACCGACAACGCCCTCATCCCCCTCAAGGAGCGGATCGCCGACCGGCGCTACGATCCCGTGGTGTGGCTCGGGGAGAAGATCGGCCTGCGCAGCGGCGCCGACACCCCCAGTGTGCCCAACACGCGTCCCGACACCGGACAGCAGTGACCGCCCCGCCCGGGGTGGTACGGGTCAGTACCCCTGCCAGGCGCCGCGTTCGTAGTCGAGGATGCGCGGGCTGAGGAGGCTGGAGGCTTCGGTTTCCGTGGCGCGGCGGTCCTTGGGGAACACCCGTGCCGCGGCGAGGGTGCGCTCGTCCAGGAACCGCAACCGGGGGTGGCTGTCGGGAAGCGCCACCTCGGGGGCGTCCCCGCGGGGTTGCGCGAGGAAGAAGCCCCAGTTGCCGAAACTGGGCACGTCCACGTTGTAGGGGGTGCGTTCCCAACCGGCGTCGTCGAGGCCCTGGCCCACGCTCCAGAACGCCTCCCGGGCGAAGTAGGGCGACCCCGCCTGCACCGTCATGCGTCCCCCCTCGGCGACGGCGTTGCGCGCCAGGGTGTAGAACTCCGTGGAGTACAGCTTCGCCGTGGAAACACTGTCGGGGTCGGGCATGTCGGCCAGCACCACGTCGAACCGGTCGCCGTTGTCCCGCAGCCAGTTGAACGCGTCGGCGTGCACCACGTCCACCCGGTCGTCGTCCAGGGAGTCGCCGTTGAGCCCGGTGAGTTCGGGCATGGAGCGCGCGAGCCGGGTCACCGCCGGGTCCAGCTCCACCAGGGTCACGTGCTCCACGTCGTCGTAGTCCAGGATCTCGCGCAGTGCGAGCCCGTCGCCGCCGCCGAGCACGAGGACCTCCCCGTGCGGTCCGTTCATCGCCGGGTGCACCAGCGCCTCGTGGTAGCGGTACTCGTCCAGCGAGCTGAACTGCAGGTCCCCGTCCAGGAAGAGCCGCGTGTCGGAGCCGTCGGGTTTCCGGGTGACGACGATCTCCTGGTACTCGGAACGCTGCGCGTGGACGACCGGGTCGCGGTACAGCGCCTGGCGCGCGCTCACCTCGAATTTCCCGGACAGCAGGAACGCCGAGGCGAGCACCGCCAGCACCAGCGCCAGTCCCACTGCGGGGAGGACGCGGCCGCGGCGGGACAGGGAACCGCGGAACAGCCACAGCACGACCAGCACCCCGACGACGGCGTTCACCGCGCCGATGAGCAGCGTCCCTCTGAGCAGGCCGAACAGCGGAAGCAGGGCGAACGGGAACGCGAGGCCGCCGACCAGCCCTCCCACGTAGTCGGCGGCGAACAGGTCGGCGGCGGCGCTGGCCGCCTCCTGGCGGCGGATGCGCTGGATCAGTGTCATCAGCAGCGGGATCTCGGCCCCGATCAGCGCGCCGATGGTGAACGAGACGGCGACCATGGCGGGCTGGTACAGCGAGTACCAGGCGAAGGCCGCGTACAGCACGAGTACGGACATCCCGCCGACGAGGGAGAGCACCCCCTCGATGATGGCGAACCAGAAGGCGGGCCGGTCGGTGAGTCGTTTGGACAGCAGCGACCCCGCCCCCATGGCGAACACCATCACCGACAGCACCACCGAGGCCTGGACGATGGTGTCCCCGAGGAGGTAGCTCCCCAGCGCCACCAGAGCGAGCTCGTACAGCAGCCCGCAGGCGGCGCAGACGAACACCGCCGTCAGGACGAGCCAGCGTGCCGCACGGGTGGAAACGGGAAGCCGGACCGGTGGCGTGTCGCCGGCTTCCCGCTCGTGTTGCTGCTGCTCCATCAGGAGATGGCGGCGGCGAGGACGAGCGCCAGCGCGAGGTGCGCGGCGGAGTTCACCCACACGGCCGGGTGCGGCTGGTCGTCGGTGACGAGCTCACCCAGCTTGCCCGGGGTCAGCAGGTCGATGACGAGGAACGCCACGCCCATCAGCAGCAGCCCCACCGTGCCGTAGGCGGCGCTCGCCGCCGCCCCCGGCACGAAGTGGCCCTCGCTGACGTAGATGGCGGTGGAGACGATGACCGCCACCCCCAGCATGTTCGTGGCCACCAGGACGGCCGCGTTGCGGTTGCGGTTCCGCCAGATGAGGGTGTGCAGCCGCCCCGGGGTCAGCAGGTCGACCAGTAGGTAACCAAGCACCATCAGCACCATGCCGACCGCGCCGTAGGCGAGGCTGGCCAGGATCTCGTAGACCAGGTTCATCAGTTGGGTGTCCAATCGGGGGTCGGGGGAAGGGTCCGGGAGGGTGGTTCACTTGCCGAAGCCGGGGCCGCCGCCGCGGAAGGAGAAGATCCCGCCGGTGGAGCCGTGCGAACTGTCGCAGTCGTCGTAGTCGTCGCTGTCGTGCTTCGCGCTGTAGTGGTCGTCGTCGCCGTAGCGGTCGTCGTCGCAGCCCGAGTTGGGCAGGATGACCACCGCCACCAGGATGACTCCCAGGATGCCGAGCACCCACAGCACGGTCTTGGGCGTTCTCTCACTCACGGTCGGGGCTCCTCTCAGCACCAGCCAACTGTGCCGGAGGCGGCGCTGGAGGCCGCTCCCGGCGTGTTCGTGGCGACCGGGGCGGTCGGGTCGCGGTCGCGGTTCCGCCGGACGGGGGCACGCGGTTCACTTTCCGGATCCCGGACCGCCGCCCCGATGGGAGAAGATCCCGCCGGTGGAGCCATTCGAACCGTCGCAGTCGTCGTAGTCGTCATAGTCGTCGCTGTCGGACTCTGTGCTGTGGTCGTCCTCGAAGGGGTCGTCCTCGCTGCCGGAGCCCGCGCCGCGGTCGTCCTCCTCGAAAGGGTCGTCGCTGTCGGACTCCAGGCTGTACTCGTCCTCCGAGGAGTCGTCCTCACTGGCGGAGCCCGCCACGTGGTCGTCGCTGTACCGTCCCTCGTCGCACTCTGAGGAGGCCACGCTGAACACCACCACCACGACCGCTATGACGAGGCCGAGAATGCCGGACACCAGGCGCGCCTTCGCTATGCGCGGGTTGTCACTCACGGTCGGGGTGCTCCTTTCGGCCCCGTCCCGCCCGGTCCGGTGCGCAGACGGTGGTCGTCGTCACCAGTTCCCCTGTGTTCGGGTATCCGTGCCAGGTACGCCACCGCAGCTGCCCTTCCTCGGGGGGCTGGACGGTGAGTGTGGTGACCGCGTACGGGTTGCCCGGAAAGGAGGCCACGACGGAGTGGGGGTCGTATCCGGCCGCGGCCCGGACCCGGTCGACCCGTTCGGTGAACTCGGTCCAGGCGAGCACCGCCACCTCGCTGGTGAAGGTGTAGGTGCCCGCGCCCGCGGGCGTGGTTTCCACGTGCGGGGGCAGTTCCCCCTCCCGGCCGGGCAGGCAGGCCACCGTCTCGACGAGCGGGGTATGGCCGTTGCGGTGCAGCACCACCTGGTGGGAGGCCCCCAGGATGCGCAGTTCCGCACGGCAGGCGCCGAGGGGCACGGTGAGTTTCGCCAGCGGCGCGAGCTCGGGCTCCTCCAGCGTCCACACCAGGTCGGACGCGCGGGTGTCGGCGAATTCGGCGTTCAGTGAGGTCCGCACCGGATCACTGCCCCGAGGCCGGGTAGATGGTGAAGTCCCCACGGGTGACGGTGACGCCGGTGCTGGGTTCCCACCGCCCGTGGTCGAACCGTTCGAACGCGAGGCGCGCGCCGCCGTCGCCCTCGTAGTCGGCGTAGTCCATACCGCCCTCGGCTCGCAGGCCGGTGGTTCCCTCGGAACGGTAGGCGGCGGATCCCCGTTCGGCGAGCCGGTAGCGCACCCCGTCGAGTTCCAGGGAGGAGTCGTGCGGGGTGAGCTCGAGTTCGGGGCGGCCGGTCCACAGCACCATCCGCAGGTCGGGGTCGTACTCGACGGACAGCCAGCGTTTCCCCTCCTCTACCTCCAGGAAGTGCTCCGCCCAGCTCACTCCGCCTTCGGAGAGCCGTAGCGTGCCCCGGATCCAGGTGCGTTCGGTGCCGAACTCGAGCATGTCCCCGGCCTTGAGCGCTCCGGGGTCGCCCTGGATGTCGCCGACGTCGGCGAACGGGTCTTGGGGCGTCGCGGACCTCGTCGGTGTGTCGGGGTTTCTGCGTCTGTTTCGCCTCACCAGTGCCGCCGTCACGGCCGCGGCCACCACCGCGGCCACCACCACGAGCACGACGGCGAGGACCAGTAACGAACCCGGGCCTACCACGGTTCCCCCTCGTCGGTCTTGACACGTCTCCCCGCTGCGGGACCACTAGGTCCTGTTTTTGGACGCTGTTCGTCGCGAGCGGCGTCTCCGGTGCCGCCCGGCAAGGCCGGTCAGGGAGGCGGAGCGGACCCTCCGCCGACCGACGGGAACACCGCCGGGCGGTGCACCGGGGCGACGCGCAGCAGGACAAGCGTCCGAAAACAGGACCTAGGGTCCCAGGGGTCGGTTGCGTCCGGTGGGACGTGCGGCAGGCCCGTACCCGCTCCCCGACGGTGGTTGCATTGCTATAACAGCCTGCCGGTGGCCCGCAGTGCCACGTGCCGGGGACGCGGGTTCAGGGGCGCCGGCCGAGGAAGGCCACGAGCCGGTCGGATGGTGTGGCGTCGGAGGGCGCCTCAACCTCCGCGGCGAACACTCCCTCCCGGACCTCGGGCGTGATGGCGCCGGAGCAGAACTCGTACAGGTCCTGGGCGAGGTCGTCGGGAAGGCTCGCGTCCTGGCCGCTCGCCCGCGCGATGTCCCAGCTGTGCACGGCCAGGTCGGTGGCGAGCAGGGACGCCGCCACCCCCGCGGGAAGTCCCGGCATCGGCGCGTTCACGGTGCGGTTCCACAGCCCGGGGTCGGAGAACACCGGACGGGCGCGCGCGGCCGTCCGGGCGAGCGCCTCGGCGGGGGTGCCGTCGATCCCCACCGCCGCTGTCCGCTGCGGATCCATCTCCTCGGGGGTGGCGTCCGCGCCGGAGAGGCCGCGCGAGGACACGTCGAGGGTGTTGATCATGTGGCTGAGGAGCTGGCTCAGGTCCCACTCGGCGCACGGTGTGGGCGAGTCGAGCGGGGTGGCGCCGAGCCCGTCGACGGTGGAGACGGCGACGTCGAGCGCGCGGTGCAGGGTCGGTTCGGAGACCACGGGGCGTCCCTTCCGGATGGCGAACGGTCGCGCCCATTCTGGCCGGTGCGGGACGGGGCGGCCACCCCTGCAGGAGGGCGCGGGGGCCGTGTTCCGCCCCGGGCCTGGCGGACGAACCGCGTCCGTCCGCCAGGGCCCGGATTCGCCGGGGGTCTCCGAAGGAGAGTCGGGCGGGGGCTACTCCTTCTTCTTCTGCGCGGCCTGGCGTCCGCGCTGCCGGTGGTCCAGGACGTTCTTCCGGATGCGTACCGCGTCCGGGGTGACCTCGACGCACTCGTCCTCGCGGCAGAACTCCAGCGACTGCTCCAGGGAGAGGTGGCGGGGCGGAACCAGCCGTTCCAGCTCCTCACCGGTCGCCGAGCGCACGTTGGTGAGCTTCTTCTCCTTGGTGATGTTGACGTCCATGTCGTCGGGGCGGGAGTTCTCCCCCACGACCATGCCCTCGTAGACCTCGGTTCCCGGGTCGACGAACAGCGTGCCGCGCTCCTGGAGGTTGAACATGGAGAACGTGGTCGCCTTACCGGTGCGGTCGGCCACGATGGAACCGGTGGGACGGGTGCGCAGGTCACCGAACCACGGCTCGAAGCCCTCGAACACGTGGTGGGCGAGGCCGGTACCGCGGGTCTCGCTGAGGAACTCGGTGCGGAAACCGATCAGCCCCCGGGAGGGAATCAGCCAGTCCATCCGCACCCAGCCGGTGCCGTGGTTGGTCATGTGTTCCATCCGGCCCTTGCGGACGCTGAGCAGCTGGGTGATCGCGCCGAGGTAGTCCTCGGGGGCGTCCACGGTGAGGCGTTCGACCGGTTCGTGGAGCTTGCCGTCGATGGTGCGGGTGACCACCTGCGGTTTGCCGATGGTGAGCTCGTATCCCTCCCGGCGCATCTGCTCCACCAGCACCGCGAGCGCGAGCTCGCCGCGACCCTGCACCTCCCAGGTGTCGGGGCGCTCCGTGGGTACCACGCGCAGGCTGACGTTACCCACGAGCTCGCGGTCCAGCCGGTCCTTCACCAGCCGCGCGGTCACCTTGGCGCCCTTGGTCCGGCCGACGAGCGGCGAGGTGTTGGTGCCCACCGTCATCGAGATCGCGGGCTCGTCCACGGTGATCAGCGGCAGCTGGCGCGGGTCCTCCGGGTCGGCGAGCGTCTCGCCGATCATGATGTCGGAGATACCGGCGATGGCGATGATGTCGCCGGGGCCGGCCTGCTCGGCGGTCTGGCGTTCCAGGCCGTTGGTCATCATGAGCTCGCTGATCCGCACCTTCTGCACGGAACCGTCGCCCTTGATCCAGGCGACCTGCTGCCCCTTGCGGATCTCACCCTGCTTCACCCGGCACAGCGCGATCCGCCCGAGGAAGGAGGACGCGTCCAGGTTGGTGACGTGGGCCTGGAACGGGATGCCCGGCGTGTACTCCGGGGCAGGGATGGTCTCCAACAGGGTGGTGAAGAACGGCACGAGAGTGTCGCTGTCGGGGGCCTCGCCGTTCGCCGGCCGTTCCAGGGAGGCCTTCCCGTCGCGCGCGCACGCGTAGACGATCGGGAACTCGATCTGGGACTCGTCGGCGTCGAGGTCGAGGAACAGTTCGTAGACCTCGTCCACGACCTCGCCGATGCGGCTGTCCGGCCGGTCCACCTTGTTGACGACCAGGATCACCGGGAGTTTGGCGTCCAGGGCCTTGCGCAGCACGAACCTGGTCTGCGGCAGCGGCCCCTCGCTCGCGTCGACCAGCAGCACCACGCCGTCCACCATGGACAGGCCGCGTTCCACCTCACCGCCGAAGTCGGCGTGGCCCGGCGTGTCGATGATGTTGATCACGACGTCCTCGCGTTCGGGCGTCGTGTAGTGGACGGCGGTGTTCTTCGCGAGAATGGTGATGCCCTTCTCGCGCTCCAGGTCGTTGGAGTCCATCACGCGCTCGTCGACGTCCTCGTTGGCCCGGAACACGCCCGACTGCCACAGCATGGCGTCAACGAGCGTGGTTTTGCCGTGGTCGACGTGCGAAACGATGGCGACGTTGCGGAGGTCACCCCGGCGTGCGGAGCCTTCGACAGGCGTAGCGCTGGACATGCGAAAGTCTCGATCTCATCTGCTGGGAAGAACCGCGACACCCGCGGCCTCCCCCAAGACTATCCGCCCGTGACCGCGACAGCGGGAAACGGGCAGCGCAGCGGGGTACCGGGCCGGTGGGGCCCCGGGCGCCGATCCGCGCCGACGCCCGAGGGAAGCGCTGACGCTCTCCGGGGGGAGTGGCGAGAGCGGCAGCGCCCGGCCGGGGAAGCGGTGAGCCCCGCGGGGGCTCTTCCCACCTCGGACTTCCCCGATCCGGAAATGAGCCTATGCACTCGCGTAGCGGCTCGCAGGGAAAACCGGAAACTACCCGGTAGTCGGGGCGCTGGACCGCCGCCCGTGTTCCGCGGCGGGAATGGGACGGGGGCGCTGTGTCCCGCACGGGCGGCGGTCCCGCCCGGCCGCTCTCGTTCCCGGGAGAGGAGCGGGCGCGAGGGCGGCCCACGGCGCTGCGGGGCTGGAGAGGGGGAACAGCCCGCACTACCGCAGGGTCCACGTTAGGTCATGCCGTCCGAGAAATCAGTTGTCCAAAAATACAAAATCAGCGCAAAATCCAGGCCTACCGGACAAAACATGTACGCCAAATGAGGAATATCGGAAATAGTAATCGATATGCCGCTGAGAAAAGGGTCCGGGTGGTTCCCCCGCTCGCGGACTCTCCGCCTCACGCGGCGACGAGACGGTGCGCCAGCGCGGTGTGCCGGCGTCCCGCGCTGGCGTTGCGTACCGCCTGCGCGATGGCCCGGCGGGAACCGACGAGCACCACCAGCCGCTTCGCCCGCGTTATGGCGGTGTACAGCAGGTTGCGCTGCAGCATCATCCACGCGCTCGTCGTCACCGGGATCACGACGGCGGGGTACTCGCTGCCCTGCGAACGGTGGATCGTCACCGCGTAGGCGTGCACCAGCTCGTCCAGCTCGACGAAGTCGTAGCCGACCTCCTCGTCCTCGTCGGTGCGCACGAGGACCTGCTGCTCGTCGTGGTCCACCCCGGTGACCACGCCCAGCGTCCCGTTGAACACCCCGTTGGCACCCTTGTCATAGTTGTTCCGGATCTGGGCGACCTTGTCGCCGACCCGGAACACCCGCCCGCCCGCACGGCGCTGCGGCACCCCCTCCCGTTCCGGGGTGAGCGCCTCCTGCAGCCGGGTGTTCAGGTTGCCGGCCCCGGCGGGGCTGCGGTGCATCGGGGCCAGCACCTGGACGTCGCGCCGCGGGTCGTAACCGAACTTGCGGGGGATCCGGTTGGCGACCACGTCCACCGTGATGTCGGCCGTGCTCTCGGTTTCCTCGCACGCGAACAGGAAGAAGTCGTCCATCCCCTCCAGCCGCGGCCGCTGACCGCTGTTGACCCGGTGTGCGTTGGCGACCACCCCGGACTGCTGCGCCTGCCGGAACACGCGGGTGAGCCGCACGTCCGGTATCGGGGAGTCCTCGTGCAACAGGTCCCGCAGCACCTGCCCGGCGCCGACGGACGGCAGCTGGTCCACGTCGCCCACCAGCAGCAGGTGGGCGCCGGGCGGCACCGCCTTCGCGAGCTTGTTCGCCAGCAGCAGGTCCAGCATGGAGGCCTCGTCCACCACGAGCAGGTCGCAGTCCAGCGGCCGGTCCTTGTCGTAGGACGCCTCCCCTCCGGGTTTGAGCTCCAGCATCCGGTGGACCGTGGACGCCTCGTGGCCGGTGAGTTCGGTCAGCCGCTTGGCGGCCCGGCCGGTGGGCGCCGCCAGCAGGATGGTGGCGCGCTTCGCCGCCGCCAGCGCGATGACGGAGGACACCGTGAACGACTTGCCGCACCCGGGGCCGCCGGTGAGGACGGCGACCTTGCTCGTCAGCGCGAGCCGCACCGCATCCTCCTGCTCCTCGGCGAGGTCGGTCCCGGTGCGCTCCCGCAGCCACCCCAGCGCCCTGTCCCAGTCCACGTCGGCGAAGGACCCCATCCGGTCCGAGGGGTTGTTGAGCAGCATCCGCAGCTGGGCGGCGAGCCCCACCTCCGCCCGCTGGAACGGCACCAGGTAGACCGCGTTGACCGTCTCCCCGTCCGGTCCGGGCAGCGCCTCCTTCACCACCCCCTCCTCGGCCACCAGGTCGGCCAGGCACTCGATCACCAGGGCCGAGTCGACCTGCAGGATCTTGACGGACTCGGAGATCAGCCGGTCCTCGGGCAGGTAGCAGTGCCCGTCCGAGGTGGACTCGGACAGGGTGAACTGGATACCGGCCATGACCCGCTGCGGACTGTCGTGCGGGATGCCCACGGACTGGGCGATGGTGTCGGCGGTCTTGAAGCCGATCCCCCACACGTCGGTGGCCAGCCGGTAGGGCTCGTTGCGCACCACGCTGATGGACGCGTCCCCGTACTTCTTGTAGATCCGCACCGCCAGCGAGGTGGAGACGCCCACCCCCTGCAGGAAGACCATCACCTCCTTGATGGCCTTCTGCTCCTCCCACGCCTCGGCGATCAGCCGGGTACGCTTCGGGCCGAGCTTGGGCACCTCGTTGAGCCGCTGCGGGTCCTCCTCGATGACGTCCAGCGCCGCGACCCCGAAATGGTCCACGATCCGTTCGGCGAGCCGCGGCCCGATCCCCTTCACCAGACCAGAGCCGAGGAACCGCCGCACCCCCTGCACCGTGGCGGGCAGCACGGTGGTGTAGTTCTCCACCCGGAACTGCCGCCCGTACTGCGGGTGCGAGCCCCACCGCCCCTCCATCCGCAGCGACTCGCCCGGCTGGGCGCCCAGCAGCGCGCCCACCACGGTGGTCAGCTCACTGTCGCGCCCGTTGTCGACCTTGGCGACGGTGTAGCCGGTCTCCTCGTTCGCGTACGTGACGCGCTCCAGGACACCCTCCAGCACCGTCAGGTTCGGCCCCTGACTGGACGACGCCACCAGACCCTCCCTCTCGTCTCCGCTCCCTCCAGCATGCCCGCTACGAGCGGGGCGCGGAGCGGCCCGCGGCGTTTCGCCGCGGGCCGCAGCGACGTGTCACTCCCCCCAGTAGTACGCCCGGGACCTGCCGTGCAACAGCAGCCCCAGCAACAGCGCGGCGAAGAGCACGACGGTGACGTTTCCTACGCCCACTCCGGTTTCCGTCAGCATGCCCGCCGCGGTCATCACGACGATGAACGCCTGGAACGCCACCAGGAGCGCGTGCACCACCCGGGACCGGATCCCCAGCACACTGGCCAGCGCGACAGACAGCACACCGTAGATGCCGGTGATAATGGCCGTCGCCATGACGAAGGACTGGATGGAGACCCCGTCTTGGCCCTTGTCGTCCATGGACTCTCTCATTCCCGCCGCGACATCCGGGTCCATGGCGAGAAGCGCCACGAGGACGGGGATCAGCAGCCCCAGCGCCCCGGCGAGGAACATCAGCACCCGGACGGCGACCAGTGTGCCCGGTTTGCCGTGCCGGACGGACTGCTGCGGATGACCGGGGGCGGGGTAGCGCGGGTAACGGGGCTCAGGGTAGCGCGGATAAGCGGGGGCGGGGTAGCCCGACTGGCCGTACGCCTCGTGCGGGCCGGAGGGCTGTTGGGGATCCATGGGGGTACCTTTCCGGGGGTGTCTCGCGTAGGGGCGCGCCGGACACGCGACCGCCGCGTTCCGGCCGCCTATTGTGCTACACCAGGTAGCCGTGCTCACTGCCGCCCGCGTGCCGGACCGGCCCGCTTCCTTCCCTCGGCTCCACCCCGCCGTCACCCCGCGGTGGCGGCGCGGACACCCGAGCATGGTGGAATCGCGGCATGCCAGCACCGACACGCCTCGCCGCGGCGGGCGCGCTCGCCCTGAGCCTCACCGCCGCACCCCAGCCAGCCTCCGCGGAGCCGGCCGGTGACTCCCCCGTCCGGCTGCTGGGTTCCGCCACCGTCCCGCACGGCACCACTGTGGCGGGCACCACCGTGGGAGGCCTCTCCGGCATCGACCGCGACCCCGCCACCGGCCGTTACCTGCTCCTCAGTGACGACCGCTCGCGGCACGACCCGGCCCGGTTCTACACCGCGGACATCGACGTCTCCCGCGACGCCCCGCCGGAGGTGGACATCACCGGGGTCCGCACCCTGCGCGCCGAGGACGGTTCCCCCTACCCGCCGCTGGGGGAGTTCGCCGCCAGCGGGTGCGCCAGCCCCGACGCCCGCTGCGCCCGGGAGGGGACCGTGGACCCGGAGGAGGTACGCGTCGGCCCGCGCGGCCGCGTGTGGTGGACCACCGAGGGCGAACGCAGCGCCGAACCGCGCGTGCGGCTGCACCCGCAGGTGCGGGTGGCCGACCGCGACGGCACCACCACCCGCCGACTGCCGGTTCCGCACCTGCTGCGCATGAGCCCGGCCCAGCGCGGCCCCCGCGCGAACCTCACCCTGGAGGGGATGGACCTCACCCCCGGCGGCGACGTCGTCACCGCGATGGAGGGGCCGCTGCTGCAGGACGGCGCCGTTCCCACCCCCGAGGAGGGGGCGGTGGCGCGGTTCACCCGCACCAGCGGCGACGGCACCGTCCGGGCACAGTACGGCTACCCCGTGGACCCCGTCCCCGCCGCTCCCGACCCCGCCGGCGGCGCCGCCGACAACGGGGTGAGCGCGCTCCTGGCCGACCCCGCCCGGCCGGGCGAGTACCTGGTGGTGGAACGCGCCTACGTGTCCGGCGTCGGCAACGACATCCGCGTCTACCGGGCCGACACCACCCGTGCCGCCGACATCGCGGGCGTTCCCGCCCTGGAGTGGGGGCACCGCGATCCCCGGCTGGTGGAGAAGACGCTGCTGGCCGACCTCGGCGACACGGGCCTGGAGCATGTGGACAACGTCGAGGGCGCCACCTGGGGGCCGCGCCTGCCCGGCGGGGAGCGCACCCTGCTACTGGTGACCGACGACAACTTCTCCACGAACCAGGAAACCCAGGTCATCGCGCTCGCGGTGGGGTGAGCCCGCGGCGGCGCACCGCTGGGTACGCGCGCGAGCACGTATTGCACCCGGAACCGGTGGTGGGATAGAAGGGGTTCCGCCCCCTGTCCCGGCCCCACGGAGGCGAACGTGCCCCTCCCCGAGCCATCCCGTGACGGAGTGAACCGCCGCGACCTGTTCGCGCTGGGCGGCACCCTCGCTCTCGCCGGGGGAGCGCTGTGGCTGCTCGACCCCGACGGCACCGTCCTGGCCGAGTCCGGCGACGCCGACACGTCGGGCACGGTCACGGTCACCGAGGGCACCAACATCTCGGCCACCGCTTCCCCGGACGGCTCCTGGCTCGTCCTCGACCTGTACACCGTGCTCTGGCTCGTGCCAGCGGCCGGTGGTAAGGCCCGGCGGCTGACCAGCGACCTGCAGGACGCCACCCGCCCCCACTTCGCCCCGGACTCGCGCACCCTGACGTTCCAGTCCTACCGGGAGGGCACGTACCACGTGTACACCCTGGAACTGCCCGACGGTGAACCGCGGCGCGTGACCGAGGGGCCGCACGACCACCGCGAACCCCGGTTCTCCCCGGACGGTTCCACCATCGCCATGGCCAGCGACCGCGACGGCGGCTACGGTGTCTGGCTCTACCACCGGGACTCGGAGGAACTCACCCCCCTCACGGGAGGCGATGTCGAGGCGGGCCATCCGAGCTGGGCGGCCGACGGCGGCCGTGTCGTCCACACCGCCGGCGCGGGGCGCAGTGTGCGCGCCACCGACCTGGACGGCGCCAGCACCGAGCTGGTGGCCGCCGTGGAGGGAACCACCGTCTCCTCGCCCGCGCTGAGCCCCGCGGGGAAACTGGCCCACGTACGCTCCGCCGAGACGGTGGACCTCGTGGTGGAGGGGACGGCCGTCACCGACGGTGAGGACGTGTTCCTCGGCGCGGTCTCCTGGACCGGGGAGGACACGCTGCTCTACACCGCCGACGGCGCGGTACGCCACCGTGATGTCTCCGCTGGCACGGCCGACGACACGGGGTTCCGCGCCTCGGTGGGCTACCGTGCCGCCACCGGCCACCCCGCCCGCCGCGACGTGGACGACACCACCGAGCGTCCGGTGCGCGGGATCGCCGGGCCCGTGCTGTCCCCGGACGGCCAGCGGGTGGCCTTCCGGGCCCTAGGGGCGGTGTGGGTGCTGGACATCGGCGGTGAGGCCCGCCGGATCACCGAGGAGGGCTACTTCCACTCCGACCCGGACTGGCATCCCGACGGCACCGCGCTGGTGTACTCCAGCGACCGGAGCGGACACCCCGCCCTGTGGCGCCATGACCTGGAGAGCGACACCCGCACCCGGCTCACGCGCCTGTCCGGGGCCCAACTCGCCCCTCGCTGGTCCCCCGACGGCGACCGCGTCGCCTACCAGGACCAGGACGGCGCGACGTGGGTCCACGACATCGGGGCGGACTCCACCAGGAGGGTGCTGCCGGAGCTGTTCCAGCCCGGCCGCCCCACCTGGTCGCCGGATGGCCGCACGCTGGCGCTGGCGGCGGTCCGGCCGCGCTCCCAGCGGTTCCGCGAGGGAACGAGCCAGATCCTCACCCTCGACCTGGGCAGCGGTACCACCCGCTACACCGAACCCGCCCCGTACCGTTCGCTGTCCACCCGGGGCGACGACGGTCCCGTGTGGTCCCCCGACGGCCGGATGCTGGCCTTCGTCATGGAGAGCGTGCTGTGGGTGGTGCCCGTGGACGGGAGTGGCGCGTTCACGGGCACGGCGCGGCGGATCACCTCCGAGGTCACCGACTCCCCCACCTGGAGCGGCGACTCCCGCACCCTGCTGTACCTCAGTGGCGGGCGGCTGCGCCGCGTCAGTGCCACCGGCGGCGAGCCCGAGACCGTGTCCGTTCCGTTGACCTGGAAGCGCCCCGCGCCGGAGGGACGCACCGTGATCCGGGCGGGGGCGCTGTGGGACGGCGTCGCCGAGGGGCTGCGCCGCGACGTCGACATCGTCGTCGACGGCACCCGCGTCACCGAGGTCCGCGACCGCTCCGACGAGCCCGACACGGAGGGGGAGGCGACGGTGGTGGACGCCACCGGACTCACCGTGATCCCCGGCCTGATCGACGCGCACAACCACTGGCACCTGCGCGGCCGGCAGTGGGGCTCGCGCCAGGGAAGGTTGTGGCTGGCCTACGGCGTCACCGCCACCCGGTCGCCCGGCGACCCGGCGTACCAGATGCTGGAGACCCGGGAGGCGCTGGAGTCCGGCGCCGTCACCGGCCCGCGGTACTTCGCCACGGGTGAGGCCGTCGACGGCTCACGCGTCTACTACGACTTCATGCGCCCCACCCGGGACCGGGAACAGCTCGAGTTGGAGCTCCAACGCGCGTTCGACCTCGAGTACGACCTCGTCAAAACCTACGTGCGGCTTCCGGTGGACCTGCAGAGGGCGGCCGTCGCCAGGGCCCACGCCCAGGACCTGCCGTTGAGCTCGCACTACCTGTACCCGGCGGTGAGCCTGGGGATGGACGGTATGGAGCACACCGGCGCCACCAACCGTCTCGGCTACTCGCACACGGTCAGCGAGCTCGGACGCGCCTACGAGGACGCCACCGAGCTGTTCTCCCGCTCGGGGATGTCCATCACCCCCACCCTGTTCACCTCCGCGGTCCTGTACGGCGAGGACCGCTCGCTCGTGGACGACGAGCGCACCCGCACCCTGTTCCCCTCCTGGGAGTACGAGGACCTGCGGGCCAAGGCGGACCGGATGTCCCGCGACTCCCCGGAGGTGCGGCTGTACCGCGCCTCGCTGGAGAACAAGGTGGCGATGCTGCGCGCGATCCACGACGGCGGCGGCACCATCATCAGCGGCACCGACGCGCCGTTGGACAACACGGCGATCAGCCTGCACCAGAACATGCGCGCCATGGTCGCCCACGGTTTCACGCCGCGCGAGGCGCTCACGGTGACGACCACGGCCCCCGCCCGGTGGCTCGGCCTCGGCGGGGATCTGGGAACCGTCGAACCGGGGCGTCTCGCCGACCTCGCCATCGTGGACGGCGACCCGCTGGAGGACATCAACGCCGCCGCGAACGTGCGCATGACCGTCAGCAACGGGACCGTGCACACGGTCGAGGAACTGCTGGAACCGTTCGCCGACACGGCGAGGGCCACCGAGGACGAGGAGCGGACCACACGGCAGCGGGAACAGCTGGCCGCCGACGGCGAGCACTGGTGGCACGGCGAGTCGGAGCGCTCCTCCCCGCACCGCTGCTGACCGGCATCCGGGCTCCCCGCCCCGAGGCCGCACACGCGTACCGCCGTCCCCGGCACCATGACGTCACCCGCCAGAGTCGCCGCGCGTCCCCGGGCCGGTGCCATTCCCCGTGCCGCGGGGCCTCGCGCCAGCACCGGCCGCATCCGGACACGTGGGAACGACGGTCCTACGGGACCACAGCCCTACTCGTCCTCGGCCGGGTGGACATCGGCCGTTCCGGGACCGTGGTCGGGAAGCACCGACCGGGCGGTCGCCTCCCGGTGCAGCCGCAGGAACTCCAGGTGGCGCTCGTACTCGTCCAGCACGTTGGCGATGAGCTGCTCCTTGCTGCACCCCATCACGTCGTAGCCCTGGCTTCCCTCGGTGAGATACACCTCGAAACGCACGTAGGTGTCGCGTTCGGCGACCGAGCGCATGGCGAACGCCGGGGTGGGCATCTCGATCGGCCAGACCCGGTAGCTGAACTCTTCCTCCTCACCCATGGGAACCCGCAGTTCCACGTGCGCGAGTCCGACGTCCTCGTCCGTCTCCTCGGTCACCGACGCCTCCACGCCCTGGTTGCGCAGCTCTTCCGCGACCTCCCGCAACGCGGGGCGGCACACCTCGTCGATGAACCTGGCGGCTCCCCGCCTGCCGGGGAAGCTCATCGCCCGCGCCAACCGCTGACGCCAGTTCCGGCCCGTTCCCGGACCGCCCGGTCCCCGTTCCGGCATCGCCGGCGAAAGCGTGACCTGGGAGGCCTCCCGGCGGAACTGCTCCACCCGCAGGGCCTTGTACAACCCCCAGATGATGAGCAGCATCACGAACGAGAACGGCAGCCCCATGATGATGGTGGCGTTGGTCAGCGCGTCCACACCGCCGACGAGGAGCATGGCGATCGTCAACAGCCCGGTCGCCGCGGCCCAGAAGATGCGCAGCCACGGGGTGGCGTCCGTGAGCGGGGTCGACAGGTGGGAACTGAGGTTGCCCATGACCAGCGCGCCCGAGTCCGCCGAGGTGACATACAGCAGCAGCCCGACGAACGTCGCCAGCCCCGCGCTGAACGTCACTGCCGGATACTGGGACATGAGCGCGTAGAACCCCTGTTCGGGCGTGTTCATGGCGGTCTGGCCGAACTCGGTGTTGCCCTGCCGCACCACGCCCAGCGCGCTGTTACCGAATACCGACAGGAACGTCAGCGTGTACAGCAGCGGCACCATCAGCGTCGCCGCGACGAACTGCCGGATGGTGCGGCCGCGCGAGATCCGGGCGAGGAACATCCCCACGAACGGGGCCCAGGCGATCCACCAGGCCCAGAAGAACAGGGTCCAGGCGTTGAGCCACGCGGTCGGCTGGTCGTAGGCGAACGTGTTCAGCGTCATCGAGGGGAAGCGGCTGAGGTAGTCGCCGATGTTGAGCACGAGGGCGTTGAGCAGCCGCACCGGGCTGTCGAAGACGAGCACGTACAGCACCAGGACGATGGCCAGCACGACGTTGAGCTGGGACAACCGCCTGATCCCCCGGTCGACACCCGCCACCGCCGACACCGTCGTCATGGCCACCGCGAGCAGAACCAGCCCGACCTGGGCCGGGACACCTTCGGGCACGTTGAACAGGAAGTTCAACCCGTAGTTGAGCTGCACCACGCCGATCCCCAACGACACGGAGATCCCGAAGATCGTGCCGATGACGGCCGCGAGGTCGACGGCGTCCCCGAGCCGGCCGTGCACACGCTTGCCGATCAGCGGGTACAGGGCGGAACGGATCGCCAGCGGCAGGCGGTAGCGGAACGCGAAGTAGCCGAGCACCATGCCCATCAGCGCGTACATCGCCCAGCCGGTGATGCCGTAGTGGAACAGCGTCCACACGACACCCTGCCGTGCCGCCTCGATGGTCTGCGGCTCGCCCTCCGGCGGAGCGAGGTAGTGGGTGACCGGCCCGGAGACGGAGAAGAACATCAGGTCGATGCCGATGCCCGCCGCGAACAGCATGGCGGCCCAGGCGAACACCCCATAGTCCGGGGTGGAGTGCTGCGGCCCGAGCTTGACCGTGCCGTACTTGGAGGCGGCGACGAACACCACGAACACCAGGTAGAAGGTGGCGACGAGGAAGTAGTACCAGCCGAACCCCTCGGAGATCCAGCCGACCACCGTTCCGATGGTGGTCTCGGCCCCTGTCGGCGTGATGATCGCCCAGATCGACAGCGCGAGGATCAGCACGGACGAGCCGAAGAACACGACGGGTTTGAGTCGGCCCCTGCTGTCCCGCCTCTCCCCGGTCTCCGATGTTTCCGGGCCCGCTGCGCTACCGTCAGCCCCGTTGGTGGACATGCCCTCACCTCTCCTCCGTACGGCGCCGGTAGCGCCCCACTGTGTCTGGCGAGACCGGTCTGATGCCAGGCGGGAAGCCGGCGTTTTCCGTGGGAGCCCCGCTACCGGCGGATGGAGGTCCTCGCGGGCGCCCCGAGCGCCACGGGCTCCGCGAGGGTGTTCACCGTCTCCCCTCCGGCGCGGTGCCGTGCAGCGACCTCCCCACCGCTCTCCCGGCAAACCACCGGCCCCCACTGTGTGGGTGGACGCTAGCCAGTCTTGAGCCTGCGAGCGCTCTCGTCCAGAACCGTTACCTCCGTGTTGGCCACGAGCACTCAGGGGCATCGGGCAGGAGTGGCGGCAGGATCCGAGCACGGGGCCGGCACGCTTCCGGAGCGCTCCCCCCCCCGCATGCTCGGATCCTGCCGCACCGGAACTGTCCGATGCCGGCCACGGAACAGGACATGACGTTCGGCCTCTTCGTTCGCGTGGGTATCGAACCGGGCGCCGCACCCGTCCCGTACGCGGGTCCGGGACGCTCAGCCGTGCCGTGCTGACCGGCGACCGGCGGGCAGTGGGCCGGTTCCCTCGGTGGGGGTGTGGCCGAGGAGTTGTTGCACCGCGGCCAGCTCGCGATCGGCCCGCTCCGTGCTCTGGGCCAGCCGGGCGCGGATGTCCTCGGCCCGCTCCAGCTCGGTGCGAACCCGCTCGCGCGCCTCGCGCAACGCGGTGGCGTGCTCCTCCTCGGACATGTCCTGCTGGGCGTCGCGGTAGTAGAACACGCAGCAGGCGCCGAAAGCGATCAGAGCGAGCACCCACGCTTCCGACGCCCCTCCCGTGGCTATCCCTAACACCGCCAGCAGAACCGCCACACCCAGGAACACGTAGGTGAGGTTTCGGTATATGGGGTCGCGTTCGGGTTCCGCCCCGGCCACCAGGTAACGGGCGGCGTTCTCCCTCCCCTCCTCGCCGTCCCGCAGCGCGACCTCCGTCTCGCGGTCGTGCGCGGCGACGGTGACGTGCTCCGGCCCGGCCGGTTCCTTCGCGCGTTGCGCCAGCCGTTGGGCGGCCCCGACGATGCGCGGGGAGAACAACCGCACCGCGAACGCGTGCCGCTCCGGAGGCGCGTCCGGTTGCGCGTAGTCGCGGCCGAGTATCTCGTCGGCCGTTCCCACCGTGTCGGTCCACGTGTCCGGTTCGGGTTGCTCACTTCTGGGCACCCCGTTGGCCAGAGCCGAACGCAGGTGGGAGCGGCGGTGCAACAGCGGGATCTCCTCGGTGTACCCCTCGTGCACCAGCAGTTCCAGGGTGCGGGTGGCGAACGGGTCCACCGGCGGCGGCTCTCCGCTGGTGGTGGCGCTGCGCTCCACCCACACGCGCAGCGCGGTGAGGCGTTCCACGGCGGTCAGGCGCTCCACCGCCTCCTCCTGGTTCTCCAGCCCCTTGGGTACCGGGGGAAGTTCGACCGGCCCGCCGGCCCTCTCCCACGCATCGTCGTCCTCTCCGGTCGTGGAGGTGTGTTCCAGTACGGCGCTGATCCGCCGTGCCGCGGTCTCGCGCGCGTTGCCGCCCAGGTGGCCGTCGGCCGCCAGCAGCCACAGCGCCCGCTGGTAGCGCACGACCTCACCGGAGAGGTCACCCAGCAGCTCGTCCAGGAACTGGTCGGCGAAACCGGGGGCGTTCCCGGTTCCGGTGACCGCGTTCGCCAGGACAGCGAACACCAGTGCCCGGGTGGCGTCGCGGCGCGCAGCGGTGGAGAAGCCGCGTTGCAGTCCGGCCTTGTCCCCGGACAGTGCGGCGTGCAAACCGCGGGTGGCGGGAACGAGCCAGTACCCGGACACATCCTCCAGTTCCAGGTCCTCGGGGACCTCCCCGTCCAGCAGCAGCGCGGCGCGGCTGCGGGCCCATACGCACCGGGGGAACATCGCGAGGCGTTCCCGCACGTCGCTGAGTTCGACGAACGTGTTCATCGCGGTGAGCTGCTGTTCCACCGAGCTGCGGAACTCACCCAGCTCGGAGCTGAGCCGTTTCCGTTCCTCGTCCAGCGCGGTCAGCCACTCGTTCTGCCAGTGGTCGACGCGGCGCCCGCCCCAACTGTCGTCGCTGGAGAAGAACGGGATCTCGATGAACTCGTCCGGCATCAGCGGGCTGTCGCCACCGAAGCTCACTCCGCCGTCAGCGCCGCCTCCGGAAACGTCCATGGGGGATCTCCATCATGGGGTAGGGGGTATCCGCATCCGGAAGGTGATGCGGGGAAACACGGGGATGCTAGCGGTGGGACACGGAAACCGGACGGTGGGGTCACGGATCACCGTCGCGTTCCGCATTGTCCTGTTCGTATGGCTCCGAGCTACCCGTGGATTCCTGCGTCGCGGTACCGGAATGAGGCGGAACCGATGACATCGGAGTCCCCTCACCATCCGCGTTCCCCCGGAACAAGGCTCCCATGGACTCCGTCCAGTCCCGCGGCCACCGCAGGATCGTCACCGTCGTGATGACTGCCGTAGGGAAACCGACCAACATCGCCCACGACATCCGCTGCGCGCGGTGCGCGTCACAGATATCGTTCGCGTCGTTATCCAGCATCATATCCTCAGGAACAGTATCCCATGCGCGGTATATATTTTCTTTTGTTCCAGCACTGATCGCCGGAGAACAGACAAGACCTCCATCCTCGGGGTCAAAATTACCTTGATATCCTGGCGGAGAACTCGACAGCAAATAGACAAAAAAGGAAAACCCGACAAAGGAAATCAAAGCAGAGACCAATGAAGCGATGTGTTTCACCATTACCTCCTAGGTATATTTAAATAAAATATATCTATTCTTCTTCGATTCCGTTTTGGTTTTCATAGTCTGGCTTATTTCTTGCTCTATATCTATCTGTTACTTCATCGTATTTATTTCCGTGACTTTCTTTATACAAAGAAAAATACTCACTCGCGTTCATTTCTCTATCTGAGAAATTTATTTTCTTTCCTTCTAATGCTTGATTTATCCCGCTATCCAGATCCCCTAGTTTATCCTTGTCTTGTTCATGCTCTCCTGACATGACATAGGTCATTCCATTTTTATCTTTTGTTGTCAAACCTTTATCCTCCAACTCCTTCATTTCTATGTCCCCATTTTTTTCCATCGATGAAAGTAACTGCAAAGCAAAATTCCTTTTTGCCGTACCTGCATCTTTAGATGCGATGGGTTCATATTCATTTACATTTGATTTTGTCTCCTCAGACATATTATCCAAAGACATAGAAATACTGTCTTTTGCAATGCTTTTAGCTGCCTCTGCAACAGCTCCCCCAATAGGATTATTTTCTGCCCCTCCCTGAATCGCAGATATAACAGCATTAGCAAACATCTTAGCTCCATTCGCCTTGCTCTTTGACAAACTTTCTTCCGCATCGGAAGTACTATTTTCTCTATCCATGGCTTCATTTGTCAAAGAGGAATCAATCAGAGCTTGAATCTTCCCATTCCTTGATGCTGCATCATAGGCATCCCCTGAAGTCATATTTTCATAATCTACAATATTACTCATTCTATAAGCCTCTGTCTCTGCTACCATAGTCTCCCTTGAATCCTCGTCTCCTGCAATAAACTGCATAAATCTTACTCTTGCCCTATCGGGTATCTCTAAATCTTCTCCCTTATAAGAATAGTCATCCGAACTCTTCTGATGCGAAAAATCTTCTATGTAAGAGGAATATATACCCAAATAACTGTCAGCTATTTCAGGGTTCAACCGAGTAAATGTTATATCATCCTCTCCATTTAATGAATGTCCAGTTTCCGTTAGGTTTACAAATCTTTCATTAGTGGAAACCATAGATTCTATAAGACTTGCAGCTGCCTCACCGGCCCTTTTAGCCTCCTCAGGATCATCACTATCGGCATCACGTGCGATCCAATCCGTAAGACCCCTCAACTCTTTCCCATCATCTTTCCAATCATAAGTATAAAGAGTCTCCAAAACATCAGCAGTATTTATTTCACCATTTTTAGGATGCTTATAATCTACTTCCTCACCATTTTCATCTTCCATTTTTCCAGTTAAAATTATGTGATTCGCTTTTTCGTTCCTGGTGGCACCATCAATAAGGGACCCCAAAACTTTCTCGTTGTTTTTCCTGTCAATGTCATAATCTTTACCTTCTATGCTATCCATTTTTTCAATTGCTTCAGGAATTGTTAGTGTGATATTTGCTGAAAGAACCTTTCCTCCCTGGATTCCATCACTACTGGTGTTGTCAAACAGATTTCCTAATTTTTTTTGCATCTGCAACCCAATCATCATATTCATGTCTTTCGGTAGTCGAAGGGCTCCGAGGTTCATCTGGCCCTTCGGCCACTCTTTTTATGCTCTGTGGAATATCATCATAAGAACCACCCAATTCCTCATCAGAGAGAGCAAGAACAGCACTTGCTATTCCTTCTTTGAATTTCCTATCACCGGAATTTGCCACATCAAGGATTGAGCGATCATATGACCCTTCATCAACGCCAAATACAAGTTTATCCATATAACCAATCTCAGCTTTAGTTAGCTCTCCGCCATTCTGTTGTTTATAAGCAATCCTTTCTTTTAGTATATTTAGATTTTGCGCAAGACCAGGAGGAAAATTATCTATTTCTTCTAAATCTTTGTCTTTTTTCTCTATATATTCATTTATCTTTTCCGCATCCTTTCCTCCCTGTTTTTTGTCTATTGGTATGGGCTGCTCCGCTCCCTTGAGGTTGAAGGGAGCCCATTTGAGAGCGCCGTCGTCGATCAGGTTCTGCACGTTCTCCTGGGTGGGTCCTTCCTTGAGTGCGTCAGTGTGCTCGTTGGCCCGTTCCACGAGCTTCGTCCAGTGGTCGTGGGCCTGACTGTTCAAAGACTCGGCCGTATTCTCCCGAGCGTTCAGCAGGGCTTTGTCCGCACCGATACCCCCCGCTCCCTGCGTGTTCTCCATGTCGACGCCAAAATTATCCTTCCTCTCTTCGTCCCACTCGTCCTGGAGTTTCTCGATCTTTGACTCGTAGGAACGGACGTCAGAAGCCCATCTCCGCGCTATCTTGCTGGCATAGATACACGCGAAAACGGCGTCTCCCCATGCCTCACGGTTCCGTTCTGCTACGCCTCGGATTCCTTCGGATACCATCTCAGAGAACTCTTTCGCGGAGTCGTTGAACTGCGAGTTCAAGTCCCCTGATTTTCCGGTGATACGCTCCGCTAGACCCTCGAGCTCGTCGGCCTGGTCCTCCAGCGCCTCGGGCTTCGCGTCACACTCTTTCGGCGAAAAACTGTTCATCCCGGTTCTCCCCTAGCGACAGGTTGTACAGTAGGACTCCTCATCACCTGATATTGATATTTCTGCTGAGTCCGTACCTCGCACCGCTGTACTTGTTCGCGTTCTCGTTGTCGGTGTTGGCACCTTCCGCGGCGCCGGACTGCACGTTCTCCGCCAGGTCCAGGCCCTGTTTCTCCACGGACGACATTTGGTTGCTCTGCTTGTCGGCGAACCCGTTCCAGCCGGACACACCCGGCTCGCTTCCGGAGGCCGCTTTCGCTGCCTGCAACGCGTCCGAGAAATCGAGTTCCAAATCGCGGAATCCCGCTGCGAGCGATTCCGCTTCCTTTCCCTTCTCCTGCGCGGAGTCCGGGTTCATACCGATGTCGCCCACGGAGCACTCCTTCCTCTGGTTCCTCGTAGCCGCAGCGCGCTCGGACGAAAGACACAAAGCTCCGCCCGGCCAGGCGATGTTACCAATGCGAGGAAACCGGGAATCAGATGCGAAATCGATATTTTCCCTGGCCAGGAAGGAACGGAATGGTTCGGGTCCGTGAATGGATGCACGGCCGGTTCCGGCCACGGCTGTGACGGCGGCCGGAACCACGGAAGCGAACGGGAAGCTCCCTGCGGAAGGGGAGGGATCGGGACACACCCGGCCGGGTTCGTACGGCCGCGCGGGTGGCCACAGGACGCCAGTGGCCGCGTCCGAGGGGCACCAGCCGCCTCGTACGTATACCTTCCCGCGTCGCGTGTGTCTCCCGGTGGTGGCCGCACGCGCCTGCCGCGCGGCCGCCACCGGGGAAGACCAGGGGTGTTACAGAAGGGGACGGTCGCCGACGACCGAGCCGAGGTAGTCGTTCAACTGGTGAGCCAGCCCGTTCGCCTCTACAGTGCCGTGCTCGATACGCATCCGCTTGAAGGAGTCCCGCCCCTCGGTGAACAGGCCCCCCTTCTTGTCCAGCTCCAGAATGAGGTCGCACGCGCGCTCGTCGGTGATGAACGTGACCTCGAGTTCGTTGAGCCCGGCGTAACCGCTGGGGGCGCGGTACTCGACCTCCTGGTAGAACGGCAGCTTCTGGCTGGTGTCGCGGATCCTTCCCCGCTCGCAGTCGGCCTTCATGAACCTGAACCCGAGCATGCTCACCGCGTCCAGGATGATGGTCTGGGTTTCCATGGCGTGCACCGACACCGGGTCCAGGTCGCCGGGGTCCACCCCGCCCGCCACGTGCAGCTGGGTGTTCAGCCCCACGTGCATGCCCGTGAGGTGCTGGCCCCGGTAGGCGGTCAGCGGCGCCTCCCACGGCACCGGAAGCTCGAACGGTACGTGCACATGGGCGTCGGCCTGCAGCTGCAGCTCCCCGCCGATGCGCGCCCGCGCGAACTCCAGGTTCTGGCTGTGTTCGGCGTCGCCGTGCTCCACCTCGGCGCGCGCCTGCAGCCCGACCGTCAGTTCCTGGATGTGCTGGTCCACCGAACCGCCGTTGATGTACACGTCGCCCTGCAGCACCCCGCCGGGGACGGTGTTGGGGTCGCGCAGCACCGTCTCCACCGAGGCGTTGCCCAGCCCCAGGCTCGCCAGAATACGTTTCACTGTGGTGTCCTTTCGTGTGTGCGGGTCCGGCTCTCGTCACTGGGACGTTCCGGCCCCACTGGCCGTTCCGGCACTCCCGAGTGTGGCGGAACAACCAGCCGCGTCGGAACGTCGGGTTTTCCCGACCGGTGCCCCGGTGTCCGCGCCCCGGTGGGGGATACTGGAAGCGACGCGGACTCCGGCACGATCGCAGGAGAAGCACCGACGATGGCTGTTCCCGGGCAGCACTGGCCCCCTCCCCCGCCCCACCTGTGGCCCCGCGTGGACGAGTTCGGGGGGCGCGGCCGGAGCCGGGATCACACGCCCGCCGCCGGGGAGCTGCGTGGTCAGGTACGGGAGGCCGGCATGCGCGGCGGCTTCGTTCTGGTCCCCTCTGGGCCCGGTTCCGCGGACGCCCGTGCGGTGTTCGAGGCGCTGCGCGCCGAACTTCCGGACTGGCCGGTGCTGGCGCCGCACGGCGGTGCCGACCTGACAGCGGCGCCCGCCGATCCGGACACGCCCTACGTGCTGTGGCTGGGCGACGTCACCGGCCGGCTCGGTTCCGAGGGGGTGGAACCCGCCACCGTGGGGCGCCTGCTCCGCGCCGGAGCCGTGGTGGCCGCCACGTTGGACACCGCCGAGTACGGGCAGCACCGGCACGACCTGGAGACGTCCCCGGCGCCGCACCTTCTCCCGCCGCGGCGGGTGCTGGGCATGCTGCTGCTCACCATGGCCCGCACCGTGGTACCCGAGCCGCGCCCCGACGACGCCGGGCCCGGTACCGCCGCGGGCGAGGCCCGCGAGGAATCCCCCGTCCCGGCCCACGATGCTGGGGACAGCGGGGACGGCCTCCCGCTGGTGGCGTGGCGGGCCGCGTTGGACAACGCCGCCACCCCGGAAGAACGGTTCCTCGTGGGCAGGATGGCCCACCGGGCGGGACGCGGCGACCTCGCGGAGAGCGCGTGGCAGCAGCCCGCCATGCAGGGCGAACCGCGTTCCCTCACGGCACTGGGCAACCTCCTCACCCGGCAGGGGCGCGCCGGCGAGGCCGAAGCACTGTTCACCTCCCTCGCGCGGCGGGGGTTCCCCCAGGCGGAGCGGGAGCTTCACCGGCTCCGCGGGCAACGTGGCAGCCACACCCGGCGAGAGTAGTGCCCGCCGGTGCCGCCCCGCGGTAGCCTCCCCCCACGTGTGGCCGCGCGCAACCGTGGAGGTGGGCCTTGTCCGGCAGCCAGCTCGTGGACTTCTGGTTCGACCCGTCGTGCCCCTACACCTGGATCACCTCCCGGTGGGTGGTGGAGGAGGTCGCCGAGGCGCGACCGCTGGAGGTGCGCTGGCACGTGATGAGCCTGGCGGTGTTGAACGAGCACCGCAGTGACAACCCGGAGGGCGACCCCGAACGGTTGTGGCCACCGGTGCGGGTGGCCGCCGCGGTGCGCGGCCACCACGGGTCACAGGCCTTCGGCCGGTTCTACACCGCCCTGTGGTCCCAGGGACGCTCTCCCGTCTTCGTCAACGGTGACCAGGAGCAGCGGTCCGTGCTGCGGGAGTCGCTGCGCGCGGCGGAACTCCCCGAGGACCTCGCCGAGGCCGCGCTGTCCGCCTCCTACGACGCCGAGGTGCGCGCCTCCCACGACGAGGGGATCTCCCTCGTCGGCCCGCACATCGGAACCCCGATCCTGGCGGTGTCCGACGGGGACGACCGCACCGCGTTCTTCGGCCCGGTCACCTCCCGCGTCCCGCGCGGGAACGAGGCGTTGCGGCTGTGGGACGGGACCCTGCAGGTGGCCGGGGTGCGGGGGTTCCACGTCCTCAAGGGGCCGCCCTACGATCCTCCCGAGCTGGGTTGAGGTGCGGGTGACGACCTAACGTGGAGTCATGCCGCACCCGTACACGGGGTGGGTGACGGCGCTTCCCCACCCTGCCCTGCGGAACCTCGTCCGGCGCTACACCGGCTACACCCAGCACGGTGCCCCGCCGGGGGTGCACCGCGGCCTGCCGTCCCGGCACGTGACCCTCGTGGTGAGCTTCACCGCCCCTATCCGGGTGGTGGACGGCCCCTCACCCGGCCACGCGCCGGTAACCGCGCGGGCGACCGTGTCGGGCCTGCGCACGCGTCCCACGCTCCTCGCGCGGGAGCAGCACCAGTGCGGGGTCCAGGTCGAGCTGGACCCGCCCGGTATCCGGGCGCTTCTCGGTGTCCCCGCCGCAGACCTCGCGGGGGCCGCGTTCGACGTCGCCGATCTTCCGAACCGGTGGGGAGGGGACCTGGCGGAGCGGTTGTCGCTCGCCCCTTCCTGGGACGGCGTGTTCGCCGTGTTGGACACGGTGTTCACCGGTTCCCTCACGCCGGTGCGGACCGCCCCGGAGGTGTTGCGGGCGTGGCGGGTGCTGCTCGCCTCCGGCGGGACGGTGCCGGTGGCCGGACTCGCCCGGGAGGTGTCCTGGAGCAGGCGCCACCTGAACCAGCGGTTCGGCCGGGAGATGGGGGTGTCGCCGAAGCGGGCTGCGCGGCTGGTGCGGTTCGAACGCTGCTGCCGGCTGCTGCGTGCGGGCAACCGGGACCTGGCCCGTGTGGCGGCCGAGTGCGGCTACTACGACCAGGCGCACCTGGCCGGCGACTGGCGGGAGTTCGCCGGGTGCAGCCCTACCGCCTGGCTGCGGGAGGAACTTCCCCTCCTTCGGGACACCGCCGGCGCAGTACCGGGATAGCGGGTCCCGCCCCGGTCGCGGACGGGCCTGACCGGCAACGGGGCCGGACCGGCCGTGGTGGGCGCGACGGCCCTATTCGGGGCGCTCGCCGGCGGGCACGGTGGGTATGCGGTCGAGCAGGTCGCACAACCCGTCCAGGACGCCTTCGATGCTCTCCGGGTCGAAGGCGCGCGTCTGCTTGTACCAGGTGGTGAGTTCGCCGCCGCCCAGACGCACCACCCCGTTCGGCGGCGGGTGGGCGAGCATCCGTTCCCGCAGCTCGGGGGTGAGCACACGCGCCGCGAACCGCTCGTCGCTGGTGGCGACGGCGAACGCGCGGTCGAACCGTTCGTCGCCGGTCGTGCGGACGCGGGTCCACAGCGGGGACCACCGGACCGCCGTCACCTGCAGATCCGGCACGTCGTCGGGGAGGGTGACCGTGAACACCCGGTGGTAGCGCGTGTTCCGGCCGTCCTCGTCGCCGCTGGTCCGCCGGTGTTGGAAACAGCGGAAGTTCCGGCCGCGGTGGGTTCCCCACACCAGGTCCCACACCCGGGTGGATTCGCGTGCGGACGAGTTCCCGACAAGGCCGCTTCCCGGCGCGAGCCCGCCGTGGCGCTGGTAGGACCAGCCGCGCTGGGACGCGAACCGGTGCAGCCGCTCGGCGGTATCGTCGCCGCGCAGTTCCCGGTCCCTGCGGAAGGTGTGGACGAACATCCAGATGACCGTCGCGAAGATCGCCGCTACGAGCAGGAAAAACACGATCGGCGCGAGGGTCTCCACCACGGCTCGCCACTCCTCTGCTGTCGCGCGTGCGCTGCCGGGATCAGGTTAGCCGCGCTGCCCTCTCCCGGCCAGGGCGGTTCCCGGTCCTGAGGAAGAAGGGGGACCGGTTCTTTCCGCGCCGGGACGTCCTGGCACCGCTCATCCCGATCCCGTGTCGGGGAACGTGAACCAGCAGATGTGTATGGAGTCCAACGGGTCGTCCAGGTTCTCCAGTTCGGAACGTATCCGAGCGAGCGTCTCCGCGCGGGAAAGCCCCCACGGCACGTGGGCGGGATCGTCCGCGGAGGTCAGCTCGACCGCCTGCGCACCCGCGTCCAACAGGTCACCGACGAGCGACAGCACCGTTTCCCGCACCTGGTCCTCGTTGGCGTCGTCCCCGAGCAGCACGCGGGCCGCGCCCTCGACCGGATAGAAGTGCAGCCAGTCGCTGGCCGCGTACGAGACGAGGTAGGAGAGCTCCTCCCGGTACCTCTCGTTGCCGCGCACCGGATCACGCCTTCCCGCGGCACATGTCCCGCCTCGGGCGGGGAACCGGAACCGGTGAGGTATCCCCGTTCGCGGGGAACGGTGATGTCGACCGGAAGCACTCCGGTTCGACCTCGGCGGCAGGCGCCGTGTCGGAGACGCGCACATCCGCACTGGCCGGTCCCGGGCCCAAGGAGCGCGGACACGATGCGCTCCGTCTGCTGCCGGAGCTCCCGCATCCCCGGAGAATCGTGGACGCACACGCTCCGGAACAAGGCCCGCACGGTTCCGGCTGGCGCGGGATTGCCGTCCGGCCGGCGGATCCTACACCTCCCCTTGGACCGCCTCGACGAAACCGCGCGCCGCGCTCCGCAGCTGTTCCTCGTCGAGGTCTGACGAGTCCCGTATGTCCGGGTCGGGGCAGTAGGCGTCCACAGCCCAGAAAAGCTCGGCCATGTCGCTGTAGTGCGACTCGAGCTCCCGCATCTCGCTCTTGTACATGACCAGGAACAGGCTCTCGAAGCACGAGGCGGTCATCCCCCCTCGGACGAACTGCCTGCACAGCTCCACGTACGGAGCGACCGGGGCCGACGACATCACAGGTCTCCCGTACTCGTGACGTGTTTCAGTTGCTCGGGGCTCAGTTTCCAACCGCTGACGAAGTTCCCGTTCGGGTCGACTATGACGTTGAGCCTGGTTTTCGGGTCAACGTAGTGCGTTACGGAACCTCCCCGGTATGTACCGGACACCTGCTTCGTACCGGAGGAGTTTACGTGGTCCTTCAGAACCTCCCGGAACTCCTCCCTCTTGTTCTTGTTGAAGTTCCCCTGGACCCCGAAATCGTCCGCGTGCTTGAACTTCTTCTGCAGTTGTTTATCGTCGAAGTCCGCGGGACAGTTCCCGCCGCTGTTATGGACGAGTGTGTTCGTCCGTGCCCCGCCGACATAGTACGTGTGCAGGTCCGCGACGGTGAGGTTGTGTACGCGCTGGTCCTCGGACGAACGCTGGTCCACGGACGAGACCTGGGCCCAGGTTCCGCTGGAGGTCCGTAGCCACGTTCCGGGGGACAGCTCCGCGGCCTCGATCCACTGTGCCCGCGCCGGTGCCCAGAAGGGGTGTTCGGCGGTGGCGGTCAGCGTGTCGCTCGTGCCCTGACCGTCCCGAACCGTGACGTCCACCAGGTCCTTGGTGCCGGCCGAGGTGATGGTGTCGGTCACCTGACGAGGGCCTTCGGTACCGGTTCGGGGGTCGAACGCCCACACCGTGTCACCGCGCTCCACCTCGTCGATCGGCACCGTGGTTCCGTCGGCCAGCAGCACCGGTGTCGCGGGCAGGAAACTGCTGGGTTTGCAGGGGGCACCGTCCCGGTTGTTGCCGTTCTGGTCGCTGTCCCCGTTCCCGTTGTTTCCGCTGCCGTTGTCGCCGTCCGCCCGTTGCGTGTCGGGTTTCCGGTTCGGCGCGTCCGGTGCGTCCGGCGCCTGCCGGCCGAGTTTGCCCAGCTTTCCGGCCTTGCTGGCCCAGCCGGGTC
This sequence comes from Haloactinospora alba, assembly GCF_006717075.1. Lineage (NCBI taxonomy): Bacteria > Bacillati > Actinomycetota > Actinomycetes > Streptosporangiales > Nocardiopsidaceae > Haloactinospora > Haloactinospora alba. The sequence goes on from NZ_VFQC01000001.1 coordinate 3,055,806, forward strand.
CCGGGATGAGCCACGAGCCGGTGTCCCAGATCCCTCGGCCGATGGCGCTGCCGTAGTCGCCCTCGCCCCAGGACTCCCGGGCTTCCTTGCTGACCAGCAGCGACACGGGGTCGTTCTTGATGCCCTCCCACATCTGCTGCACGGTGTCCACCGGGTTGGTGGTCACCACGTCCACCATGCCCTCGGCATCGTCACGGATGCCCCCGAAGAAGCCGCTCACCCCGTCAGCGACGTGGTCGAGCACCCCCTTGTCGTCGCCACCACCGCCGTCTCCGCCGCCGTCACCGTCGGGGTTGTTGGCCGCGGGCTCGGCACGGGGCTGCGGACTGGCTGACGCGTCCTCGTTCCCGTTGTCGTCGCCGTTGCTCCCCCCACCGCTGCCGTCGGGTTCCCCGCCGTCGGGTTCCTGGTGGGAGAACAGCTGCTCACTCGCCGAGCCCACGGACTCGGAGATCGTGGTGGTGATCCCACTGAGCATGAACGCGGTGAACACGGCGGCGGCCAGGACGACCACCGCCCCGTACTCGAGCAGATTCGCGCCCCGATCGGGGTCGTGGATCGTGCGCAGCATCGGTGCGGTACTCCCGAGACGACGCGGAGGGGGTTGGGGTCTGACTGGCGTGCGCTAGCGGACGAGGTAGGAACGCGACGCGGGCCGGGTGACGAGGACCAGCACGACGGTGGGCAGCACCATCTGGAGCAGTCCCTGCGGCTGACCCGCACCGAGGTTGCCGAGGGCCTGCAGCAGGCTGAACACCTGCAGTCCGACGGTCGTCCAGAACACTCCCCGGCCGCCCCGGGGCAGGCGCAGCGCCAGCACCGTGGCCACGACCCCGGGCAGCGCCACCCACAACAGGCGTCCCACCACACGTCCGTCGACGTCTGCGGCCATGAGTCCGCCCACGAACACCAGGGCCGACAGCGCCCCGAACAGGAACAGCAGGACGCGCGCCCCCCTCAGGGGGCTCGGCATACGTCCCGACACTCGCGACCTCCCGAATCCGACACCCCACGCGGCCAGGGCCATAGTGCACAAGCGCGTTGCCACGTCAGGTTAGGGGCTCCCGCCCGTCCTCGTCGTGAGCCCGCAGCCCCAGATCCGGGTCCCAACCACCGTCCCAGGGTCGTCCCCGGCTCACGGCACGGGGACGACGAGCACCAGACCAAGCACGGCATCGCCAGACGCGTGCTGACCAGGACCACACGTGTGGAACTGCCGCGGCTGCGGACCAGCGGCGAACGCGAGCGGGCGCTGCGCACCCGGGACAGCCGCCGCACCGGGACGGTGGACTACCACGGGACGTACGGCATCGCCGAGTACCTGGCCGTCGGCCCCCAGATACTCAAGGAGTGGAGCGACGCCTACCGCCCCGCCTCCCAGAACGGCCACCAACCCGATCGATCTCCCCGCAAGCAGGGCCGCCATGACGAGCTGCGACGGTGGCTCTCCCCCGCGAAGGGCAGGCCGCGTTCCGCGTTCCGGGCCGGGTCCACCACATGAGGGGCGCCTTGTGGGGGCTCCACCGGTTGTTCGGGGGACCGAACCACCGCACGGTCTTGTCGCCTGGGGTGGCGGGACCGTATGTTGCGTGTCACCCCGAGAAGCGGCCGGCTGTCACGGCGCCGCCACGGCCGGCCACCGTTGGCGCGAGGAGGCGTGATGGAGACTGCCCTCACCCCGTTGGAGTTCGCCCGGCGCACCCGCAGGCTGCACCCGCAGCGGGAAGCGGTCGTCGACGGGAACACCCGGATGACCTACGAGCGGTTCTTCGACCGGTGCGACCGGTGGTCGGCGGCGCTGCAGAACATGGGGGTCTCCAAGGGTGACCGGGTCGCCTACGTCGCGCCCAACACGCACGGCCAGCTGGAGTCGTTCTACGCCGTGCCGCAGATCGGGGCGGTACTGGTGCCCATCAACTACCGCCTCTCCCCCGAGGACTTCGTCTACATCGTGAACCACTCCGGCGCCACGGTGGTGTGCGCCCACTCCGACCAGCTCGACGCCCTGGACGGGGTGCGCGACCGGATGCCCGGGGTGCGGCGGTTCGTGGCGCTGGAGGGCGCCCGCGCCGGGTGGGAGGACTACGAACAGCTCCTCGCGGAGACCGGCCCCGATTTCACCCGGCCGGAGATCTCCGAGTCGGACCTGTTGACGATCAACTACACCAGCGGCACCACCGCCCGCCCCAAGGGCGTGATGATCACCCACCGCAACGCCTACATGAACGCGGTCGGCACCCTGCTGCACCTGCGGATGGACGTCGGCGAACGCTACCTGTGGACCCTGCCGATGTTCCACGCCAACGGGTGGACCTACACCTGGATCGTGACGGCCGCGGCCGCCACCCACGTGTGCCTGCGCGCGGTGGACCCGGGGCACGTGTTCGAGCTCGTCCGCGCCGAGGGGGTAACGTGGCTGTGCGCCGCCCCGACCGTGCTCATCACGCTCGCCAACACCCCACCGGAGGTGCGTGGGGAGACCCCTGCCGGGGTACACGTGGTCACCGCGGGCGCCTCCCCCGCCGCGGACACGATCGAACGCCTGGAGTCGGGTTTCGGTTGGACCGTCACCCACATTTACGGCCTCACCGAAACTACGCCGTTCATCGCGGTGTGCGAGCCCCGGCCGGAGCACGCGGGGTTGGACGTGCGCGAACGCGGTGTGCTCAAGGCGCGCCAGGGGGTGGAGCTCATCACCTCCGGTGAGTTGGCGGTACTGGCCGACGGCGGCGGCGAGGTCCCCTGGGACGGGGAGACGATCGGGGAGATCGCGGTGCGCGGCAACGTGGTGATGGCGGGCTACTTCAACGACCCGGAGGCCACCGAGCGGGTCATGGGCGACGGCTGGTTCCGCACCGGAGACGCCGCCGTCACCCACCCGGACGGTTACGTCGAGATCCGCGACCGCATCAAGGACGTCATCATCTCCGGCGGGGAGAACATCTCCTCCATCGAGGTGGAGGGGGTGCTGCTGCGCCACCCAGCGGTGCAGGAGGTGGCGGTGGTGGGAGTGCCGCACGAGAAGTGGGGCGAGTCGCCGCGGGCGTTCGTGGTCGCCCACGACGGGCAACCGGTCACGGCCGAGGAGGTCATCGCCTTCGCCCGGGACAACCTGGCGCACTTCAAGGCGCCCACCGGGGTGGAGTTCGTGGACCAGCTTCCCAAGACCGCCACCGGCAAGATCCAGAAGTACGTCCTGCGGGACGGGGCGCCCGCCGTCGCCCGCCAGTAGCTCACCGGGCCGGCGGGCACCGGGGCACCGCCATCCGGGCGGGCGCTACGGCTGGCGGTGCCCCCGACCTCCCCTCAGGGGTGTCCGGCCGCCGCGCGGTGGGGAGTCAGGCGTCGCCCTCCTCCACGCAGGAGGGGAACTCGCGGAAGGCGCGCTCGCCGTCGCCGGGTTCGCCCAATACCCGCGCCTGCCGGGTGCTGGCGCTGGTGTTCTCCCAGTCGAAGTCGAACCCGAACTGCAGTCCCCACTTCACGTCGGCGTCGAAGCCTCCCTCCGCGTGGTCCAGGTCGGACTGGCTCTGCCACACCTTGCCCTTGTCATAGACCAGCTGCTGCCACGCGGGGGCGTCTGCGTCGGGTGGCGGCACCGTTCCGTTCCCAGCGTTGGTGGTCTGGTGCAGCTGTTGGTCCATGAGCCGCAGGAGGTTCCGGGGAGGGGCCGGGCCGCGCTGGCGCAGCAGCCGCTCCCCGGTGGCGCGTTCCTGGGGTGTGTCGAAGGTGACCTCCACCCCCTGGGTCACCGCTGTGCCGTCACCGCCGGCCCCGTTGCCGTTGCCGCGCGGGGTGGTCCCGGAAGCGCCGGCTTTCCCGAGTTTCTCGGTCTTCGTGATGTAGCGGATGCTGTGCAGGGTGCCGTCCTCGTTGCGCATGATCCGGACGGCGCCGTCCCAGGAGTACTCCGCGCCGGCTTCGGCGTCCCAACCGTAGCCGAGCGCCCTGCCGCCCTTGGCCGCTTTGCCGCTCGCTTCCGCCGAGTAGGTGCGGGTGAACGCGTAACGCGTGTTGTCGGGGTCGTCGCGCCGCTCGGAGACCGTCACCGACTCGTCGAACTTCACCTCCGCCTCGGCCTCCATGTTCATGCCGACCGTGCCGTGTTTCTCCGTGTCCTCCCCGACCAGCAGCTCGCCCTCGAGTTTGGCCGCCGCTTCCGCGCCCATGCTGGCGCTCCGGATGTCGGGGTCCGGCGGGTCCGGGGGTTCGGTGATCCCGGTGGCGTCGCCGACGGCGTAGGCGAGGTCGGCCCGCCAGCCTCCCACGTTCCTCACCTGGTCCCGGACGAAGGACTTCTCCAGGTCACCCTTGAACTTCTGGAACTCCTCCTCACCGTCGAAGTAGTAGCCGTTGCCGGCGGAGAAGTGCCCCTCGATGCTGCCTTCCAGGCTGGCCTCGCCCTCGGCGACCTTGTTCTCGGGCATGTTCCACCCGGGCGGCCCTCCGGTCGCCCCGACCTGGCTCTCGTCGACGAACATCACCTTCACGCGGCCGTCGGCGAGGGTCTTCTTCACGTAGGTGTACTCCTTGCCCAGCGTCAGTGAGGCGACCTGCACCTCCGCGCCGACCTTCTCGTTGGAACGCGACCGGGTGCAGGGCACGTCGGTGTGGTTCACGTCGGCCTGCTGCTGCCCGTTCCCGTTCTGCTGGCCGTCCTGCTGGTCGGCCCGCTGGCCGGGTGCCACGGAGTCGCACCCCTCCCGGACGAAGATGAGGCACACGGCCCGTTCCACGTTGCCCTGCACGCGGCCGGGGATGACGGTGTTCAGCACCACGGCACCGACGACGCCGGCGAGTACGACGAGCGCGAGGTACTCGGTCAGCGACGCGCCGACGTCACCACGGGGGAACAGCATGACGGACACCTACGTCGCCCATCGGGATCAGGGAAGGCAGCACGACGGTAGGTATCCGCGCTCGTGGGCGTCATGAGGCTGTGGTCCCAGATGGGCGCACGGATGTTCCCGGGCGCGGATAGGTCCCGTTTTTCGGACGCTTGTCCTGCTGCGCGCCGCCCCGCCACACCGCCCGGCGGCGTTTCCGCCGGTCGGCGGAGGGTCCGCTCCGCCTCCCTGACCGGCCGTGCCGGGCGGCACCGGAGACGCCGCTCGCGACGAACAGCGTCCGAAAACAGGACCTGGGCCGGTCAGCGCTGCGAGCGCGGCCGGGGTTCAGCGGCGCCGCGGCGACCGGCGCGGGGCCAGCAGCCACCAGGCCGCGGCGATACCCGCCGCTCCGGCCACGAACCTGGCGAGGACGGCGACGACGGCGGCCTCACCCAGGGCGGTCTCCACCACGCCCGCCACCAGGTCGAGGGCGGGAAGGGCGACGGCGATGACCACCCCGGCGGGGGTGGCGATCCGGTGGCGGCCGTAGACGGCGCCGGCGGCCAGCACCAGCGCGAACGACGTCGCCAGCTGCGACACGGCCAGCCACGCGCTCTGGCCGAGGGGCTCCTGCAACCGTTCCGGAGGAACCAGCACCTGGGGCACCAGGAAGGTGGCCATGAGCGCCACCATCCAGACGAGCGCCAGCGCGAGGACCGCGAGAGCTCCCCGCGCCACCGGGGCGTCGTTCCTGACCACCATCGCCTAACCACCTTCGTCGTCGGGCACTGTCGTCGGCACCGGGGGCGGGCGTGTGACACGTCGGGGGCCGGGTGCGGGACGCGGCCAGGGTCACGAACGGCCGCACCGCCCGCCCACCACCGTGGTACGGGCGGCTCTGGAACGGTACGGGGATCGGGCCGGCGGTTCCGGGAGTGCGGGGCCGCGCCCTGTCTCGACTGCGACGCTGGGCCCGTGGGACGCCGAGGGCAGCCTAGTCCTCGTCCTCCTCATCAGCGCGCTGGCGCGGCGTCTTCCAGAAGCCGGTGAGGGAGTAGCGGCGCTCCCGTCGGATCATGCGGTCCAGTTCCGCGTCGGTCTCCGCCTCGGAGAACCCCATAGTGTCGCACTGGCCGCATTTACGGACGTACCGCCAGGCGAGCGCCTCACGGGAGGAGTCCTCGCCGGGGAGGTCGTCCTCTTCCAGGGGGTCGTAGGCGTAGCCGCCGATGGTGGTCCCGGCGGGACGCACCCCGCAGATGTCGCACCGCGTCCGTGGTGGCACGGGACGTGTGTGCCACCATCCCACTCCCCACACCGCGTCCTTCTCGTACGCCCACACCGCGAGGCGGGCGTCGTAGCCCAGTCCGACCCGTTTCATCCAGCGGGCCACGACCGGGTGCGCCATCAGCTTCTTCAGCCTCAGGTCCGTCCCATAGGCGCCTCGGACCACCGCCAACCGCGCGACCTCTCGTACCGGCATCCTCGGGATGGTATCTCAGTCGGGAACGCCCCATCCGATCTCTTCCAACCACTTCCGTTGCTTCTTCGTGGGGTTTCCCGGCGGGTGTCCGCCTTTCCAGGAGCCGTCCAGGTTCAGTGCCGACCCGTCGTCGAAGTGGATGTGCGGCTGTTCGCCGGTTTCCGGCTGGCCCTTGTCCAGGCGTTCCACTCCCCGCGGCGCGTTACCTTTCTTGATCTTGTCCGCGACCTGGTTGACGCTGGGGCACTTTGTCTTCTTCTTCTGGTTGTGCACCAGCATCCAGTCACCGCCCGCCCCGACGTAGTACGTCGGGATGTCGGCGACGCTGATGTTGTACACGGCCTGCGGTTGACGGTAGGTGGCGGTGTGGGCGACGGTGACCCGCTCACCGGTCGGCGTACGGAGCCGGTCCCCGGCGGCGAGGTCCCCGGCGTCGGTCCATGACCGGCCGTTGGTCCAGAAGGGGTGGCCGCCGGTAGCCGTGAGGGTCTCCGCGCCGTCCCGCGTCAGGACAGTGACCTCAACGGTTTCCTTCACCCCGGTACCCGACATGGTCGCGGTCACGGGACGCGGGGCGGTCTCCCCCGTCGCCGGGTCAGTGGCCAGGACCCGGTCTCCCTCTTCCAGCTCCGCTATCAGCGTCGCCGAGCCGTCGGCCGTGAGCACTGGGGTGCCGCCCACGAAACTGTTGCCCTCGCCTCCGGCCGCACATGCGACGAGCGCCTCGTTCCGGCTCTTTTTCGCGTTGTCCAGCTTGCTGGAAGCGGTCTTCTTGGCCTTGTAGAGCTTGTACCACTTCCTGCCGAGCTTGACGATCTTGGGAATCTTGGAGATGAACTTGCCGATCTTGGTCCACGGAACGAGGCTGACCAGTGTCCACAGGCACCCGGCGATGTCGCCTTCCATGAAGCACTTGCGGGCGTCCTCGATCCCGATCAGATCGCCCAGCAGCTGGGGCAGGTCCTCGGTGAGGAGGTCATCCATGTCCTGTTTGGCCGACTCGTACTCGTCCTCGGCCTCGGATATCTCCTCTTGGGCGTCCTCGAACTCCTGGGCCTTCTCGGGGTCGTAGGCCACCTGCTCGCCCTCGGAGGAGTCGTCCCCGTCCCCGGAGTCCTGACCACCGGATCCGTCCTCTTCGGAGTCCCCGCCTGAGCCCTCCTCGGAGTCGTTTCCGCCGGAGTCGTCGGAATCCCTGGCGGAGTCACCATCCTGTGAGTCCGACCCCTCCTCGGAACTATCGCCGGAGTCATTTCCGCCGGCTTCGATCTGGCAGCCGTCCTCGCCGTACAGCAGGCACAGCCCCTCCTCCACGGCCGCGCCCACCCGGGTCGTCAACCCCGCCGAGATCAGCGCCACCACAAGAGCGGATGCCAGTGCCACCAGAGCGGCGTACTCCACCAGGGAAGCGCCACTCTCCGCCCGCCACACCCAACGCAAACGACTCACCACACAACAGACACTCAAGGGGTAAAAGCAGAGCAAAACTACCGGAACCCAATGACTGTGTCACAGGCACTGGCCGCATCCGGCCACTCGGGCTCCACCCCCGGGCAGAGTGGCGAGAGGCTCCCCTGCCGAGGAGGCCACGTGCGGGAGAGCGGCGAACAGCTCCACTGCTGGGAACCGCCGACGGTGTCAGCTCCCGGACGGAACGTCGAGGGAGATCCTGAGCTCGTCGCGGTCGGCGCGCACGCGAAGTACGCGGTTCCCGAGACTCAGGGCGGCACCGGTGGTTTTCCCCTGGCGCGTGCCCTCGAAGGAGACCTCGTCGACCACGGCGCCGACGACCTGGGAACGGAGGTCGGTGGTGTGTTCCGGTGCCACCCGTGTCCACTTGCCGTAGTCCCTGATGAACGCGAGGTTCTCCCCGGGCTGCTCCCCGGCGAAGGGGTCCTCCCACGCGCCGCGCTTCATCGTCATCTCCTCACCGTCGCCGCCGCACTCGAAGAGCACCACGGCACCGTTCCCGAGGTGGGTCTCCACGGGACCTTCGTCCCCGGTTTGTTCTCCCTGGTGGAAGTAGCGGACGACACGAATGTCCGTGATCCGCTGGCGCAGTACCAGGTCACGGGTTTCGTCCGCGTTGAGAGGGGTCTGTGAACCAACCACCGTTCACCTCCTCCCATAGAAGCATCGCGCCACGAATCGGAAAGGCCGCGTTTCCTGAGGAGGGAAGAGGCGGTGCGATGAATCTGGGGAATGCTCCGTTTCACCACATACCCTCGGAAGCATGCTCCAACAGTCGTCACGAGTGTGGGCCCATACCCGATAACCTTTGCACCTCACGGTCGTAAGCCAGGTTCACCTCCTCCATGGCCGTGAAGAATATGAACGCTTCCTTCTTCATCACCTCCAAGAACCTCCTCTCGTTCACACGTGCCGACCTGGCGGGCGGGTTTCCGCAACAACCGGAACAGACCAGAACATTGTTTCCTCCGACCCGTTCGACATGGAGTTCGAGTGGTTGATCCGGGAAGCCCGCCTTCGCACGGTCCCATTCGCGCAGATCTTCCAGCATGTTGAGGATGTATGACCAGAGAGTGTCGACACAGTCCCACATTGATGTGTCCATGATGCTCTTACCGTGCACCGTCAGTTCGATCGCCCCATCGACGCAGTTCCCGTCATCACGGGAGATCAGCTTGGCGAAAGGATCGGTAACGGCAACGAACTCACCCTCCGAACTCTTGACAAAAGACTCAACCTCTATATCCACCGGTCTGCCAGCGTTGGAACCCGATACAGTGTCGTGGTGGTACATATTCCCCTGTCTTTCAGCGCTCCTCCCCGGCCCAAGTGAATGCCGCCGGAGGGACGAGTGGGCACAGCGGGAGCGGTGGGCACGCACAGATCCGGTACGAGGCCGGGTGTGCTGGGGGCCGGACCGAGGAAACCAAGCGATCACTGTTGATCCCGGGAAATCGCTCGTACCCGGCAGCCATAACACGCGGACGTGGCGGGATCAGCGGTGCTGTTAGGGATGTTCGTCAGGTTGGAAAGAAGACCTCAGGATAAGGGTTCTGAGTCATCCTTCTGTTCCTTGATTCGTGCGTGGATAAGGCGAACAGCCCTTTCGGTGTCCTCTTTTTCCGGCATCTCTCCGAAGCGCCTGGCTAACGCTCCCTCTACCGCGTCTCTCAGTTGGGGTAGCGATGCGTTCTCCAATTCCGGGGAGATCCCGAACAGGAGCACGAGCAGCTCCATTACCACCTCATCGTAATCGCCGGTGTGTCCCGGGTATACGGTGTCCTGTGGGTCCGACTCCTCAAAGCACTCGATGAGGAGAGGGATGAGCTGGGGGAAACGACGCAAGAGCAGAATCTTTATCGTTCGTTTTTCGGACGGGGACTCGAAGGACCAAAAGGGTTCTTGCAGTGCTCTCTCGTCTTCCTCAGCTTCTCTCCAGGTGGTCGATCCGATGCGGATGCTGCCTTGCAGTTCTAGCAGTGTTTCCACCGTTGGCCTTCTCCATGTTTCGTTCGCGGGCAGCACCTGGGCGTCCGAGCTATGAACAGCTACACCTCGTCCTCGACAGTGGGGATCAGGGGGACAGGAAGGTATCCGGGTGTTCGGTGACTCCGCCCCGTTTCATCACGAGGGTTGTTAACTCGTTGTCCCTTCCGTCGGGGGCCTCGTCGTGGATATGCATGATCCCGTAGGAGCCGGGCGCCAGGTGCGCGACGCGGCGGAAGAGGGCGATAGCTTCCCCGGTATCGGGGACCGGCATGGTTCGTGAACCCTGCCAGGTGCAGCACCAGAAGGCCGTTGACCCAACGCAGGTAGCCAGTCCCGGTGCCGTTCCCAACTCGTCGACACTTTCCCTGATCGTGTTCTCCACACCGTTGGAGCGCAGAAGATCGTGGTCGAGCGGCTCCTCATGCGGGGTAGCACGGATCGCGGCCCACCCGTGGTACTCGAACAAGAGAACTACTCCCGGAATTGTTCGTTGGGTACGTTTCCTGATTCGTCCGGATCTCCAGAGCGGTGTCAGAGAGAAGGAGCAGAGAACAACGGAACCGACGCCGCGGATGAGGGGTATTCCCCGCTCCTATGTCCTCACTGATCGCGACGAAAGCCCGAAACGCTCCTGACACGGCGTGAAAGGCTCGTGTTCAGTTTGGGGAGGTTGCTGGTTACTCATGAGGTATGCCCTACCCATAGTCGCCGTCGTACGTCCTCAGCTCGTAGTCGAGGTTCTCCTCCCGCTGGAATCCGCCCAGCCGTTCCGCCGCCCCCAGTGCCTCCTCGGACGCCAGATCGTAGGGAAGCACGACACAACCGTCGTAGGGGTCGAGGTCCAAGTACGCGCTGAGCTCGCGCACCGCTTCCTCGTTCACGACGATGCTCCACACCAGGAGCTCTGTCTTCTTGTCGAACGCCGCTATCTTCCGGATGAGGTTCGCACCGCATGTGTGGCACGCGTCAGACATATGCCTTTCTCCTCCGCCCCTCCTGGGGTGGGGGCGGTTAACGTTCTCCGCGGACGGTCTCGCCGCACCGGCGCGCCCAGGTGAGTTGCAGGTCGGTGAGGTCGCGGCGTCGGGACACCAGCCGCACGTAGTGGGTGAGGTTGCTGTCTCGGGTGTCTCGTGCGTGCCGGGCGAGGGTGCGCAGTGCCACCAGCCAGACCCTGCGATCCGCATCCCAGGAGACACCGTCGACTATTCGCACCAGCTCCGGCAGTATCTCGGCTACTCTCCCACTGCTTCTGATGTGCCTGATCAGGAGTACCGCCGGACCAAGACTGCGGGCCCCTTCGAACGCGGAGACGAAACAGGGCAGATACTCGCAGGGCTCAGCGAGCCCGGGCAACGCGTTTATCAGCGCTCCCAGTTCCTCGTCCGTTCCCCGCTGTCGGGAAACGCGCTCAAGCATGTCCGCGACACCGTTCCGAGCCACACACCACCCTCCAGGCACTCCCAGGCCATCCAGCCCTTTCGACGATCCTTCCAGCGAGCATCATTCGTTACCGGCTCTTCGTTTCCTGAGCGGGAGCAGATCCGGGAAGACGCGGCCCCACTCCTGGAAAGAAACAGACGCGTGCGCTGCGGATCCTGAGACAGTTCAGACACCGGGAACACGGTTCGGTGGACTCGTCCACTGGCTGCAAGCTGCATGAGGAAGAAGATGGTCGGGTTCCATCGGGTGCGAGGTTACCCGTCCTCGTGGAGGATTCTCTCTCCGAGAGCGTCCCCACTACTGGTGTTGCATAGCCAGCAGATGTCTCCCGCGGTTATGGAGTCGTCCCCGATAGCTTCGCGCCTGCCAAGGATGCGCTGGAACGATGCGGACGCGCCCGTCCCCCACAGAACGAATCCGTCTCCCTCTGTCACGTCCCCGGCGACCATCAACCGTCCTCGATGAGGCCGCGAATGGCGGGGATTCCGATACCGAAGGCCGCTTCCCAGCTGCTGTCACCTGTGAGTTGTTTGACGATCCAGTTCAGTTCGCTGAACATCACCCAGTCGTCCAAGCCCTCCACCAGCAGCGCACGGCTCAGCCGACGAACGGGGTCAGCGTTCCCCTCGTACTCCATCCGGCCTCCCAGAGTTGTGTCCCAGTTATCTCAAGACCACCGATAGGTTCCCCGACCGCACCGTTGGCTTGGACCGGCCGCGTGTTGGCATCAGTTCCAGGGGATAGTGACTGGCTTCCTCCTCCAGCGCTCGTTCCTTTCCGCGAAGTTCTCACTCTTGGGGCGCCACAATGACAACTCCGCCCCGCCGTCGTACACGCTGTAGTGCATGAACCAGGCGTCCAACTCGGCGAGCAGACTGTCCAAGGGAGGCTGACCCAACACCGGGTATTCAGCTATGATCTTGTCAATCCTGTCCCGGACGATGATGTCGTTGATGTATTCAGCCGGATCACAGAACACGTCCGGCTCCCACTCGTCCGCCATGTTACGCACCAGCATCTCCCAAATTCCGAACATATTCTTGAAGGAGTATGTTGGTTCCTTGACATGTGCAGCTACTTCTGCTGGCATCTTCAGCCGCTCTAGTTTTAACCTCCTTTTGTCATGTCTATTTACCGCCTCTTCCTGTTCGGTCGCCAACAGGTTCCATACTTCCGCAACCCGCGGGGCCTTCGAAAAATCTTTCAATACTCCTCCACGTCCAAATGCATGCTACCGGAATGGCAATATGGGATCCATGAAAAAGCCAGTGTTCTCGATGCTTAGCCTTACTGCTCTCAGCACGTCTGTTCCTCGTATTCGAGGAGACATTCTCGCGCACCGGTGTAGGCGAGTCCACCCCGGCTATCACCGTGCATCACAGGACCGCCTAGCCTTCGCGCGCCACCACTCGCCGGGCTGCCCTAGCGAGCGCGTTCCTGGTCCTGGAGGACGGGACGCTTTCACTCACACTGTTTCCGCACCACCGCCTCGAGTAGAAGAGTCCCGACGGCCGCTCTTCCTTCGTTCCCTCGCGGTAGTCGTTGTCGGCCTCCATCACCAGTCGTGGGTTTTCCGTCACGAGAGCGGTGGACACGAACAGCTCCGATCCGACCTCGTCGCCCCCTGTACGCAGGTGGGAAGGCGTAGGGAGGGTAACTTCGACACCGATAGAGCCGTATAGGGCACCAGTGTGTTCCACGAGCGTCGCCAACACGTCTTTGCTCCAGAGCGCCAGTTCTTTCTCGCTTTTGCGTTCAGCCTTACTTGGGACATCTCCGGGAGATCCCATTCCTCTTGCATGTAGGGAGACAGCGAGCGGGTGGCCTCGACGGTGGAACCCGGCAGGTACTCGACGATGACGGTTCCGAACCTCCGGTGCCGGTACGCGGCCCTGATCGGGCGTCCCGCGCCACTCGGGTAACGCGTGGTTCCTTCTTCACGCCCATCGCTCGTCTCGAGGACGAAGGTCTTGTCGACAAGGTCACTCGGAGACGTGAACGTCTTCGGCCAGGGAACCACCTGCGTTCTGCCGGTGTACTCGCATCGGAACTCGCTCATCAGTTCACACATGCGGTGGAAACACGTGTGTTCGGGCCGGAGGGAGTAGATGGCCAAGGTCAGGTGTGGCGGGTCCGGGTAGAACTCCTTCATAGCTCTTAGGCTACGAAGAAAATATATGGATGTCTTCCAGTGCGTTCTCAGCTGCTCCAGCTGTTTTGCTATCCATGCGCATCCGCTCTAGCGCATGGGTGACGACGTCCTTTTCGATATTTCCATACATACGGGCTATGTGTCCCATGCCGGTGACGGCACATGTCCTCACTTCCCCCGCATCATGATCCATCAAGCCGAGGCATGTGTCTTGGAGCCACTTCCAGTCTCCGTCATGGAACACCAGTCCGATCAAGACCGAGCATACTTCACCCGCATCTCCACTCATTTGCGCGCGAGCAAGGTCTTCCCTTTCAAAGCGCTCGGGTTCTTCGTATCGCATGGGTTTTCTCCCAAAAAATCAGTTCCTTAGCGCTGAGATGAGTGTAAATCGAACTTTCCATTATATTCCAAGATGCATCCAACTCCTCACCCCGAACCAACTACATCCCCTCACATTCCTGTTCATTTTTTATACGCTGCTCCTCACGGTAAAACCGCCTCAGATCGTCGTGCCTCGCATCAACTATGCCGAGGTAATGCTCATCCGAATGAACAATCTCAGGATAACCCCATCTGGCTGAGTCGTCAGGGCGAAACCCCCATCTTTCCCCAATCTCCTCACGCCTCCGCTCAACCTCACCTGAGGGATCAAAGAACGAAGCGAACTCCCAATGAGCAGGAATACGGGAGTCGACCACCCTGAACAGTTTAATGGGATTCCAATCCGGTCCACCAGAGGAATCCCTTATAAGAATATCTATCCTCCCTTCGTGCATCTGCATGGCATAAACAGTATAGCTCTTCCCCACCTCTACAGAAAATTTGGTGTGCAGAGTACCATAAAAATCAACATCCTCCAAAGGAAGATGAGATGCATCATTTCCCACGCATTGAACAATCATAAAAACCACTAAGTTTCCGAAGGATTTGAAGGGAGATATATATGGCGAAGCGAAAATTACATGCATGCGCAGCTCCACCTATACTACGGCATCGACATCCTCACCTCCATTCACCCGACCCGCAGGGATCAATTTGCTGCCGCACGCAGCAGATAAGCCATCTCATCCTGGAGAGAACTCTCTCCTGTGACCGATGCCGGTGATGCGCACCCCTCTCCAGATCCTTAGGACTGTCACTGCGGATATCCGGGGTACCACCGGATCAATGCCGACATGGGTCGTGTCAAGGCTGAGGTTGGCGTCGCACATTCCCGCTACGGCGCCCAGCCGGCGGAATCCCCAGTGCGCTTAGCAGCGACAGTCGTAGCCACAACCGTTTTCCACGCGCCCTGCCGCACCCGGGGTGCCATGGCCAAGCTCAAACAACGCTGGCGGGACTTCTGCCACACCACACTCGGTCCCATCCGAATCAGAGCCTCGTTCGAGCTTCCTCCTTCTCAACAACGCATGAAAATTTTCTTGCCAGGAAAAATCTCCAAGGCAATCAAGAATATTTTCTATATGCCCTGTGGTCTATATGACTATTCAATTCATAATCTAGATGATCCTCTCTTTCGAATCCAGCCAATTCTTCTGCTTCACCCAACGCTTCTCCTTCAAGATCATAAGGAAGCGCAAGAGTACTATCGTATGGATCTATATCATCTATATATTCAGCGATTTTCCAAGCAGAATCCTCACTGATAGGTATTTCCCAAGAAACGAAACTACTTTTTTTATCAAATGCACACACAAACCAGGTGACTTTGTATTCTCTCATTGAGGCGGTCTCCTTTTTGGATCCACTGCTTCTGCTTGGCATCTATAAATATCAATTTCCAGTGAAGGAATAATTTATCTATATTTCCATCATGGATCACCAAATATACTTAAAACAATACGCCTACGGGTTCCACACATACTCCTCCATGTTATCTTTATCGCGGAAATGATAAAAATTCATCCAATGCTCATAATAACCGATTCCAGACAATCTTAATCCGAAGTGCCATTCGGGATCAACAAATAATATACAATTATTTTCAAACTCAAATTCCACACATTTTACTATAGCTTCTTTTTGCTTGATTCTGAATCTGTCACATAACGGACCTTGCTGCACCTGTAAGACGGAAGGGAATCTAGAAAAAACTGGTTTCCAATTGGAGACACCCCAAACTCGAACCCCTCTCGATCTATTTCCTCTGGGATTGATATTCCATTTGTTACCTCCATTTTTACTTGCCCATGGTTCCCAAATGAACTTACTCTCAAAAACCCTCCTTGTCCGTAAATGAATATTTCGGACTCCCAGGGACAAAATTCTGATATTTCATCACCTCTATCTATATAACCGGGAAGATATATTTCATAAAAATCCGAGTTTTCCAAAAAGGAAAATATGTCCCTAAAGACTCGTCCTAAAACAACTAACTTTTCGTTGGTTTTGTTATATTCATTCCTTTAGGCATTCTCGTTCCAGTTTCAAGCAAAGTCGGAAACTCTCCATCCCCGGAGTGGGAGACCCACCCGCATGCGGCGGGGTGCGTTCGCGTCCGGCCCGGAGGCGAGGACAGCGAACAGCCACCGCCCCGTCCCTCACGACATACACCGTCGGATACGCCCTCCCCGAGCGCGCCCGGCCCACGGGAAGATACCGCGGGCCACCCTGAAGGCGGGCGAGGAGCGTTCCGCGGCTACGAGTCCCGACACGGCGTTCTTATTTCGGTCTTACCGGCGAGACGTAACCTGATAGAGGTTGCCCTCCCCCAGACCCCTCTCACCCGGGCACAGCGATCCGAACCCGTAGGGCATCCACCCTGTCCAGAACGGAGGAGCGCCATCCTCATCATCGCCAACGCCGACGCTGGCGGTACGAAGCCCGCCCAGATCCAGGCACTGCTCGAACAGCTCGGTGACACCGCGGAGCTGACCCACTGTTCCACGTCCGAGGAACTCCACGCGGCACTGGACCGAGGACATACGACTATCGCCGTCGCCGGCGGGGACGGAAGCCTGGGCTCGGTCGTCAACGCGCTGTACCACCGTGGCGAGCTCGGTGACCGTACGGTGGGACTCATCCCCATGGGAACCGGGAACGACTTCGCCCGGAGCATGGGCATTCCCACCGACCCGGTGGAAGCCGCCGACATCCTGCACGAGGGCACCGCGCACAAGCTCGACCTACTCGTGGACGACACCGGCGATACCACGGTGAACGCCGTGCATCTCGGCATCAGTGCCGACTCCACGCAGAAGGCCTCTCGCTGGAAGCCCCTGCTGGGAGCTGCCAGTTTTCCCGTGGGAGCGATCCTCACCGGACTCACGACCAGCGGATACCGGCTGCGTGTGGAAGCCGACGGCGAGACCATCATCGACACCGACGACAGGGTGCTCATGGTCGGGCTGGCCAACGGCCGCTACATCGGCGGCGGGACGGGGGTGCTGGATCCGAAGGCGCGCCCCGGCGACGGACACATCAACCTCATGGTCTCGCGTTACCGAGGTCTTCTGGCACGGGTGACACACGCGTTCCGGCTCCACCGGGGGACCCACCCGGCGGATCCTGACGTCTACCGCCGCGAGGCGGACACGGTCACCGTGAGCGGACACCGCTACTCGGGAAGCTCCGACGGAGACCTCATGGTCGACGTCACCGCGCGCACGTGGCGCATCCTGCCGGGCGCCTGGCACTTTTTGGCCGCACCGTCCAGGATCGAGGCCCCTGCCCCGTCGTACGCACACGCTGACGTTCCCCGGGTGGAGCAAGCCTGGGAATGACCGCCCCGTCCTTGCCCCTCGGAAGGCGGCCCCGCGTGGAAAGGGGATCGCCGCCTCGTTGAGCACGCTCGGGGGGTGCCCGCGTGGTGCTTGGTTCCCGCGACGGGTGGAAGCCTGCGGGGGTTCAGCGAACCCCTCTGAGGATCGAACACGGCTCGGACGCCGCCGTGCGTTTTCGGCAAGGGGACGCCCACGGGCCCAGCAGGTACGTGGGAACCCCGAGACCGGGTAACGCGACCAGCTCCTCGCGCCCTCGGGCTCGGGCTGGCCCCGCCGCGAGGGTGGAAGACCGCGTCAGCCGCGCGGGCGAAACGGGGCTTCCCCGGGGCGGTGATGGCAGGAGGGAGCTGGCTACTGGCCGGATGCGGCCGGTTGTCGGGCAGGGAGTGATCCCACCGACCCGGCTGGGGCACACTGGAGGTTCCCCGCGACAACCGGACACGGGAGAACGACGGGCATGGCCCAGCCCTCCGCCGGGGACGGCGGCACGCACAACGCGACCGGCGACGTTCACGGTGTCGTCGTCCAGGCGCGCGACGTGTACGGGGACGTGACGGTCCGCTCCCGCGCACCGGCCTGGAGCCCGCCGCCCCGCGACTCCTGGCCCCGGATCACTGAGACCGACCCCCACCTGCTGGGGGTCCACCGCGCGAGGCCCGGCACCGAGGAGAGCGAGACCCTCCCGCCCTACGTCCCCCGCGACATGGACGCCGATCTCCACCGGCGGACACACCACGCCCGCGACAACGGCGGGTTCGTACTCATCACCGGGGACTCCACCGCAGGAAAGACCCGTACCGCGCTGGAAGCGCTACGCGCGGAACTCCCCACCTGGCCGGTACTCGTCCCACCACGCGGAGCTGAGCTGGGCACCCTGCCGAGCGAGGGCGGCTATGTCCTCTGGCTGGACGACGCGGAAGCCCACCTCGGCTCTCAGGGGCTGGAACCCACTCTGGTGGACCGCCTCACCCGTACCGGGGTGGTGGTCATGGCGACTATGCGCCAACAGTTCTACGACACCCTCAAGAACACCCCCACGAGTGCGCACGAGGGGCATCATGACCGTTTGGAACGCGACATCGGCATGCGGGTCCTCACCATGACCGAGCCCGTGGTGTTGGAACGGGTATGGAGCCCAGCGGAGCTCGACCGGGCGGAAGGCTTCGAGGACGCACGACTCGCCGAGGCCCACATACACCACGGGATATACGGCATCGCCGAGTACCTGGCCGCCGGGCCCCAGCTCCGCACCGAATGGACCAGCGCCTACCGACCCACGGCACAGGGCGGACACCCGCGCGGCCACGCCCTGGTCGCCGCCGCCGTCGACCTCGCCCGCGCCGGACTCACCACTCCGCTCCCCGGCCACGTACTGGAGGGGCTACACACCCGCTACCTCACCCGCGCCGCACCGCTGCGCCCCGAACCCCTGGCCGACGCTTGGCAGTGGGCCACCCGCCAACGCCACGGCGTCACCAGCCTCCTCCTGCCCGGCGACCTCGAGGAAACCACCTGGCGCCCCTTCGACTACCTGACCGAACACCCCCATACGGAGGGGCTTCCCCAACAGGTGTGGGATGTGGCCCTGGAGCACGCTCCGAGTGACGGGGAGCTGTTCCACGTGGGTATCGCCGCTCACGAGTTCGGCCGCGCGGACGTCTCCGAATCCGTGTGGCGGCCCCTCGTCGAGGTGGGGTACACCGACGCGATGTTCAACCTCGGGGTCCTTCTCGCGAACCAGGGCTGCCCGGAGGAGGCCGAGCACCACTACACCACCGCAGCACGGACAGGCCACGCCGATGCCATGAACAACCTCGGAAACCTCCTCAAGGGCCAGGGACGCCCCGAGGAGGCGGAGGACTGGTACACCGCCGCCGCTGCCGCGGATGACACCAACGCCATGGTCAACCTCGGCACTCTCCTCCACAGTCAGGGGCGCCGTGGGGAGGCGGAACGCTGGTGGGCAACCGCCGCACGGGCCGGGCGGGCCGACGCGATGTTCAACCTCGGGGGCCTTCTCGCGGACCAGGGACGCCTGGACGAGGCCGAAGGTCACTACACCACCGCCGCCGTAAGAGCCGGGCACGCCGACGCCATGTACAACCTCGGCGTCCTCCTTGAGGGCCAGCAGCGCCTGGACGAGGCCGAGCACCACTACACCACCGCCGCCCACGCCGGCCACACCGGCGCCATGAACAATCTCGGCACTCTCCTCAAGGAGCGGGGACGCCTCGAGGAAGCACAGCACTACTACACCACCGCAGCGCGAGCTGGGGAGAACGCCGCGATGTATAACCTCGGTGTGCTGTTCGACAGCCGGGGCCACGTCGAGGAGATGGAGTACTGGTACGCCGCGGCCGCGCGAGCGGGCCACACCAGCGCGGCGTTCAACCTCGGCGTCCTCCTCGAGGACCAGCAGCGCCTGGACGAGGCCGACCACTACACCACCGCCGCCCACGCCGGCCACACCGGCGCCATGTACAACCTCGGGTTGCTCCTCAAGAACCGCCAGCGCCCGAGCGAGGCCGAACACTGGTGGAAGCTGGCGGCAACCACAGCAGGACATCTCGGCGCAGTGAACAACCTCGGGGTGCTTCTCCACGGTCAGGAACGTGTGGCCGAAGCCCGGAAGTGGTGGCGTCTGGCGGCGGAACACGGGCACGAGAGAGCCAAACGCTGGCTCGCCGAGACGCGACGGGAACAGGACGAGGGCTGACCCGCTCGGCTCTCGGGGGCGGGAGTGAACGCGGGCAACAGGCGACGGGCGGCGGGAACTTCCCTGGAACCTCGGCGCGGCTCCCCGCGTAGCACCGGTACCGTACCGTGCGCCCACCGATGCAAAACATCAGCGCCAATGGACCGGTGCGCCTATCCCCGAGGAGAATTCCTCCAAAAACCAGCACCGATGACAATCAACGCGACACAGTGCGGTCACACACTCACCATGCACATCCCCCACAACCACTCCCCCGAACAGAGCCCCGAACCCGAAGTCGAACAGCTCTACACCGCAGCCAACGCGGGCGGCACCGACGCCATGGTCAGTCTTGGCCTCCTCCTCGGGGAGCAGGATCGCCCCACCGAAGCCGAACACTGGTGGCAGGCCGCGGCACGAGGAGGCGATCCCGCAGCGGCGTGCAATCTCGGAAACCTTCTTCACACGAGAGGACGTCCGAAAGAAGCCGAACACTGGTTGCAATTGGCGGCTGACCAAGGATACGCATAGGCAGAACACGGCCTCACAAAACCGCGCTGGGAAGCGAACGAGAGCTGACTCCGCCGTAGAAGTGGAAGACTGCTCGCTACGCGTGCTGCTACACGAAATGCGGTCCTCGAGTGGTGGTGGAGGTAAGAAGACCGTCTCCTGGCCGGATCCGGCCGGTTTTCTAACAGGGAGTGGTTCCAGAGGGTTCTCTAGGGCACACTTGGAGCTCGCCCCGCGACAACCGGACACGGGAGAGTTACCGGCATGGCGCACCAGCCCACCGGGAACGGCGGCACACACAATGAGATGGGTGACGTGTGGGGCACCGGCATCCAGATACACGACGTGTACGGAAACGTCACACTCCACACCTCGTCCCCTGGCTGGAGCCCACCGCCACGCGACTCCTGGCCCCGGATCACTGAGGCCGACCCGTACACACTCGGCGTCCACCGTGCCCGTCCGGGCTCCGAGAAGAGCGACCTCCTCCCGCCCTACGTCCCCCGCGACATGGACACCGAACTCCACCGGCGGATACGCCACGCCCGCGACAACGGCGGCGGGTTCATCCTCATCACCGGCGACTCCACCGCGGGAAAGACCCGTACCGCGCTGGAAGCACTACGCACGGAACTCCCCACCTGGCCAGTACTCATACCACCACGCAACGCGGAGCTCACCAATCTGGCGAGCAACGACAGCGAGGGCGGCTACGTCCTTTGGCTGGACGACGCGGAAGCCCACCTCGGACCCCAAAGTCTGGACCCCACCCTGGTGGACCACCTCACCCGGACGGGAGTGGTGGTCATGGCGACCATGCGCCAACAGTTCTACGACACGTTCAAGAACACCCCCACCGCAGCGAACGAGGAACGCCACGATCGCATGGAACGCGACATCGGCATGCGAGTCCTCACGATGGCTGAACAAGTAGAACTAGAGCGGGTGTGGAGTACGGAGGAGATCGATCGGACGGAAGACTTCGAGGACGCACGACTCGCTGAAGCCCACCGGCACCACGGGATATACGGCATCGCCGAGTACCTCGCCGCCGGTCCTCAGCTTCTGGAGGAATGGACCAGCGCTTACCGCGCCACCGCCCAGGGCGGCCACCCACGCGGCTACGCACTGGTCGCCGCCGCCGTGGACCTCGCCTGGGCTGGGATGACTTCTCCTGTTCCTGGCCATGTCCTAGAGAAGCTACACACCTGCTACCTCACCAACGCAGCTCCCCTCCGCCCCGAACCGCTGGCCGACGCCTGGCAGTGGGCCACCCGCCAACGCCACGGCGTCACCAGCCTCCTCCTGCCCGGTGACCTCGAGGAAACCACCTGGCGCCCCTTCGACTACCTCGTGGATCATCCCCACGAAGAAGAGATACCAGCACGGGTGTGGGAAGCCGCCCTCGAACACGCCCTCACTCAGGACGATCGTTTCACCGTCGGCGTCGCCGCATACCAGGCTGGTATTTCCGAGATCGCTGAAGCTGCGTGGCAACGCTCAGCCCATGACGGCGTCGTCGAGGCCATGTACAACCTCGGCCTCCTCCTCTACAGCCAAGGGCGTCTCACCAAAGCCGAAGGTTGGTGGACCACCGCAGCACGGACAGGCCGCATCGAGGCTATGGTCAACCTCGGCATCCTCCTCTACAGCCAAGGGCGTCTCACCAAAGCCGAACACTGGTACACCACCGCAGCACGGACAGGCGATGTCGAGGCCATGTACAACCTCGGCATCCTCCTCTACAGCCAGAGGCGCTTCCTCGAAGCCGAACACTGGTGGACCACCGCAGCACGGACAGGCCACACCGACGCTGTGGTCAACCTCGGCGTCCTTTGCGAGTACCAGAAACGCTTCGACGAAGCCGAACACTGGTACACCACCGCAGCACAAAAAGATCACACCAGCGCCCTCGTCTACCTCGGCACCCTCATCTACGGCCAAGGGCGTCTCATCGAAGCCGAAGGTTGGTGGACCACCGCAGCACACGCAGGCGATACCAACGCCATGAACAACCTCGGCGTCCTTTGCGAGTACCAGAAACGCTTCGACGAAGCCGAACACTGGCATACCGCCGCAGCACAAAAAGATCACACCAGCTCCATGGTCAACCTCGGCACCCTCATCGCTCGCCAGGGACGCTTCGAGGAGGCGAAACACTGGTGGATCACCGGAGCACACGCAGGCGAGAGCATCGCCATGAACAACCTTGGCCTCCTCTTCAACCACCACGAGAAACGTGTCGAGGAGGCCGAACGCTGGTGGCGATTGGCGGCTGACCAAGGTCATAAAGACGCTAAACGTAACCTGGCTAAGCTGCGCCGGGGACAGAAAAGGAATGGCCAATCCCCGTCGCAAGGGAGGAAGACCACGTATCTGGGGCGCGTGATACGTGGTCTTTTCCGAGGTAAGTGAGGTCAACGCGGGGCTAGCTCGTGAACCCTAGGGCGTGGGTGAGAAGCACGATCAGGGTGACGGTGCAGGTGTACGGGAGTACTTCCACGGCGGCGAAGTACACCCAGGCCTGCCCTCCCGTGCCCCGGAGCAGGCGGCACTTGAACCGTCGGTAACGACTGGGGACGCGCCGTGCGTGCCGGCGCCCGCGTGAGCGCGGGCGGGCCTCAGTTGCGGGACGGTTCTCTCGCTGGGGCGCGCACGCGGGAGCGCTCGCGGCGCTGCGGCTGATTTGAGAGTGCGCCGGAACGTGAGGTGAGAGTGCCGGGGTCTCTCGGGCAGTGTGGTGACGCATCCAGGCGGGAGCCTCGCCGTTGCGGCGCCGGTAGGCGACGCGGGGATTCCCGGAGTACGGATCGGGTTCGCTGGTGTAGTGGGGCTGCTGCTGTCGTTTCTGGGCGGGAACGCGGCTGAACCGCTGGCCGTGGCGGGCTCGCAGCACGGCACGCACCCGCTCGTTGGCGGGGGCGGGAGACCGGGTGGTTTCCGGGAGAGTCATGGTGTTTCCTGTTCCGTGTGTCGCTCCCCGGTGGAAGCGTTCGTGGTTGCCGGTGCGCGGTGGAGGGCGGGGAGAGTGGGGCCTGTGGGGCGGTAACGGAGGCTGGCCCGCCCCACAGGAGGAGTGACGACGCCGATTCAGGCGCGGTCGTGCAGGATGAGGATGTTGCGGACACGGCGTGCCACCTCTGCCGCGTCCTCGACGGGGAGGAGGCGTTCCATCTGGGGTTCTGCGATTTCGGCCCGGAACCGTTCGCCCGGCCACAGCAGCCACCACCATGGGTGAGCGCTCACCGGGTCGGGCCGCAGGATCGCCCGCTGGCCGAAGGCCCCGGAGCGCCACCCCACGAAACGGTTCGGTGGCCACGCGTCAACCACGGAGATCGACACGTCCACGTCAGCCGCCACAGTGTGCCGTTCCAGCTCCTTGGCCAGAGCGAACAGCGGATGCTGCGGTGAGTAGCGGCCGTAGACAGCGGAGTCGGGAGAAGAGGAGTGCTCATGCATACGTCACCACCTGGGTTGAGGAGGACTGGAAGCTCTTCGTGTTCAACCAGCCACCAAACATATTAATACCCTGAGGGTAAATTTCAATAGCATTTTTGCCCTCAGGGCAAATTTGTGGATGTGCTGAGCACTCTATGCTCACTAGCTAGCCGCAACCGTTGGAGGAGCTGTGCCGGACGACACCAGCCAGACAGTGCGCCACCGGCGTGTATCCGGAGAGCTGAAGAGACTCCGCGAAGAGCAAGGGCTGGGGACCGTAGAGGTGTCCCAACGAATGAACTGGGACCGGACGAAACTCAACCGCATCGAACGCGGAGACTGGAAGCGACTCAAGGAGCAGGATGTTCGAGGACTCGCCCAGCTCTACGGCGTAACCGAGGAAGCCAAGCAGGACGCGCTCGTCGCGATGGCCAAGCAAGCCAAACAGAAGGGATGGTGGGCGCGCTATTCCGACCTGCTCGGTGCAGGGACCTACATCAGCCTAGAAGCGGAAGCCTCCAAGCTGCGCTTCTATGGCGGGATGATGGTTCCGGGACTACTCCAGACCTCCGGCTACGCACGAGCCCTCATCCGAGGATCAGGTGTGGACGATGAGGCCGAAGTCAAACGGCGGCTGGAAGCCCGCCTTACCCGCCAAAAGCTCCTCGATAGCGAAGGCTCCCCTGAGATCCGAGCCATCGTCGATGAAGCTGCTCTTCGGAAACACATTGGCGGAAAGCTCACCATGCGAGAGCAGCTACTCCACCTGATGCTGCTCAATGACCAGGGGGCCGCACACATCCATGTTCTCCCTGACAGCGCCGGCGCGCACCAATCACTGACAGGCCAGTTCGCTCTTTTGGACTTCCCCTCGA
Source organism: Haloactinospora alba (assembly GCF_006717075.1). Lineage (NCBI taxonomy): Bacteria > Bacillati > Actinomycetota > Actinomycetes > Streptosporangiales > Nocardiopsidaceae > Haloactinospora > Haloactinospora alba. The sequence goes on from NZ_VFQC01000001.1 coordinate 3,080,415, forward strand.
AGGAGCAGGACCCCGTGGTATTCATCGACATCTCACGGGATGGCTTGTTCATGGAAGACCCTGACGATATCAGGACATATACGGTAATCTACGACAGTCTGTGCCAAGCCGCGTTCTCCCCCGAAGCATCGAACGAACACATGGCACACCTTGTCGACACGTTGGCGGAGTAATACAAAAATGACAAGCGAGCTGAACTGGAAGAAGAGCAGCTACAGCAGCGGACAAGGACAAGAGTGCGTGGAGGCAACCCAAAAAGACTCAGGCACGATAAAAATCAGAGATTCGAAAAATAAAAACGAAAGCGAATTAGAATTTAAACACAAAGAGTGGGGTAATTTTATTGGAAAAATAAAACACTAAGATGATGGAATCCATAGGTTCAAATCCAGGTCAACCCTTCTCACTATCTTTTTTATTTCGTTTTCAAATGCTTCTTTAGGAACCAAGGAATCATCATGCCCATTAGCATTGCTAGACATTTCTATCTTATATACCACCCCTCTAGTCTGAACTAGAGACAGGTATGTAACATTATCTTCTTTTTTTCCATAAAAGAAAAAAGAATTATCCGACATTTTGGACTTGCCCTTATCCTCAACAGAAGAAAAGCTCGGCTCCACTTCTTTTTTCTTTTTTCTAAAATCGTTTTTAGCAATCTCTTCAGGAGAATTTTCTCTATCACTATTTATGATTGCATTGTATGATAATTTAAAATTCCAAGGATTCAATGATTCATAATCTGGATACAGCTCCCACTTACAGTCATCAGAGACCGTCCTTCCTCCTCCTCTTTCTTCATCTTTATAGGAATCATCGGAATCTAGGCGGTTTACATTAATTTTCGATATTGATCTTATTGTAGTAGAACAAAGATCTAGCTCACCAGAATCAAGCGACGATTGCGGACTCCCAGTGGCATTGCTTGGTATTTCACCATCGCCCTCACTCTCCTGTTCATGGTTTTCAGAAAACCCGAAAACCATTTTCACCGCTCCTGCAGCCACACCCACCACCAAAAACGCAGCCATCGTTCCGCACCCGAACATCATCAGGAAGGCGCGCCAGCCGCTCACTCCTTGTTTGCTCTTGGGCGGGTTCTCACGCTCGGACATCTCGTTTCCTTGTTCTAAGATTCTGCGAGAGTAATAGCGCCAACTTGTCAGGGTCGTTTCCCTACTTGTCCAGTTGCGCCTTCACGTCGGGGTGTTCCAGCGGGCGGGTGAAGCCCACGATGTCGGATCGCCCGGGAGCGTCGTATTCCGCCGTCGCTATGGGACCGCAGTTGCTGCAGCGGGCTTCGACCATGAGGCCGTCGCCCACCACCATTCCAACGTGCCCGGGGCCATCGGGTTCGTTGGATCTGGACACGTCGAAGAACACGAAATCACCGGGTTGCTCGTTCCCCGGCTCGACCTCCGGACCGAATTTCCACTGATCCTGGGAGATCCTCGGTATGGAGACCCCGATGCTCTGGTAAGCCTTCATCAACAGGCCGGAACAGTCGAACGCGGCGGGACCGGTCGCACCATAGACATAGGGTTTCCCGCGCTGGTCGAGCGCCCAGTCCACGACGGCCTGCGACGCATCGTCCGGAGCCTGGCCGATCGGTTCGCCCTCCTGGTTGAATTCGCACGCAACAGCGGCCTGGGTTGCCGAACTGGTGTCGAAGTCACCGTCGGCGTACTGGTTCGCCCAGTCCATCACGTCGTCCACGTACCACCAGGCGTGGTTGTAGCCGTAGATGGCCTCCCGCATATTGTCCTCGGCACCGTGCGCGATCAGATAATCGGCGGCGGACGGAATGGCGTCGGCCGGGTCGTAGACGCTCACTGTGCCATCGTCGTTGCCGTCCTGCCCGTAGCCTTCCTCGGGGCGCTCGTCGGCGTCCATGACGGGCTCTCCGCCCCAGCTGTTCCCCGCCGCGGAACCGTCCTTGGCGCCGAACTGCATCGGTCCGGCGGCACCCCAGTCGTTGTGTCCCTCGGTGATCCCGGGACCGTCCCACCGGCCGTGTTTGCTCTCCACCTGGCCCACCCCGGCGAGGATGTTCCACGGGATACCCTTCTCCTCGCCGGTCTCCCGGTAGATCTCGAGGTAGTTCTCCGGAATGGAGTCCTCGGCGTAGCCGCTGCTGTCCGCCTGTTCCACGTTCCCGTCCGGGGTGCACTGCAGCCCTCCGGCGGCGTTGAACGCGCCCGGGTTCATGGTCGCCACCGGAATCACGATGACGGCCAGGGCGACGATCCCGGCCACGAGCACCCCCACGCCGACAGCCAGACGCGTGGCGAAGGAGCCCTGGTCCGAGGGAACATCGGTGCTGAAGAGGGAGATCATTCCGTCACCTGTGGCGATAGCTCGGGGGTGTCGCGTTCACGACGGGATGTGCTCGGGGGTCACTGTTGGCTTCCCAGGTTTCCGGCGTCGGCGGGCTGGAAGTCGTACACCTTCCACTCGCCACTTTCCCGCTGCACTGTCACGGCGAACTCGCCGAGGTCCTCGTCCGCACCGTCCTCGCCCTCGACGATCGACTGGGCGGTGACAGTGAAAACGATCGACTCGTCTCCGAAGCTGCGGATGGTTTCCACGTTGGCCCGCCCCTCGGCCACGGCCTCCTTCTCGGCCATCTCCTGCCACAGCGCGCCCGCACCGGAGCTTTCCTGGAGGGTCTCGGCGTACTCGTCGGTGGCGAGTTCCTCCATGGAGGAGTAGTACTCCTCGGGGGAACCGGAGTAGTCGATGGTGCCGTAGGCTTCGGCGAACCCCTGGGCGGTGGCCGCCGCCGCCTTGAACTCCCCCTCCTCGAACGGGAGCCACGCGAGGACGTCCATGTCGTCTATGTCCGTGGTGGGGATCGGGCTCGGCGGGCTGGTGGCGGGTTCTCCTCCCCTGCCTCCGTCGTCGCTGGAGTCTCGCTGCGCGTCGTCGGAGCGCTGCTGCTCCTCCTCGTCCCCGTCGCCGCTGAAGCCACCCATGCTGAGGTAGATCCCGAACACGACGAGTACCGCGACGACAGCGCCGAAAACGAGCCGCTGCTGTCCGTCAGAGAGGGGTTTGGGCATCGCTGGATGTTCCTAGGTCACGTTCGGGGCGGTCAGTGCGAGCGGTGGCCCGGCCGTGACGACGCTGAGACGCACCACCCACGGCCGGGTAAGACCGGTGGAGGGCATCAGTCCTCGTCCCTGAGCCAGAACGGGATGTCGCGGCGCCGGTCGTTGCGGCGCTGCCCCTCGGAACCGGTCCAGAAGGGGCTGGTCGGGGCGTCGTTGTTCCTCTTGGACGAGCCGGTGATCCAGTTCCCGCCGTCTCCCCCGCTCTTCTGCGGCGGAGGCGGTGCCGGGCGCTGGTTCCGGGGCGGCTGCGTCTTGTCGCGTTTGGTGCGGGAGCCGCCCCAGCGCGAGCCCTTGTTGACGTTGCCCTGTGGCGGGGTGGCGGAGCGGCCCTTGAAGATGCCCTGGCCGCTGTTGGGGTCCACGCGTTCCGCACCCGAGGCGGCTCCCCCGCCGCCGCCAGCGCTGCCACCATTGCCGCTGTTACCGCTGTCGGAGGTTCCCCGCTGGCCGCTTCCGGCTCCGGTGCCGAAGATGGAGGCCCAGCCGGTGTCCCCGGTTCCGGTGTAGCCGCCGGCCGGGCGCGGCGGGATGGGGCCGCCGTCTCCCCCACCGCCGCTGCCAGGGGCGTTACCCGATGGGCCTGGTGTCCCCAGCCCACCGGAAGCCGCTTCGCTGAGACGGGGTGCTTCGGAGGTGCTGCGGCGGGTGGAGGTGTCCGAGGCGGCCGCCCCGGGATCGCCGTCGCCGCCGTTGTTCTTCCCCAGGTTCAGGGACGGGGCGCTGCGTCCCCGCGCCCTGCCGTAACCGGCGCTGCCACGGACACGGGTTCCGTCCCGTCCCGGAGCTCCCTCGGCCTCTCCCGTTTCCACTCCCGAGGTGCCCTGAGAGGTACCGTCTGCCGCTTCTCCGGACGCCGCACCGGCGGCAGCGCCACCACCGGCGGCAGGCACCGAGCCCGCGGCCGCAGCCAGCTGCGGGGAACGTTTGAGGCCCCACTTCTGCGCCCGCGCGTAGGCGACCGGGGGAAGCGCGTTGGCGCTCTTGCTCAGCACGCTGCTGTTCACTGTGTCGCTCACCATGCGCGAGGTGAAGGTGTTGGCGTTGACCGACGAGAAGAGATGCGCGAACGGCTTGCGGTAGATAAAGAGAGCCAGAGTGAAGAGAGCCAACAGGATCATCTGCAGCCCCCACCCGAGATTGGTCGCCATGACGAGGCCGTAGCACATGACTAACAACGCTATTAGCAATACAATAAATATTTGCTTGAGGAGCAAACCGAAGAGCATTTCAAACCAGCGAAGAAGCACTGTCCTTCCATATCCGGGATGAACGCCAACAAGAAGAAATATCGGAGAGAAAAGGAACAGTATTAGGAATCCGATTTTCAGGACTATCAAAGCAACAGACCCCGCAAGTATCAACCCACCTGCAAAAATAGAAGAGAAAAGCGCGAGAGAGGCCACGCCGAGCCGACTCTCCTGTTGACTCCCCTCGAACAAGGGATAAACACCGGGGTATGATTCCTGTATACTATCAGAGATATCCTGATACTGGCTTTGTTTTTGGTCAATAACTTCTTGGGCTTCTAGTTCACCTTCCGCTATTTGCTGCTGCTCAGTACGACTTATTGCCTGCGCTTCGATCAAATCAACGGAGTGCAGGGCCGCAGCACTCTCAGCGACATCGCCACTGCCAAAGACGCCGGCAACCCAAGGCTGACAGACGAGTCCGCTCCACAGCATATTCGAATTCTTACGAACCGCGAAGTCGCTTTCGGACTCCCAATCGGCCTGCTGTACTTCTTCCGCCCCTGCGGGACATGAAGCCGAGCCGCCGGGTACAGAGACATTCGACAAAGCAGAATTTACGAGCTGGTTTCCGGAGTTTACAACGCTTCCAGCCATGGACAGTATCTGTCCTGGATTTACTAGTATCCAGAGCCCAAGGGCAGTCGCCATCACCATCCAGATAGCGCTTTCAAGGGTCAAAGTAACACGTTTGCGTATGAGGCCATACCATCCCAACCAAACTGCACCTAGGATTATCACCGTTGGCAGAAGAGGCTGCCAAATACCATAACGGAGCTGGTTGATGACATCCTCAACCATACTGTTAAAACTCGACAGGAGACCATCAGAGGTGGCAGCTTGATAAACAGTGATGGTCGACTGGTTTATAGTTTTGGAAAGATCCCATGCCGTATTGCTTAAGGTCGCCGTCGCGCTCGACCCCATCTTGTCAATACAAGAATCTTTGATGACGTGCCACTGCTGACCCGAAGTCCCGTATTGTCCGTAAATACTCGCATCAGGTGGCAGCCCATCGTTCGGTCCGTTCTCAATGGCTGACTGCGACTTCGGCGGCACCAACAATCCATCGGAGCCGCTATCAGCCATCTCCGGCTGCGGCGCGGGCTGGCCGTCGCATACGGGGTCTCCCTGGGCGCTTTGGCTGCCCAGGGGCACCAGTAGGAACGCGAGTGCCACCAACGCCAGGGTGACGGCCCGCCGCATTCCCCGTGGGCGGGCTGGTGTGCGCGCTCGGGTACGCCGGTTGTCCCGGCTCGATCGACGTCCGCTGGGGGGTTGTCGTTCCTCCTGGTCACCGGCCGGTTGCGCACCGTTCGTGCTGGTGGTCGCACTCGCCCCGCGCATGCCCTCGCTCACTGCAGATCTCCCGCACCCGTATCCGCCGTGCTGCCCATCGTGCCGGTGCCGACCAGGGCGCCGCCGTTGGCGCCCTGGAACCTGTCGTCGTCTCCGTCGCCGCCGTCGTCGTCCGGACGCTGCCTGGTGGGGTTGGTGTCCAGCCACCGCAGCAGCTCCTCGGACACCAGGTCCACCCCGACCCGGCCGGCGCGCCCGTCCAGGTCGCGGAACACGCACTCGCCGTTGCCGAGGTTGCGCAACATCCCTTGGTGCTCCTCGGTGGGTTCGATCCCTAACAACGCCATGACGCTCTCCACCTCGACCCGTTCGCTGGAGCGGAACGCGAACACGCTGCTGAGGCAGTTCGTCACCTGTTCGTTCAGCAGGTCGCCCGCGTTCTGGCTGACCAGGATCATGCTGGTGTTGCGGGAGCGGCCCATCCGGCTGACCTCCGGGACGAGCTTCGCCCCCTCGGGGGTGGAGGTGACCGCCCACGCCTCGTCCAGGAAGATCGCCTTGGGGAGGTGGCGGTCCAGCCCGTTCATCAGCCGGCGGGCGAACTGGCTCACCAGGTACAGCAGGGCCACGCTCAACCGCTGCTCGTAGGAGTAGTCCTCCCGCGAGATGGCCGAGTCCGGCAGGGTGAGCCCGCCCAGGGTGAACACGGTGGTCCACCCCTCCGTCTCGATCTGGTGCTCCCCCTGGGGGTCGAAGCACAGGCTGGCCAGCCGCATCTCCGACATGGACTGCAGCACCGCCCCCAGGTTGCGGGAGGCGGGGTCGGTGGAGTCCTCCAGGTAGCGCACCACCTTGGCGAGGCTGGGCTGGGGCTGGTTGGCGACCGCCGCCACCGCCTGGATCATGGCCGACTCGCGTTCCTCGCTCATCCGCGGCAGCAGCAGCCGCAGCGTCTCGGTCGCCATGGTCTTCTTCGACGGAAGGTCGTCGCCGAACCCGAACGGGTCCAGCAGCCCCGGCTCGGCCGAACCCAGCGACATGATGCGGGCTTTGCGGCCGTAGCTCTGCAGCAGTTTCACCAGCGACTCGGCGTCGCCCTTGGGGTCGATCGCCGCGACCGTGACCCCGCGCAGCGCGAGCTGGTGGATCAGCAGCAGCGCCAGCGTGGTCTTCCCGCCGCCGGGCTCACCGGTGATGGCGATGGCGGTGGGGCGGTTGCGGGCGGCGGCCACCATCGGGTCGAAGTGGACGATGGAGCGGGCGCGGCCCAGGGTCTCGCCGATGTAGGGGCCGGTCCAGCCGCCGGTGTCGGGGTCGGCGCGGTCCCCCAGGTCGACGGTGGCGGTGGGCATGCCGCCGGCGATGGTGCGCAGCGGCTGGCGCTGGGCGTAGGCGTTCAGCCGGATCCGGTCGCCCGGAAGCGACTCCAGGAACAGGGCGAACTGGTCCCCGGTGGAGTTGGTGACGTCGATGCCGATGTCGCGGTAGTGCTCCACCACCGCCTCCACCCGCTGGTTCAGCATGTCCTCGGTGGGCGCGGACACCATCAGCCGGTGCCAGCCGTACACGAACGGGAGGCGCTCCTTGGTGATGCCGTGCTCCAGCATCCGGGCGGCGTCGATCTGCTCCGCCAGCGCGATGGGAGCCTCGGCGCCGGCCTCGCGGATGTGGGCATCCATGTCGCGGGCGTGGGCGAGTTTGCGGGACACGTCCTTGCTGGCCTTCGCCGGCGGGATGAGTTTCATCCGCAGCGACAGTTCCACCGGGAACGGCAGCGCGTCGGCGTAGTGCAGCCACGGTTCCCCGTCGGGGAACGGCATCAGGTCCGGGAAGCGGGAGAACGACAGGTAGGCGACGTAGGTGTTGCCGGCGGGTTGTTCCAGTCGCAACATGGAACGCCCGTTGTGGATGGTGCCGTCCACGAGCTGTTCGATCTCGCCCTTGCCCCAGGTGCGGCGGCCCGCGGCCGACGGTCGGGGCTCCTCGATGGTGCCGGTGACGGCGTGGCGCAGCAGCCAGGCGACCTCGGAGGAGTGGGCGTGGCGGGCCCGCAGTGAGCTGGCCGCCAGCGCCCGGCCCAGGCGCTGGGCCTGTTCGGTCCAGTGGGCGAGCTCCTTGTCGTCCACCGCGTCGTCCTGCACCCCCAGCACGTTCTCGGTGCGCTGGTAGGCCGCCAGCAGCTGCGCGAACACGCCCTGGGAGAGCTGGCCGCGCACGCCGCCGCGCTGGCCCAGCCGCACCCCCAGGTAGACCTCCTTCGTCCAGAAGTCCTTGGCCCACACGTGGCGGTACATCTCCTCGAGGTACTCGTACCAGCCGGGACCGGAGTCGGAGGTGTCGTCGAGTTTCGTGGCCCAGGCGGCGGCCGGGTAGGTGCGGTGGGCGATCCGCAGGTGTACCTCGGCGTCCTCCATCCGGATGGCGGCGAGCGCGATGGTGATGTTGGTGGCCAGCGCCTCGCGTTCGTCCGGGGTGGTGAACTCGTAGGAGACGGTGGGCAGCCGGAAGTAGGCCCACGCTTCGGCGTCGCTGAGCAGAACGCGGTCGTCGAAGTAGCGCACCGGCAGCCGGCTCGCTCCGCGGGCTGCCGTGGACCTACCGAGCATTGTTCCCCCTGGCTTGTTGCCGGTCGTGGTGGAAGGCGCCCGTGCCCGCCGGCGGTGGCGGGAGGGCTGTCGTTTCACAGGGTCGCGGCGCGGGTCGTCCCCGCCACGTACCGGTTGCGGTTCCCGTGTGGGCGCTCGCTCCGCCGGCGCGGGCGGTTGGGCCGCGGCACGGGGCGGGGGGCGCGTGGCACCGGCCGCGGGCGGTGCGGCTGGCGGTCATGGTTGCTCCCCCGGGGCGAAGCCGTGCGCCAGCACGCCGCCGAGCTGGGCGTGGGCGCGCCGGGTGCTGGACCGCAGCGCGTGCACGTTCACCTGGTCGCGGGTACCGAAGTGGTCGTCCCACGGCACGCGGACGATGGCGCGGCACTGGCCGCGCGCCACCCGTTCCGCCTCGTCCACGTCGGAGAGGCTGCGTTTGCTCACCCCGTTGATGACGACGACGGAGTGGGACCGCAGGTGGGTGTAGCCGTGGCCGTCCAGCCACTCGAACGTCATCGCCACCGCCCGGGCGGCGTCGGCGCTGGCGGGTACCACCAGCACCAGCCCGTCCACGGCGGGCAGGGCGCGGGCGACGCCGGTGGCGGCCGGGTCCAGCATGGTGAAGCCGTAGAACCGGCCCAGTAGCGTTCCCAGTTCGGTGTAGTCGCGGTCGTCGAGGGTGCGGGCGTAGGGGTCGTCCAGGGTGGCGACCACCTCCAGGCCGGTGTTGGTGCGGGAGGTGTAGTCGCGCATCGCCGTGTAGCTGGAGACGGTGCTGGTGTTGGCCAGCAGCGAGGTGAGGGTTTCCGGTGTCTCGGTCTCGACGCGCCGCGACATGCCGTACGTGCCGGGGTTGAGGTCCACGGCCGCCACGCGCTCGTCCCGGTAGGTCGCCAGGGTGTGGCCGAGCATCAGTGTGGTGACGGTCTGGCCCGCACCGCCGGTGCAGCCCAGCACGATGACGCGTTTCGGGCCGTCGATGGGTGTGCGGAGGCGTTCCACGTCGGCGTCGGGCAGTTCCGTCACCGTGCGGGCGGTGGAGCCGCCGCCGGTGACCACGCGGGCCAGCCGCCGCCACCCGCGGCTGGGGGTGGTGTCGGTGCTGTCGGCCGCGGCGCTGGAGTCGGAGCCGGATTCGGACGAGGCGGGGTCGGCGGGAGCCGACTGGCTCGGGGTTCCGGCCAGGCGCTGCTGTTCGCCGGTGTCGTGGGACAGCTCCGGCGGGCCGGTGCCGCGCTGCGACGCGGCGGAACGCTGGGCGGCGGGTGTGGTGGAGCGCCGCGGGGCGGCGTCGGGTTCTGGGTCGTCGCCGGGTACGGGTTGGCCGAACAGCTGGCTCAGCCGGCGGGCGTTCTGCGCCACCCGGTGGAAGACCCCGTCGTCTCCGGGCTGGTTGGTCCACACGGTCTGGCCGGAGGGGCCGGGCGGGGAGCCCACCGCCGTCGGGGTGGGGGCGTGCGGCTCCGGTTCCCCACCGGTTTCGGTGGTCCTGGCGGCCTCGGCCGACTCGGGCTCGGCCGGCTCGGGGCTGACCGGATCGGGTTCGGCCGGGCCGTTCTCGGACACGGCGTGGGCCGGTTCGGCGTCGGCGGGACCCTCGCCGGTGGTGCCGCTGGTGCTGCGGCCCCCGGAAGCTCCGGCGTCGCCGGCCTCGGGGGCGGGGGCGGTGTCACCGGTGCCGGCGGGCGACGGTGCCGGGTTGGCGCGCAGGGTGCGCGACAGCCGGGCGCTGCGCAGGCCCGGGTGGGCGCCGGCATCGTCACCGTTGGGGGCCTCGGCCCGCGGGTGGGAGGTTTCCTCCGCCCGCTCCCCGGGGGACGCGTTCGGTGGCTCCGGTGGCAGGGTGTCATCCCCGGCTGGCCCGGCCGGTTCGCGGGCGGGGCTGTCCCCGCCGTCCGGCTGCGGGGTGTGCTCGGCGGCGTCCTCCGGTCGGAAGGCGGCCCGCTCCGGGCTGGGCGCGGGAGCGGCCTCGGGTTCCGCGTGCTGGCGGCGGACGCCCAGCGCGGCGCTCTCGGCCGCCCGCAGGTCGGCCTCCGTGCGGCGCTGCGCGTCCCGCGGGCGGGCCAGCCCCTCCTGTTCCCCGGTGTCGTGGTCCACCTCCAGCGGGAGTTTGCTCCCGTCCGCGCCGGGTGGTGGCGCGGGCGCGGAGTCGGTGAACCACCCCGCTGCGGTGGTGGCGCCCTCGGAGGGTTCGGCGAAGCGCGGCGGGGCGGGTGGTGGAGCGCCGCCCGCGTTGGCGTAACGGTCCAGTACGGCCATGTGCTCCGCGTGCTCGTCCGACCGCCCGTCGTCGGGCTGGTGGCCGTCGCCCTCCTGGCCCGCGCTGTCACCGGGAGAGGTGGCCAGCGCCCGCGCGGTCACGGCCAGGCCCTCCTGCTCGCCGGTGTCGTGGTCCACCTCCAGCGAGGGTTTGCCCTCGTCCGCTTCCTCCGGTCGCGGCTCCGGTTCCCCCTCGGGGGCGGGGCCCGCATCGGCCTCGGGCAGGTCCCACGGGGCCGCGTGCGGTCGGGGCCGCTGCTGGTGGGAGGCGGGCGTCTCGGGCTCGTCCGGCTCCGGTCGCGCCGCGGCGGGCGGCGCCGTGGCGGTCGCCTGAGCCGGTTGGGCGGGGCGGGCGGGTTCCGGCTCCGCCTCCCCGGCGGTCTCCGGCTGCGGGGAGGCGGCACCGGGCGGTGCGGCCGGCGTGGCGGACGCGGCCGGGGCGTCCTGTCCGTGCTTCCGCTCCCGGGCCACCCGCATCCCCTGGCTGCGGCCGCGCAGCCGCCGCCGGGGGCCGGAACCGCTGTCGCCGGCGATCCCCTCGGCCGAGGCGCCGTCGGCGGCGCGGCGGGCGTCCACCCGGTCGTGGGCGGTGTTGACCTCCCGGTGCCGGGCGTGCTGCTGGGTGGACCGCGCCACGGGCTGGGACGGGGATTCCTGCGGTTCGGGGGCGGCCATGATCTCCTCGGCGCGACGGCGGGCCGTCGTGCCGGTGTCCACCACCGGTTGGGCTGGGGCCGGTTCGGCGAACGCGTCCGTCTCGGCCTGGGCGTGGTGGGCTTCGGCGAGTGAGGGCGCGTCGTCCTTGCTCCGGGCCGGGCCGAGGTCGGTGCGTTCGGCGGCGGGCACGGACGCCGCGTGCTGCTCCCCGGACTCCGGCGGCGGCGTTTTCGGCAGGGCGAAACCGAAGTAGTTGAGGATCTTGCGGCCCAGGCCGCGCTGGTCCCGGGGCTGGTGCTCCGGCTGGGGCTCCGGTTCCGGTTCGGGCTCCGGTCCGGGCTCCGGCTCCCGGGCAGGGGTGGGTTCCTGTTCGGCTGCGGGCTCGCTACTCACCTCGGCCGGCTCCTCTTCCGTCGCTGTCTCGGTTGAGGGGAGACGTTCCTCGGTGGGGGCGGCGCGCAGCCGTTGCTTACCCGACCCGGGGGTGGGAAGCGGGCCGGCGGCGGGGTCGCGGTGCCACACCCGCACGGTGAGTGTCACGCGGGAGGGTTCGCGTTCGGGGGACATGCGGGTGTACACCCGCGCCTCGGTCAGGAAACGGCCCTGGGAGACCAGTAGTTCGGTCAGCCGTTTGCCCTCGATGACGGGGCGGGTGGCGAGGAAGGTGATGATGCCGGGCGGGACCAGCCAGACCACGTGGAAGGGGGAGCGCCACGGGAACCCGACCAGGTTCAGCAGCAGGATCCACCCGAAGAACACACCCAGGAACACACCGAGCGTGACGACGGGAAGCGGCTGCGGAAGCCGGAAGTCGTAGAGCTTGTAGAGCCGCTTCTCGATACGCCAGATGTTGGTGTACGTGGGCAGGTCCACGTCCCCGGCCTCCTACTCGGTCTCCACGCCCATTGCGCGCGCGATGGCCCTGGCCGTGACTTCGATGATCCCTGGAACGTAGAAGACGATCCCGATAAAGATCGCGAGAATGATGAACTGGGCGAAACGGGTGATCTCCCTGGTGAACAGGAAGAAGATCGCGACGACCGACACGATCACCAGGAAGAGCGGGCCGAAGAATCCCCGCAGGAAATCGGCCAGTCCCGAGGTGTCCGGTGCGTCCTGGGAGTTCGCGGCGATCGGGGCCGCGACGTCGGCGGCGGTCTGCGCGACGCTGATGACAAGGGGGTGCATGTCAGCGTTCGCCCTCCCGCACGCGTGGTCTGTCCTGCATCGTCGGTTGCCTTTCGTTACGTGCGCCCCGCTGGGGTGCGTCCGGCGGTGACCCTCAGTCGCCGAAACCGCGCGGGGCTCCCTGGATGTCGCGTACGTACCAGTCGTTGTCCGTGCGTACCACGTCCACCTGGTAGGTCTGGGTGAGCGTGGCCGGGTCGTCCTCCTCGCTCCCGGCGAGCCGCCACACCACGCTGGCGGTGGTCTCGCGCACGTCGCCGCCGTCCCCGGCGGGGACGGTGAGCTCGTCGAGGCTGACGAACTCGAGGGAACCGCCGGGAAGCTCGGTGACCTCGGCACCGCGCTCGGTGTAGCGGGAGAGGTGCTCCGGGGTCTGGGCGTAGGCCTCGAAGAAGTCGGTGAGGAACGGTTCCAGCTCCTCGTGGGCGTCGCTGTCCGTGTCCGTCTGGGGCGCCTCGGGCAGGTCCGCCTTGTCGGGGGCGGCCAGCAGGGCGGGCTGGCCGGAGACCACCAGTGAGGTGGCGTCCTCGGCGTAGACGGGGACGTCCAGGCTCATCGGCTCGCCGTTGACGTGGGCGCTGAGGGTGACGACGGCGTTGTGGTCGTCACTGGCGTCCACCGCGATCACCTCGACGTCCTCGCCGGTGAGATTGGTGTTGGACAGGTCGAAGGAGTCCGCCTCGCCCTCCGGGACGAACTCGGACAGTTTCTCGGCGCGGTCGTCGGCGGAATCGCCGCCGGCGTTGAGGTAGGCGTCGGCGAACCGGGCGGCGAAGGCGGTCGCGGCCGTGGTGGGGAACGACGGCTCGTCGTCCGTGGCGTCCTCCTCCTGCTGGGGCGGTTGCGCCAGCCCGTCGCGGATGGGCATCCAGATGCCGTTGGCGATGACGACGAGGAGGAACGCCCACAGGATGGCGCGGCCGACCCACACCCACCAGCGTCCGCCGGCGCCCGCCCGGGGGTGGCGGACCGGTTCGTCGGGGCCGCCGTCGCCGGCGTCGGCCTCGCCGGACCCGTCTCGCCGCGCGGTGGCCTTGCGGACCATTACGCCTCCCTGTACTGCGGCACGGCCGTGCCTGGTTCTCGGGGACTCTCGGGGTTGCCGTCCTGCCCTTGTTTACCCCATACCTATGGTGCGGCATGCGTGGGTTCTCCGCCGCCCATACTCGTGCGTGTTTCTATCCCAACCGCACGATGTACCCCGGATGTCGGTTGGTCAATGCCGGTTGACGTGCCCGTGTCCCCGCGCGTCGCCGGGGACGATCCTGTCAGCTGGACAGTTGCGGTCCGACCGGAAACAACGAATTCACTGGACAGATAGGCGGAACGGCGCACGGAACCGGGGCGTGGCACCGGAAACACGGCGCTGTGGTGTCCGCCGGGTGAGCAGAGCAACACGCCGGCACCGGGCTGAGCCGGCCGATTCCCGCTTTTCCGCCCGTCCCGGAACCCGGGGTATCGGGGCGGGCGGATCCCCTGGTGCCGGCCGCCAGCGGGGGCGGTTCAGCCGGCGTTTCGCCGGATCAGCTCGCAGAAGTCGGCACCGCCGGTGACCGTGACGCTTCCGCTCTCCCGGTCGAGGCCCACCCGCACCGGTTCCAGCCAGGGCGTGTGGCCGGGTTCCAGCACCTGCCGCTGCCCGAGGCGCTCGTAGTCGCGCGGGCGCCACCAGTACACCTGGCTCGTGATGGGTTTGTCGCCCTGCACCATCTCGGCGGCTATCCGCTGCATGACCTCCGTCGCCACGACGGGTTCGGTGGTGAGCAGCGGGTGGACCAGCACCAGCTCGGGAAGCGGGAGCGCCACCAGCGCCCCCTGCGAGGCGGACTCCGCATCGAGGTAGCGGCCCAGAACGTGGACGTGCGAGGCCATGTAGCGGTGCTGGCCGCCCAGGTGGATCAGGGGCACGCCGTGCGGGTCGCGGGTGGTGACCTCGAACGGTTCCTCGGTGGAGTGCTGCAGGGCGAGCCGGAACAGGTCCGCGTCCGACACGTCCCGTCCCCGCACCGCGTCCCGCTCCAGCAGCTGGGTGTGCTCAGGATAGTCGACAGCGAGCGTCTCGGCGACGTCGGGGGCGAGTTCGCGGCTGACCACGGTCTCCCGCGCCTCCGGCCCCAGCATGCTCTGCGGGTGGACGCGCACCCGCAACCGGTCGAGGACCCCGTCCAGGTCCGTCGTTCGCCTCTCGGCACGGTTGCCCGCGGCCAGCCGTTCCCGCGCGAACTCCGCGGCCAGCCGCTCCCGCTCCTGGGGTGCCTCCTCCGCGCGGCGGCGGAAGTCGCCGATGTCGGCTTCCAGCCGGCGGTCGCCGGTGAGCGGAACGAGCACGGTGTCGGGTTCGGCGAACCGCACGGCCGCGCCCTGGTGGGCGAACGCCTCGGTGAGGGCGCGCGCCGCCGCGTCGTCCTCCGGCAGCGGGTAGTGGGTTCCGATGCGCACTCCGCTGCTCCGGAAGGACCGCATCATCCCGCGCACGACCCCGGCGGCGAAGTCGGGCAGGTCGTCGCGCGGGGTGGCGCGTGCGTGCTGGAACGCGTCACCGAGGTCCATGGGAGCGATGTCCTGGTGGACATCCAGCCGCAGGTGGGTGGGCGGCTGGACCTCCGCCGGGATCTCCGCGTCGCGCAGCGCGGTGAGCAGGGCGGCGGCGAACGGCTGGTCCGCCGGCGCCATGTGTGAGACGTCCGGGATGTCGCGCTCCTCGGGCACTGCTGTCCTCTCCGAAGGGGGGGCGGTCGGTGGTCGCCCGTGGGACGCCGCCGCCACCGGGGCGGTTCCCGCGCGGACGGAACGCCTCCCGGCCGGACCCGCCGTCAGACCCTGTCCGCCGGACGCTGGTGACGCCTCCGGCCAGGCGCGCTGCGGGTGGCCGGCCGTGTGCGGCGGAGCGAGGCCGGCGGCACGTGGTTACGGAGAGCCGCACGACGCCATCGAGGGCATGAAGGGCCTCGCCTTCGGCTTCTGACTCCGACATGCCCTGCCTCTGAGTCAAAGCCGACGGTCTCACCGCCACCCCCGGTGACCGTGACTCGTACGTTCGGCAGGCAGACTTGCCCCGATCCGCGTGCGGTCCTCCATACAGCGGAAGCCGCGGGTCGCGCCAGACGCAGCCGGGCGTGGATCAACGGGCGAACTCACCGACACGCACGGGCGGCGGCTTTTCCGGCAACAACGCCCCATCGCGAGCATCGTCTCCAACGCCGTCGACCGGCTCAGGCTCGCACGGCCGTCGCCAGGAACCGTTCGACGTCCTTCGGCGTCCGCAGCCGGTGGAATCTCAGGTCGGCGTGCTGCGGATCGGACATCGCCGCCTCGTAGCGCTTCCGGACCCGGTCGTACGAGGTCCAGACCCACCACAGGATCGACTCCTCGCCGCGCCAGAACAGCAGGCCGCGCCAGTTCTCCCGGTTGCCGCTCCACAGCTCCTCGCGCGTCACGACCCGACGGACCGTACGCCGCACCGACCGCGCCACCACGCGCCACCACGCGCCACCGCGGCGGGTCGAGCCACACCACGGTGTCGGCCCGCTCCCACACCAGAGTGCCGATCTTACTCCGGTAGTTGCCGTCGACCACCCAGGCGTCCGCGGCCGTCACGCGCCCGACGCGCTCGCTCAGTTCCTCGGCCGTGGCCGGCGACCAGCCGGGGCCCCAGTGCAGCGCGTCGAGCTCGATGTGGGGCACGTCGAGAGAGTCGGCCAGCCGCCGCGACAGCGTCGACTTGCCCGAGCCGGAGCACCCCACCACCGAAATCCGTCTCATGGTGCGGCGCTCCTTTCGGGTGACGGTTCAGGCCGGGCCCCACACGCTGAAGCGGAACTCCACCGCGTTTCGGCGCATAGAGCCATCTGATAGTCGACAATGACAGCGTGGTACGAGGACCGCATCTGTGCCTGACGCGATCACATCGCCCCGGAGCTACCGCACCCGAAGGGCGTCGACGATTCGCTGCGCGTCCTGCTTCCCTCGTGCGGTGGGAAGCAAGGCGTACACATGCACCTCACCGTCGGCCTCGTGGAAGTCGACGTCCACGCCTGCGCTTCTGGCGGCATCATGCAAGAGATGCGCGTCAGGATTGAGGATGTCGCGCGTGCCGGTGAAGATGGAGATCGGGCCCATCCCCTCGAAGTCACCGTACAGCGGACTCACCGACGGATCCGTGGCAGGAAGGTCTGCGCGCCACAATTCACCGAAGTACTCGCCGCCTGGTCGTCTCAGCCACGGATCGCGTGGCTGAACGTCGTCGATTCGGGGATTGCTCCACGTGAGATCCGCTGCAGGCGACAACAGCACCGTGCGAGCCAGGGTTGTGCCCGCATCGCGCAGCCGCATCGTTGCGGAGAGGGCGATCTGACCACCGGCGGAATCGCCGAAGAGGCGCGTCCCGACGTCACGGTCCATGCTGTCCTGCACGAGTGAGGCCACACCGCGGACGACATGCTCAGCCGTTCCCCGCGGAACAAGCGGATAGATCGGCACCGTGACGGTGGTACCGGCCTCTGCTGCGATCCGGGCGGCGAGCTGCCAATGCCGCGCGGCGATCTCATTGACCCAACCGCCCCCATGCACGAACACGGTCCGGCCTCGTGGCGCACTTCGCCGAGGGACGATCGAGTAGACGGGCCACCCCTCGATGTCTTCCCGTGTGATGGAGACATCGTCGCGCAACCGCTGTGGCGGAGCGAAGGGAAGCGGACGAACCATGCGCCCCGCCGCGTGTCGCTGAGCAGCTTCCTTGCTCCGAAAGATTTTGTTCCGTCCCGTCAATGTCAGGACGACAGGGACAAGTTTCTGCGGCACCGCGACCACTGTCCGACCCGCCCTCCCAACATCAGGTTCGCGCAACCTCAGGAATCACCCTACTCGCGAGGGGTCTGTCGAAATAGCCCCACCACGTGATCTTGGCCCGGTCCGTAGGATCCGGCAGGCACCCGATGCGGATTCAGTCCGCACTCTCCGGTCCGTCCACGGCGGCCTCACACGTTGAACTTGAAGCCGACCGCGTCGCCGCGGCGGGAAGCCTCTGCTCCGCGGCGAGACTAGACCGACGGCTGCGCCGATCGACAGATCCCGCCGAGAACAAACGCGGTCCGGCGGTCGTAGTCCGCCCGGGATGGTCGGCCGCCGTGCTTGAGGGCAAGAGCGTTGTCGAAGGCCAGCGCCTGAAAGTCGCCCGGCGTGAATCCGTGGGCCAGGACGCCAGCGGCATGACCGTCTGCGGCCAAGTCGTCGTGGAAGGCTCCTGCGACGTGGCACAGGGCCATGAGCTGCTCGGAGTCAGGGAACTCCTGCAGCAGGACGTCGTTGACCGCCGGCAGTCGGTACTGGAGATCCCGAATCGCACCGACGTAGTAGCAGATTCGTTCTCGGACCCCAGCGACAGAACGTGCATGATCGATGACGCTCCTCAGCTCTGCCGCGACGACGTCGTCGATGACGGCGTCGATCAATCCGACCCTTCCCCCGAATCTGTTGAAGATGGTCGCCTTGCTCACGTGGGCGGCCGCAGCGACCTCCTCGAGCGGCACAGAGAGGCTCCGCTCTCGGAACACCTGCACCGCAGCGGCACAGATCCGGTCGACATTGCGGCGGGCATCGGTGCGAAGCGTTGACGAGGACCGGGTACTGGTCACAGCCGCCCTCCTTCCCCGACAAGAAAACTTGACCCTATAGGTCAATTTCCTGCACGATGGTACCCGACATGAAGTTGACCTCATAAGTCAATTTTTGCGCACCGGATCCCTCCGTGCGGCCCGCCCCACTCTCCCAGCAGAGCAGGCCCCAAGGGCCGCCTCGGCGAAAGGACGCCATCATGATCATCGTGACCGGAGCGACAGGCACCCTCAACGGGGCCACGGTCGATCACCTCCTGAAGCGGGTCCCTCCAGCCCGCGTCGGCGTCAGCGTCCGCGACCCCGAACGCGCGAAGCACCTGGCCGACCAAGGAGTCCGCGTGCGGCAGGGAAGCTACGACGAACCCGCGGCTCTGCGCCACTCGTTCGCCGACGCCGAGCAGGTGCTTCTGGTCTCTTCCAGCGACGCCACTGCCGACGTCGTCGCGCAGCACCGGACGGCGATCGATGCTGCCGTCGCCGCCGGGGCGCGGCGGATCCTGTACACCAGCGCCCACGGGACCGGATTCGACACTCCCTATCCGCCACTCGCCATCCACGCGGCCACTGAGGATCACCTCGCAGCTTCAGGCGTCGCATGGACAGTGCTGCGCAACGGCTTCTACGGAGACCTCGGGCAACTGCTCGGCCCGTGGCAGGCGACGGGAGTGATCGCCAAACCCGCCGACGGCCCGTTCTCCTGGGTCGATCGGCGTGATGCCGCGGAGGCTGCCGCGGCGATCCTCGCCAGCGACTCCCCGTTCGACGGCCCCGTCGATCTGACGCTGCCCTCACCGGTCACCCTCGCGGACTTCGCCTCGGCGGCATCCGAGCTCACCGGTCGCCACGTCGATCGCATCGTTGTCGACGACGAGAAGTGGGTTGCTGATGAGATGGCGAACGGCGTTCCGGAGGCGGCCGCACGCTTCACTCTCTCGATGTTCCAGGCGACACGGACCGGCCATTTCGCACGATCCGATTCCAAGCTCTCCCGGCTCCTCGGGCGGGAGCCGCGCAGTGTTGCCGATCAGCTGGCAGATCAGATCGCCGGTTGAATCGCCCGCCCCGGCTATGCCCGGCTCTCCCCGGGGCGATCCCGGACACCGTCCGGTGCGACCTCACCACAGTAACAGCCGGCGTCGGACCCCAGAGGCTGGCCCGGAACGCGACTACACGTTGAACCTGAACTCCACGACGTCGCCGTCCTGCATGACGTACTCCTTGCCCTCCATGCGGACCCGGCCGTTGGCGCGGGCGGTCTGCATGCTCCCGGCCGCCATCAGCTCGTCGTAGGACACGATCTCGGCCTTGATGAAGCCGCGCTGGAAGTCGGAGTGGATGGCGCCGGCCGCCTCCGGAGCGGTGGCGCCCTTCGGGATCGTCCACGCGCGGGTTTCCTTCGGACCGGCGGTCAGATAGGTCTGCAGCCCCAGCGTGTCGAAGCCGACCCGGGCGAGCTGGGCCAGGCCGCTCTCCGTCTGGCCCATCGACTCCATCAGCTCGGCCGCCTCGTCCTCGTCCAGCTCCGCCAGTTCCGCCTCGATCTTGGCGTCCAGGAAGATCGCCTCGTTGGGGGCGACCAGCTCGGAGAGCTTGGCCCGCACGTCGGGGTTGGCGAGCTCGTCGGACTCCACGTTGAACACGTACAGGAACGGTTTCGCGGTCAGGAGGTTGAGCTCACGGACCAACCCGAGGTCGATGCCGGCCGCGGCGGCACCGGTGGACAGGCTCTGACCCTCGTTCAGCACCCGCTGGGCCGCCTGGGCGGCCGCCAGTGTCTCCTGGGCCTTCTTGTCCTTGGCGTTGCGCTTGGACTCCTTCTCCAACCGCGGCAGCGCCTTCTCCAGAGTCTGCAGGTCGGCGAGGATCAACTCGGTGTTGATGGTCTCGATGTCGCGGGCCGGTTCGATACCGCCGGCCACGTGGGTGACGTCGGCGTCGTTGAACCCGCGGATGACCTGGCAGATCGCGTCCGCCTCCCGGATGTTGGCGAGGAACTGGTTGCCCAGCCCCTCCCCCTCGGAGGCGCCGCTGACGATCCCGGCGATGTCCACGAAGTCCACCGTGGCGGGGATGGTCTTGGCGGAGTCGAACATCTCCGCCAGAGCGGGCAGGCGGGAGTCGGGGACCCCCACCACTCCGACATTGGGCTCAATGGTCGCGAACGGGTAGTTCGCGGCGAGCGCCTCGTTCTGGGTCAGCGCGTTAAACAGTGTGGACTTACCGACGTTCGGCAGACCAACGATCCCGATTGACAGACTCACGGGAGACAAGTCTAGGTGCGCTGACCACAGGCTCAGGACGGTCGACTCCGGAGCAGCTCGCACCATCCCCAATGAGT
Organism: Haloactinospora alba; assembly: GCF_006717075.1. Lineage (NCBI taxonomy): Bacteria > Bacillati > Actinomycetota > Actinomycetes > Streptosporangiales > Nocardiopsidaceae > Haloactinospora > Haloactinospora alba. Next base: position 3,100,716 of record NZ_VFQC01000001.1, read on the forward strand.
CGGGCGAAACAGCGACATCTCGGGCGCGTCAGTGGACATTCCGGTGACGTGCGGGCGACCTTTGTGTGAAACGACCTGCGAACCCGAAGCCACAAGGAGTATGTTCGGATTTCGGCCCCCGGGAGTCGATGATCGCGCGCCACCCGCCGAAATCCCGGCACGGCCACCGCCGAGCCGCCCGGCCCACACGCCGGCGCCAGCCGCACGAGCCTTTCCGAGCCCGCGGCACGACACCACAATCCAGGTCACTGTTGGGGGGAATGTCCAGTGGTAACCGGCCAGATGCGGGCTTTCGTCCGCCGCTACCCCGCCGTCCGCCACGCGACCCGGCAACTGCGCATCCGGCTCCCGCAGGGTCTGGGAGGGGTCAGCCGCGACCGCCGCCCACCGCGACAGCGCAGTTTCTCCCTGCGGCTGCCACGCCGCGCGGGATCTCCGACCGCCGGACCGGACACGCTTCAGGTGTCCGCACCGGGCGGTTTCTGGATGGCCAAGAAACTCCAGCGCGGCGGATTGGCCAACTACGAACCCGAGACACTGGCGTGTTTCCTGGCCGCCCTGGAGCACGCCCGCTCCGGTGCCGTACTGGACATCGGGTCGAACGTGGGGGTGTACAGCACGCTCGCGGCGGCGCGCAGCCAGCGCCCCACCTACGCCTTCGAACCGACCCCCGCGATCGCCGCGGCCGCCCGCGCGGTGGCCGTGCGCAACAACCTGCCGGTGCGGGTGGTGGAACTGGCACTGAGCAGCCACAGCGGCACCGGGCCGCTGTTCCTGTCGGCGACGAGCGACGCCTCGAACTCCCTGGCCCGCGGGTTCCGTCCGGGGGTGGGGCGGCTCCCGGTCCGGTTGGAGACCCTGTCGCACTGGCAGGAGGCCGAAGGGGTCTGCCCGTCAATCCTCAAGCTCGACACGGAGACGACCGAACCGGACGTGATCGCGGGCGGACTGGAGGTGCTGCGCCGGTTCCGGCCCTGGGTGTTCTGCGAGGTCCTACCCGGCTGGGGTGTGGAGGAACGGCTGATGGCGCTACTGGAGCCGCTCGAGTACCGGTGGTACCAGCTGTGCGGCCATCCCCCCTACCGGCCGCGCCCCACCATCACCGGCAACAGCCCGGACCCCACCCAGCGCATGTGGTTGTTCGCCCCCACCACCCTGCCGGAAGGAGTGTGGGACACCGCCCGCGCGTGGCGCCGCGCCATCGACGCGTGCACCCCGCTCGCGGGACAGACCGCCGAGTAGAACCGAGCGGAACAGCACCGACGGTCCGGTGCAGCAAGACCCCGCCACGCCACCCGCGTCCACACCACCTGCCCGCCGCGGTGGCCCGGACCAGCCACGGGGCAACCGGACCCGCCCGCGCGAGACGCACCAGGTCGGGCGACGTTCCCACCGTCGGGCTGACACGACCGGAACCCGGAGTCAGCGACGCGTAAGGGAACAGCACGCCCGGGACGCGTGGGGTCACGGCGCCCACTCCTCCCGGTAGCCCGGGCGCTGTGAGTACCGGGCGGCGATTTTGCGCAGCCTCGCGACGTTGCCCGTCCTCTCGCACTCGGCGAGCACCCCGCGAGCCTGCTCGATCATACTCAGCACCTCGTCCAGGAGGGACGCGGACTCCTTCCGGTTCCAGTCGGATCTTCTCTGGTTCGACTTGGCGCGCAGCAGATCCTGCGTGAGGTCCTCGTCCTGCTGGATCCGGTCTCCGTACTCCCGCTCCGCGTCCTCGATCCGCTGGTCGATCTCCTCGGAAGCCGAGGCCGAGTCCATGAGCGAGGACAGTAACGCCCACGCCTGATGTTCCTCGAGGTCGAGCTGCTCACGCAGAAACGCGGCGAGCTCTCCCGTGTCCCCGCTCACGACCGAACCTCCCCGTACGCGTCCACGACATTCCTGACCTTCCGAGGGCTTCCCAACACAGTCCGCGCCTCCTCCCCGGGATCCGCGACCCGGCCAGTACCTCATCCCCTTCCCCGCCCGGGACCGGGCCGCACCGATCATCCCACCGCCGGGGTTCTCCCTGCCCTCGAACCACGGTACGTGTCCACCTGACATCCCGTAGTGGCGCGGCCGTTCGTCCGGCACATGAGACCACGACGCAGGGATATTGGCCGGATGTGGCCATACCCGGTTACACAACGGACGCGCTCCGGTAGTTTTGTTCTGTTTTTACCCCTCGCGTGACCGTTGTGTGGTGAGTCGTTTGCGTTGGGTGTGGCGGGCGGAGAGTGGCGCTTCTCTGGTGGAGTACGCCGCTCTGGTGGCGCTGGCATCGGCACTGGTGGTGGCGCTCATTTCGGCCGGGTTGACGACCCGAGTGGGTGCGGCCGTGGAGGAGGGGCTGTGCCTGCTGTACGGCGAGGACGGCTGTGCGGTCGAGGCCGGCGGAAACGACTCTGACGGGAGCGACTCCGGCGAAGGTGACTCCGGGGAGGATCAGGACTCGCAGGACGGTGACCCCAATGAGGGTTCCGGCGGCTCCGGGGGGAACGACTCCGAGGAGGGCTCGGGCGGGGACGCCGGGGAGGACTCTGGCGGGGATGGCTCCGGTGAGGGCCAGGACTCCGGGGATGGGGATGACTCGTCCGAGGGTGAGCAGGTGGCCTACGACCCCGAGCTGACCCAGGAGTTCGAGGACGCTCAGGAGGAGGTCTCTGAGGCCGAGGATGAGTACGAGTCGGCCAAGGAGGACATGGAGGACCTCCTGACCGAGGACCTGCCCCAGCTGTTGGGCGAGCTGATCGGGATCGAGGACGCCCGCAAGTGCTTCATGGAAGGCGACATCGAGGGGTGCCTGTGGACACTGGCCAGCGCGATCCCGTGGAGCAAGGCGGGCAAGTTCGTCTCCAAGATTCCCGCGATCGTCAAGCTGGGCAAGAAGTGGAACAAGCTTCGTAAGAAGAAGGACACCCGCGAGGACGCGCTGGAGGACAAGAACGACAAGCTGGACGAGGCCCAGGAGGCCTGCCAGGTCGGGGATGGCGGCGGTGGGCGGAACAGTTTCGTGGCCGGCACCCCGGTGCTGTTGGCTGACGGGAGCCGTGTCGCCATCGAGGATGTCGAGGCCGGCGACGAGGTCGTGGCCGCTGCCCCCGGGCAGCGCACCACCGGGGCCCGCACAGTGCGGGCGACCATCACCGGTACCGGCAGTAAGGATCTGGTGTCGGTGGCGGTGTTCACCCCCGGCGGGGTGCAGCGGGTCACCGCGACCGGTGGCCACCGGTTCTGGCAGGCCGGTGCCGGCGCCTGGAGCCCCGCCGCGGAGCTGGAGCCCGGCGACCGGCTGCGCGGCCCGGACGGCAGGAGCCATGCGGTGGCTTTCACCCGCGGCTACACCCAGCACCAAACGGTCCACAACCTCACCGTCACCGGACTGCACACCTACTACGTCGGCGCCGGAAACGGACCATCCCTCCTCGTCCACAACGATAATGGCGCTCCCGAAGGGTGCAATGTCCCGCCCCAGCTGAACACCAGCGGTAAGCAGTTCGGAAAGAAGATCGGAAAACACGCTCAAGATTATGGACTTGATCCGAGCAGCAGCAAGGACAGAGAGTGGATAAAAAATCATATCGAAGATATATCCAAGAACCCGGAAGAAGTACGGAAAGGAAATTGGAACCCCGAAGGCGGAGGAGCAAGCGATAACATTTTCTTCCGAAAAGGAAATGATGTGGTTGTCACAAAAAACGATGGCACCTTCGTCACGGTCCTGAAAGACGGAACAAATAATGGATGGTTCAAAGATGCATCTCAGTACAAGTGATGCATACAACCTGATAAAACAAAAAAAGATCACGAATATTTTTCTCATCCGCTATGTTCACGAAGGAAACATCACAGACGATGAAGGACCGATAGAAATACACTTCGAATGTGGCCTCGCCTTGCTCTTTGAGTGCGGCAGTGACGGCGAAGAGATGACCATGAAAAAAGGAGAATGGGTGGACCCGTTCTCCGGAGAGCAGTCCGAGGAAAACATCGAATTCATAAGAGAAAACGGAAAATGGGAGAAAATGGCACAAGAACAGACCGGCACCCAAACCCCGATCCCCGAAAAAAGGGTGAATGAATTATATTTTTATGAGACAAAAACAGGAAAGACGACCGGAGTCTCTCTGGACATCGGGAACAAAAAATTCTGCATAAAAGCAGAGTTCGACGAGCTCAAAATATACAATGAAACAAACAAGGGGGAGGGCCAAGTCCACGGGTGAGGACCAGGGACAGTGGAGCGACGACAACCAGGCAGCAGAGTTCTTTAAGGAAAATTTTGACATCGAGGGAACCAAACCCAAGGAGGTGGAGCTGCCCCAGGGGATGGGGGAAGCCATAAAGCCCGACGGAAGCGCCGTGAACGCAACCCACGCAAAAATAATAAAGAAGAGGGACGGAACCATCAGGACCGCGTACCCGATTGTGAAGCAATTATTGTGTTCGACATGGCAATCAGCGTCCCGACCGAATCCTACATAGAAGGTGAGGTGCATTTCTCCGAGGAGGGGTACGAGGAGATGGTCATGGAGGCATGCGAATACCTGGAGAACACCGACTGCGGGCTCCGTGTCCGAGGGTTCGGCGAGGACTGGCCGGTCGACGTCGGATACGACCTCTCCACCGTGATGGAGGAGCTCCCCGATCTCATCGAATCGATCCGGGCCACCGGTTCCGGAGAGATCGATTTCTACGCCCAGGGAATGGAGAGGACGCTTAGCTTCTCCACCAACGGCGAGGAGGTCGAGATCACCTGCGCGTCAACAACATCGTGGAGACCGGACCCCAGGACGGAAAAAATGGGGACATCCGAACTGGACCGCATGCTCGTGTCCCTCGCTGTGAACTTCGGCAGGTCCGTCGAGTTCATATCCCCTCCCCTGTCCGAGCGCGAACCGTTCGCCTCCTGGAAGAACGGCGTTGTCTGACCGGCGCCTTCCAGCGGGCCCTCCCTTCCCACGGGACCTCGGGAAGGGATCACATCCACGTTTCAGCTGCGGTGGTGCGGCTACCCGGTCACGACGGCGCATTGGGAGCGGTTTCCCGTGGTTGGGATAGAGACCCTTCTGAAGACGGCGAAGGGCGGATTCGTCGACGTGTTCTCCCCGTCCCCTCCCCCGCCGGACGGGTGCTACCTCGAGGGCGCACTCGGCATCAGGGACCACAAGGGAAAGTTCCTGGGCGAGGAGTACTGGGACGACATAGAGCCCGTGTGGTGGGAGTTCATTGACGCCGTCCTGCGGTTCGCAAGCACCGGGACCTCAACGATGGACTTCCCGGACATGCCGGTGTCGCTGCGCCTGCGTTCCCACGGGAACGGGTTTCTGCGCTGTGACGTCGAACCGTGGGGCGCGGGGAGGACGCACTCCCGGAAATTCCGCGAGGGTGAGTTCATCGGGGCGGTGGTTCGCGAGGGGAGCCCGCGATACGCCGACTGTGTGAGCTGAACGGGGCCAACGCCCACTCCCACGAGCACGCTCTGGAGAAGCTGGAAGAGACAAAAGCCCTCGCCGACGGACGGAACGGCACGTGACCCCGCGAGAGCGCACCTCCCGACGAGCGGGACACGGTGAATCCCGGCCGCGTGGACACCGCAGGAGCCCCGGCTCCCACGGAGATACCTTAATTTCTTGGTATGCCCAGCTTCTCTCTCGTGGCTATGCCGAGCGCTTCGTACCAGCCCCGGTCCCCCGTTCCTCGCCCCGGGAGGAGCAACGCGAGTGGCGGCCTCCAGAGCACCCCGAGGTGACAGTGATATCGCCCTCCCCCACACCCCGCTACTACCGGCCCGACTTGTTCCGCTGACACCCGGTGGGGTCAGGGGTGGTACGGGAACGGGCCGGACCCTGTACGGTCCCGGCCCGACGGGGTCGGGTCACTCCCCCACCGCTCCATCGGCCAGTTCCCGCACCACGTCCAACTGGCCCATGTGTCGGGCGTACTCCTGCAGCACGTGCAGCAGGATCCACACCAGTTCCGGTGCCTCCTCGGTGAACCGCCCTCCCGTGCGCGCCGGCTCGTGCAACCCGGCCGCGGCGACGACCTCCCGGGAGCGCGCGCACTCGGACACGAACCGGTCCCGCACGTCAGCCACCGTCGCAGAGGCCGGCACGTGCCACCGTCCGGTTTCGGGGTGCTCCTCACCCCACACCGGGTCGACGTCCTCCCCCAGATAGCCCCACCGGAACCACCGCCGTTCCACGAACGCCAGGTGCTCCACCAGCTCCACCGGCGCCCATCCCGAGGGAAGGCGGCTGGTGCGCAGCTCCTCCTCGGACATTCCGTCCAGCTTCCGCAGCACGGTGTCCCGGTAGTAGTCGAGGTAGCGCGCGAGGAGGTCGCGCGTGTCCACCGGACCGCCGGCGGGTTCGGGGTATGTGGCGTAGCTCGTCATGTCCGGAGCCTAGCCGTCCCCACCGACGCCGGAGGGCGGCGGTCTCCCCGGCACTGCCGGAAGGCGCGCGGGTGAGGCTGGCCACCTCCGGCGCCACGCGCGTGGCGCGGGCCGCGACAGCCCGCACGGTTGGGATCATGGTCGGCCATGGAAGGCCTGAGTCTGATTCTGGTGCTGCTCGTGGGAATCGCGGTCGGGATGCTCGTGGGGTGGCTCCTCGCCCAGCGCAAAGCGGCCGAGCACCGCGCGCACGCCCAGGCGGCGGAGGAACGCGCCACCTACATCGAGGAACAGCTCGGCGACCGGTTCCGCGCCCTGTCCGCCGAAGCCCTCGACAGCACGAGCCAACGGTTCCTGGACCTGGCCGAGGGCCGGCTGCAGGCGGTCGGCGCGCGGGCCGGCCAGGACATGGAGCAACGCCGCCAGGCAGTCGAACAGCTCATCACCCCGCTGACCGAGACACTGAACCGGGTGGAGGGCCAGCTGCGCGAGGCCGACGCGGGCCGCCGCGCCGCCCACGCCGAACTCGCCAAACAGGTCGACTACGTGCGGGAGGGGTCGCAGCGGCTGGCCGAACAGACCCAGTCGCTGGTGAACGCCCTGCGCCGACCGGAGGCGCGCGGCCGGTGGGGAGAGCTGCAGCTGCGCCGGGTCGCCGAACTCGCCGGAATGAGCGCCTACTGCGACTTCGACGAGCAGGTGAGCGCGCGCACCGGGGAGGGCGGCACGCAGCGGCCGGACATGGTGGTGCGGCTGGCGGGCGGCAAGAGCATCGTGGTGGACGCCAAGGTGTCCCTGGCCGCCTACCTGGAGGCGGCCGACACCGACGACGCCGACCTGCGCGCGCAGCGCCTCGCCGCACACGCCAAACACCTGCGCGCCCACGTGGACCAGCTCGCCGCCAAGTCCTACTGGGCGGCGTTCCCGGCGGCGCCGGAGTTCGTGGTGCTGTTCATCCCGGGTGAGGCGTTCCTCGCCCCCGCGCTGGAGCACGACACCCAGCTGCTGGAGTACGCCATGGAGCGCCGCGTGCACATCGCGACCCCCACGACCCTGGTGTCGCTGCTGCGCACCGCCCAGTACGCGTGGCAGCAGGAGGCGCTCAGCGAGAACGCGCGCGCGGTGTTCGACCTGGGCAAGGAGCTGCACAGCCGGCTGGCGAAGCTCGGCGGCCACATGGACGGGCTGGGCAAGCTGCTGTCCCGGACGGTTTCGGCCTACAACCAGACCGTGGGATCGCTGGAGAGCCGGGTGCTGGTGAGCGCCCGCCGGTTCGGCGAACTGGGGCTGGTGGAGGAGGAGTTGGAGGCTCCGCGGGGTGTTGACGAACAGGCCCGGTCGCTGTCGGCGACCGAGTTCAGCGAGTGGGACCGGCCGGACCGGGACGGACGGGACACGGCGGGCGCCGGGGCGGAGACCACCGGTTCGCGCGACACGGCCCCGGACCTTTCACCGGAACACTCCGGCTGACTACAGTGTGCTTCCGACTCCGCGTTACCCGAGGGGGTACGGCAATGGCGGCGCGTAACCCGGAGGTTCCGGCACGGTCCAGAACGCCGGTCGCCACCCGGCAGCGCAACAGCCGCGGCACCGCGCGCGGCCCGGCCCCGGCGGCCCCGCGGGCGCGCCTCACCGCGCGCGGGGCGGTCCTGGCCCTCACCGCCACCAGTTTCCTGGCCGTTGTCGCCGCCGGGATGTCCGGCAATCCCCTCGCGAGCGAGATCGCGTTCCCGGCGGCGTGCGCGCTGGCGGTGCTGCTGGTGCGCGACGGTGACCTGCTGCCGCTGGCGGCCAGCCCGCCACTGGCGTTCGGGGTGGCGACCCTGGCCGCGCACACGGTGCTGAACCTGAACAGCGACAGTGTCGCCTCCGGTGTCGCGGTGGGAGTCACCACCACCCTCGCGGCGACCGCACCGGCGCTGTTCCTCGGCACCGCGCTGGTGCTGGTGGTGGCCCTGGTGCGGGGGATGCCCGGGGAGGTGCGCGAGCTCAACGACGCGTTCCACGGGCGCCGCCCCCGCGCGCGCCGAGGCGGGTGAACCGGCGTCAGAACGGGGTCTGGGTGGTGTTGTCGGCCTCCTGACCCTCCTCCTGTTCGGACATGGCGGCCGCGAGTTTGGCACGGGCCCCCTCCAGCCAACGCTCGCAGGTGGCGGCGAGCCGTTCCCCCCGCTCCCACAGCTGGAGGGACTCCTGCAGCGTCAACCCGCCGGACTCCAGGCGGCGCACCACCGAGTCCAGCTCGTCGCGGGCCTGCTCGTAGCTGAGTTCCTCCTCGGCCGCGCCGGGGGTGGTGTCCGCCTCACCCCCGGCGCCCCCTTCCCGTTCGGGGGTGTCGGCGGTGGTGTCCTCGGCGGTGTTCTCACTGTTGGGCATCGTCATCCTCCCGTGTGGTGCTGGGGACGCTGTCGGTGGCGTCCGGGTCCGTCTCGCCCGCTGTGGCGGTCATTCCGTCCGTGGCGAACCGCAGCCGCAGCTCCTCGCCGCTGGTGACCTCACTGGCCGAACGGACCACGGCGCCATCGCCACGCTGCACGATCGCGTAGCCGCGCGCGAGTGTCGTCGCCGGGGAGAGAGCGTGCAGCCGCGCCCGCGTGTGGGTGAGGCCCTCTCCCGCGCGGTCCAGGGAGGTGGTGACGCAGCGGCGGGCGCGGTCGCGCAGCCCGGTGACCTGTTCGGTGAGCCGGTCGATCTCCCGCATCGGGCTGGCGAGGACCGGCCGGGAGCGGACCCCGGCGAGCCAGGAGCGTTCGCGTTCGATGCCGCCCTGCAGCACCCGGCGGCCGCGGTCGCGCAGCTGGTGGATGAGCTGGAGCTGTTCGCGCACGTCCGGGACGGTCCGTTTCGCCGCGTCGGTGGGGGTGGAGGCGCGGACGTCGGCGACCAGGTCCAGCAGCGGGCTGTCCTGCTCGTGGCCGATCGCGCTCACCACGGGGGTGCGGCTGGCGGAGACGGCGCGGATCAGGGCCTCGTCGGAGAACGGCAGCAGGTCCTCCAGTGAGCCGCCGCCGCGCGCTATGACGATCACGTCGACCTCGGGGGTGTCGTCCAGCTCCTTCAGGGCCTGCAGCACCTCGCCCACGGCGCGGTCGCCCTGCACGGCGACCTCGCGCGTCTCGAAGCGGACGGCGGGCCAGCGGCGCTCACCGTTCTGCAGCACGTCGCGTTCGGCGGCGGAGTCGCGGCCGCAGACCAGCCCGACCGTGCCCGGCAGGAACGGCAGCTGGCGTTTGCGTTCCTCGGCGAACAGCCCCTCGGCGGCCAGGGTCTTGCGCAACTGTTCCAACCGGGCCAGCAGCTCGCCCAGCCCGACGTGGCGTATCTCCAGCGCCAGCAGGGAGAACGTGCCGCGTGCGACGTAGAAGTCGGGTTTGGCGTACACCACCACGCGCGCCCCGGCCTCCGGGACGGGTGACACCGCGTCCAGCACCCGCACGGGGCAGACGATGCGCGCGGACACGTTGGCCACCGGGTCGCGCAGGGTGATGAACACGGTGTTGCCGCGCCGGTTCAGCTCGGCGATCTGTCCCTCGACCCAGATCCGGCCGAGCTTGCCGACCCACGCGCCGACGGCCTCCATGACGACCCGTACCGGTTGCGGCGCCTCCGCGGAGCTTTCAAGTCCCATGGCCGCGAGCGTAGACCACGGCGGGGACGTTTCCCGCGCCTTCGGCCCGGTGGGTCGGGCCGCGGGCACGCCTGGCGGGGTTCCGGGCCGCGTCAGAGCTGGCCCTGCACGTGGGCGGAGTCAGCTACGGGGTCGGAAGCGCGCGGTGGCGCCTTCTCCTGACGCCAGCGGCGCAGGAACACCACCAGCAGCACCGCGCTGACCAGACCCGGCCCCATGTGCACTGGCAGTACGCCCGCGAGAGAGGGGCCGCCCCGGTCATCGGCGTAGCGGCGGGGTGCCCCGCCGCGCCGACCCAGGGCTCACACTACGTGTGTACGCCCACATGATGCCGGACAACGACGCTCGGGCGCGCGATGCTGCGGACGCCGCGTGGTCGCCACGTGCACCCGATGTGCGCCCGAGCGACGTTTGAAAGGCCGCAGATGCCTACTGGCCTTCATTCTGCAGTTTCGCGATGCGGTTGTCATACATCTTGACGAACTCGGGGCGTTCCTCGTGGGCGAGCTCGTAGGCGCGCAGGTCCCGGACCTGCTCGATGGTGAGCTTGCGCAGCCGGCCCCGCACGGACGGCAGGGTCGCCTCCTCGTAGTTGGGCACCGGCAGCTCCTCCAGGGCGGGGGCGGCACGCTTGCGGGCGCTCTCCATCGCCTCGTCGCTGGCGGCCTGGGTGGTGGCCTCGGCGCCGCCGAGCTCGGCGGCGAGGTCCTCCCGCTGCTCCGGCTCGAGTTCCGAGACGGCAGCGGCGGGAGTGCTCTCCCGGGCCGGCTCCGCGCTGGTTTCCGCGTCGGACGTTTCCGTCCGGGATATTCCGGTGCCGGCGGTACTGGGCGCCTCGTCGGTACCGGAGGTCTCGTCCCGGTCGGTGGCGCTCCCGCGCTGGGGAGCGGCGGTTTCGGTCGCGGCGGCGGACGCGGCGCCCGCGGCGACCGGTTGGGCCTGGCGGGGGGCGGCTTCCGGCTCCTCGGCCGGTTCGGGGACCGGCTCGGAGGCCTGTGCTACCTCCGGCTCGGCCGCGCCCTCCCGGGCCTCGGACTCGGGTGCGGTGGTGGTGTCGTCGGCACCGGGCTGGCCGGACACATCCGGTTTGCGCCCGAAGATTCCTTTGACCACGGTGACGAACTTGGTGGCGAGCGACGTGTTCGGCATGGGACTGGGGGCTCCTGATTTTTCTCGACAGGGCAAACGTGGTGGGGCGCCCCGAGAGGCAGCGAGAAAGGCACCATGTCCCACGGGACGCGAACCGCTACCACTGCGTTATCGGACTACACGGGACCTCCAGAATAGGGGAACCGAGGTCGCCAGCGGCGCGCGGAACGCGCACGATTTCCCTACAGTCCTCGGAAAACGCGTCCGCGCTGTTACAGCATCGTCATGGAGGTGAGACAAGCACGGCGTTTCGGGTGTGTCTGGTCACAGCGGAACGCGTTGTGCCCTATGGCCCATAGGATTGGGGGTATGACTGCGACGAATCGCCGCCGTGTCCTACTCGCCCAGCCCCGCGGCTACTGCGCCGGGGTGGATCGCGCTGTTGTCACGGTCGAGAAGGCCCTGGAGCAGTACGGCGCACCCGTCTACGTACGCAAGCAGATCGTGCACAACACGCACGTTGTGAGTTCCCTGGAGAAACGCGGCGCGATCTTCGTCGAGGACACCAGTGAGGTCCCCGAGGGCGCCATCGTCGTCTTCTCCGCGCACGGGGTGTCCCCCCAGGTGCACGAGGAGGCGCAGCGGCGGCAGTTGAAGACGGTCGACGCCACCTGCCCCCTGGTGACCAAGGTGCACAAGGAGGCGCAGCGCTTCGCCAACCAGGACCGCGACATCATCCTCATCGGGCACACCGGCCACGAGGAGGTCGAGGGCACCAGCGGACACGCCCCCGAGAACATCCAGGTGGTGGAGAGCCCCGAGGAGGTGGACCAGGTCGAGGTCCGCGACCCGGACAACGTCTCCTGGCTGTCCCAGACCACCCTGTCGGTGGACGAGACCAACCAGACCGTGCACGCCCTGCGGGAGAAGTTCCCCAACCTCCTGGACCCGCCCAGCGACGACATCTGCTACGCCACCTCCAACCGCCAGGACGCGGTGAAGGAGATGGCCGCCCAGTGCGACCTGGTGCTGGTGGTCGGGTCGGACAACTCGTCCAACTCGGTCCGGCTCGTGGAGGTGGCCCTGGACGCCGGAGCCAGCACCGCCCACCTGATCGACAACGCGTCGATGCTGCAGGAGGAGTGGCTGTCCGACGTGGCGACCGTGGGCGTCACCAGCGGCGCCTCCGTTCCGGACACGCTGGTGACCGAACTCCTGGAGCGGCTGGCCGGACTGGGCTTCGACTCGGTCGAGGACGTGCGCACCGCCGAGGAGAACCTGACCTTCTCCCTGCCGAAGGAACTGCGCAAGGACCTGCGGGCCGAGCAGGCCCAGCAGTCCTGACCGCCCCGGCCGCGCCGCGGTGCTCGGGAACGGCGGTCCTCACTCGGTGGACGCCCCGTCGGTGTCGGGTGAGGCGCGGCGCGGTTCGAGCTGGGAGAGCAGGCCGGTGATGTCGTCGGCCAGTTTGCGGGCGCTGGCGCCGTCCCGGCGCACCACCTCGGACACGGCGACCAGCATGGCGCCGCTGACCACCATCAGCAGGGCCTCGTCCACCGGCTCCTCGGCCTTGCGGAACAGGGCCACGTTGCGGTCGGTCCACTCGCGCAGCCGGGTCCGCAGCTGGGACTCGAAACCGGGTGGCCCGTCACCGCTGAAGAACAGCAGCGTGGTGTCGCGCTCCTCGATGCATCCCTCCAGGTAGGCGCGCGCCGCCGCGTACATGAGCTGGGTGGGGTCGGTCTCCCCCCGGGCGCGGGCCTGGGCCGCCACGCGGTGGGTACGTTCCTGCTGGCGCTGCTGGAACTCCTCGTACAGCGCCATGTAGAGCTCGGCCTTGCCGCTGAAGTGGTGGTAGAGGCTTCCGACGCTGGCTCCCGCCTCGGCGACGACCTCGCTCACTCCCGCTCTCGCGAACCCTGTCGTGCAGAACACACGCGCCGCGGCGCTGAGCAGGGCGCTGCGGGTCTCCGCGCCCCGGTTCGACCCCCGTGTCGGTTTGTGCACATTCTCCGCAGTCACGTCCGAATACCGTCCCAATCGCTGTGGCTCGCCGGTCAGCCCGCCTCGGCACGAAGCTGGGCCAGTTGAATAGGCTAGTCCCACGCCGCCGCTCCTCGTGGGCGGCGTGCGCTGACCGCGTTTCCCGTCCCGGCAGGTGTTGGTGCCGGAGTGAAGCTGAGAGGCCGCGCATGACCGAGCACACGAGCGGGGAGCACCACAGCTCCGAGGTGCCCGACCGTAACCTCGCGCTGGAACTGGTCCGGGTGACCGAGGCCGCGGCGCTGGCCGCGGCCCGGTGGGTCGGCAAGGGGAACAAGAACGGTGCCGACGGGGTCGCGGTGCGCGGGATGCGGCACCTGATCAGCACCGTGTCCATGCACGGGACCGTCGTCATCGGCGAGGGCGAGAAGGACAACGCGCCCATGCTGTACAACGGCGAGGAGGTCGGCAACGGCGGCGGGTCGGAGTGCGACGTCGCCGTGGACCCGATCGACGGCACCCGGCTGACCGCGATGGGGATGCCGAACGCGCTCTCGGTGATCGCGGTGAGCCCGCGCCACTCCATGTTCGACCCCTCCGCCGTGTTCTACATGGAGAAGCTCGCCGCCGGCCCGGAGGCCGCCGATGTGGTGGACATCACCGCTCCGGTCGCGGACAACATCCAGGCGGTGGCGCGCGCCAAGGGCGGTACCGCCCAGGACGTCACCGTGGTCATCCTGGACCGGCCCCGCCACGAGGAGATCGTGCGCGAGGTGCGCGCGGCGGGGGCGCGGATCAAGTTCATCACCGACGGGGACGTCGCCGGCGCCATCATGGCCGCCCGTGCCGGCACGGGCGTGGACCTGCTGCTGGGGGTCGGCGGAACCCCGGAGGGGATCATCACCGCCTGCGCCATGAAGTGCCTCGGCGGGACGATCCAAGGCCGATTGTGGCCAACGGACGACGCGGAGCGCGAGGCCGCGAAACGGGCCGGGGTCGACCCGCAGCAGGTGCTGACCACGAACGACCTGGTCGGTTCCGAGGACGTGTTCTTCGCCGCCACCGGCATCACGGAGGGGGAACTGGTGGGCGGCGTGCGTTACGAGCCCGACGGTGTGATGACGGACTCCCTGGTCATGCGGGGCCGCAGCGGTACGGTTCGCTCGGTGCGCAGCGAGCACCAGTTGACGAAGCTGGCCGGCTACAGCGGGATCGACTTCGCCTCGGCGAACTGACGCGCGGAGCGACCGCGCCGGCACCACCGTCCCCACCCGCGGTGAAGAGCGTATTATACCCGTTCAACCGGGGTAACGCACGCGCGGTGCCGGCGCCGGGCACCGGATTCGGACAGATCACACGTGTCAGCGTTGGTACCTTACGAGGCGACACGCATCTTCCGGAGGTCCGATGTCCTATCCCGATCCCCCCAACCAGCCGTCCTGGATGCCGCCGGGTCCCAACCCCGGCGGTCAGCCGTCCGGTGGGCAGCAGCCCCCCAGCGGCTACCCGCCCGGTGGTCCGCCACCCGGTGGGCCTCCGCCACCCGGCGGGCCTCCGCCGCCCGGCGGTCCGCCCCAACAGCCGATGGGAGGAGCCCCCTACCCGCAGCAACCGCCGCAGGGCAAGCCGCGGAAGAAGCGGATCTGGATGATCCCCGTGGCCGCCGGTGTGGGCGTCGCCCTCATGGCGACCACCGTGTGGGCCTCGTCCTCGGTCTTCAGCGACCTGTTCGGCGGGCCGCAGCCGGAGTCGGCGCTGCCCAGCTCGTCGATCGCGTTCACCAAGCTCGACCTGAAGCCGTCCGGCAACCAGCTCGCCGACTACGCGTCGTTCGTCGAGAAGCTGCCCAAGGAGCTGCGCGACGAGATCGACCCGGAGGCCGACCCGGCGAAGGAGATCATCGAGGACGAGTACGACTACCTCGACTACGAGGAGGACGTGGAACCGTGGCTGGGGCAGCGGTTCGGCATGTCCGTGTGGGAGCCCGACAACGACAGCGCTGACCAGGGTGAGGGCTTCGCCACGGTGGTGGCGATCGCCATCGAGGACCAGGACGCCGCCGAGGAGGCGCTCAGCGAGGTCAAGGACAACGAGGACGACGTCTACTACGACGTCCGCGAGGACTTCGCGCTCCTCGCCCCGAACGAGGCCACGTTCTCCGACCTGGACGACCAGGTGGAATCCGACGGCACCCTGGAGGAGAACTCCGCGTTCTCCGAGGACATGGGCAACGTCGGGGACAACAGCGTCGCCGCGGCGTGGGCCGACCTGGAGGGCATCTCCGGCCTCATGGAGGACTCGGGCGGCTCCATGGACTACTCCGACGAGTACGGCTACGACGACGACTACGGCTCCGGTTACGAGGAGGACCCCCTCCCCGACCCCACGGAGAGCCTCGACGAGCTCAAGGGCCGCATGGCCGTCGGAGTGACGATCAACAGCGACAGCCTCGAGCTGCGCGGCGACGTCACCAACCTCAGCGTCAACGGCTCCTCCCCCTCGGACTACCCCACCCCCGAGCCGGGACTGGACTCGCTGGGCAAGCTCCCCGACGACACGGTGCTCGCTGTCGGCGGCAACGGGCTGGACGAGTTCGCGAAGAAGGCGTGGGAGGAGAACTCCGACAGCATCGATGACGTCGACGCCATCGAGCGGGGCTTCGACGAGGAGTTCGGGGAACCGCTCCCCGACGCGTTCTCCAGCATCCTCGGGAGCAAGACCGCCCTGGGCTTCACCGACCTGGGAGGTGCGCTCACCGGCCCCGGTTCCGGTGGCATGCCGTCCTTCCAGCTGCGGGCGGTGGGAGCCGACTCCGACCTGCTGGAGAAGGTCGTCGAGGTGATGGAGGAGGACTCCTACGGCTCCGCGCCGGGTGTGAACGAGGACGGCGACGCCGTCGTCGTCTCCTCCGGCACGACCAGTTCCGGCAAGCTCGCCGATGACCCGCTGTACGAGCGGGCCATGGGCGGCATGGACGACGCCGGGATCGGCGCCTACATGGACCTGGAACAGCCCATGAAGGAGGCCGGCGAATCCTCCCCCGAGGAGTTCGGCGCCCTGGGTGCCGGCGTGGGCTACGACGAGGACAAAGTGTCGCTCACCATGCGGTGGGCGCCCAACGGCGGCTAATCGTCGGTACGGCCCGCCCGTGCGGGCCGCGGTTTCGGGCGGTGCCCCACCGGGGCACCGCCCGACGTGTGCCGACGGTCAGTCGATGAGCCTGCGGCGCATCTGGAACACCGCCAGGCACCACATCACGGCCACGAACACCAGCAGCACGGCGACGTGCCCGAGGTCGGCGGCCGGCTCCATGCCGAAGGCGGCGTCCCGGACGAGCTCCACACAGTGGTACAGCGGGTTGACCTTCGCCAGCACCTGCGCCCAGGCCGGCAGGGTGTCCACCGGGAAGAACGTCCCCGCGATCAGGAACAGCGGCGTGATCAGGCCGGAGATGATGTAGTCCATCGTCTTGATGGACGGCACCAGCGCCGACATCCAGATCCCCGCCAGCGCGAACCCGAACCCGGTGAGACAGGCGATGAGCGGCACGAACAGCATGGTGGGAGCGGGCGGCAGGCCGAACGCCATGGCCACCAGCAGCGGGGCGCAGCCGTACACGCCGGCTTTCAGCGCGATCCAGCTCGCCTCCGCGGTGACGAGCTCGCGCAGGTCCACCGGGGTCGCCAGCATCCCGTCGTAGGTGTGCTGGAACACCCGCCGTACGTACGTGTCGATCAGCCCCGGGAACATGGAGGTGAACAGCACCGACATGGCCACGATGCCGGTACCGATGAACTCGATGTAGGTGTAGCCCGCGACCGCCCCGACCAGGGACCCCAGCCCGAACCCGAACGCCAGCAGGAAGATGAGCGGTTCGACGAGGGCGGCGAAGGTGGTCGGTTGCCAGCTGCGCCGGTACAGCGCCCACTCCCGGGCGAGCACGGCGGCGATGGGAGCGAGTTCGAACCGCCCCGGCGGCACGGCGGCCTGCCGGGGGCGGGCGGTCTCGGTCGTCTCCGTTCGGTCAGCAAGCCCGGTCAATCGACACGCTCCCCGGTCAGTGTCACGAATACGTCCTCAAGGTTGCTGGGGCGGGTGTGGCCCCGCCCCAGGGTGTCGCGCAGCGACTCCGGCATGGTCTCGGCACGCAGCACCGACAGTGTCGCCCCGGTGCGCCGGGTCGTCATCCCCGCCTCCCGCGCGAGGCGTTCGGTCGTGTCCGCACCGGAGTGGCCGGTGTGGAACTCCTCCACGGTGGTTCCCGCGTAGTCGGCGATCAGTTCCTCCGGGGTACCGCGGGTGACGACCCTCCCGGCGGCCATGAGCGCGGCCTCGTCGGAGAGCCGTTGGGCCTCCTCGATGTAGTGGGTGGACATCAGCACGGTGACGTTGTCGCCGCGGAGCTCGCTGACGAGGCTCCACAGCTCCTGGCGGACCTGCGGGTCCAGCCCCACCGTGGGCTCGTCCAGCAGCACGAGGCTGGGGTTGTGCACCAGGCCGCGGGCGATGAGCAGGCGGCGGCGCATCCCGCCGGACAGCTTGTCCGCGCGGGTGTGGCGACGGTCGGAGAGGTGGGCGATGGCCAGCGCGCGGTCGACGGCCGCCGCGCGGTGGGAACGCGGAACCCGGTACAGGTGGGTGAACACCTGCAGGTTCTCGGCGACGGTGAGCTCCTCGTCGAGGTTGTCGTTCTGGGGTACCACTCCCATCCGGGCACGGGCGCGCTTGGCCGCGCGGGGAACGGGGTTGCCGAGCACGGTGATGCTCCCGGAGTCGGCACGGCTCTGCGCGGTGAGCATCCGCATGAGGGTGGACTTTCCCGCGCCGTTGGGGCCGAGGAGTCCCAGGACCATGCCGGCGGACACGTCCAGGTCGAGGTGGTCGACCGCGGTGAGGGAGCCGAACCGTTTCACCACGTCGCGCAGGGACAGCGCCGGCGGGTCATCGGGCGCGCCTGTGACAGATGAAGCCATGGGATCACCGTAGGTGTGCGGACGGGTCCGTCTCCACTGGTTTTCCCTCCGGCGGGTGCCGGGCACACGGGCGGTGGCCGGACGCGGCCGGACTGCGCGGGGGCGACGCGCGCGTCCATCGGACAGGGCCCAGGTCCTGTTTTTCGGACGCTGTTCGTCGCGAGCGGCGTCTCCAGTGCCGCCCGGCAAGGCCGAGGAGGGAGGCGGAGCGGACCCTCTGTCGACCGACGAGAACGCCGCCGGGCGGTGTGCTGGGGCGGCGCGCAGCAGGACAAGCGTCCGAAAAACAGGACCTAGCCTGGGACGCGTGAGCGAACCTGTCCCTCCCGCGCGGATGCGGGCCTCGCACGCCGACCGGGAACGTGTCGTGGCGACGCTGCGTGAGGCGGCCGTGGACGGCCGGCTGGAGATGTCCGAATTCGTCGAGCGGTGCGAACGCGTCTACGAGGCCCGGACGTTGGGGGAACTGCCGGAGTTCACCCGGGACCTGGTGGAGGAGGACGCGCAACCGGTCCAGGTGCGCGAGGCTCCGGTGGCGGCGCTGGGCACCACGGTCACGCGTTCGGGCCGGTGGGTGGTGCGGCCCGAGGAGTACGTCCTGGCGCTGTTCGGCACGGCGGAGCTGGATCTGCGGGACGCGCTGCTGGCGCGCGAGCACGTCCGGATGACCGCGACCAGCGTGTTCGGCCGGATCCGCGTCCACGTCCCCGAGGGGGTGGAGGTGCGGGTCCGCGGTTGGTCGTTCCTCGGGCAGCGCGGCGTCTCCGGCCGGCGCGGACGGCCGCGCGACGGCCCGGTCCTGGAGCTGCGGGGGTTCTGCGTACTGGGTTCGCTTCTGGTGCGCACCCCGAAACGGCGGTGGTGGCTGCCGTGGCGCGGGCGGCGGGCGCTGGAGTGAGGCCCGGACCCGGCGCCGGACGACCACCGGGAAACCGTGACGTGGGATGGTGCACAGCACACGCGGCGGGACCGCGGGCACCGCTCACCGGCACGTCTGGCAAGGTTGAGCACAGGTTTCTGTGGAGGTGTGTTCTTAATGAGTGAGTTTCGCGTCGAGCACGACTCGATGGGTGAGGTCCAGGTGCCCGCTGAGGCCAAGTGGCGGGCGCAGACCCAACGCGCGGTGCAGAACTTCCCGATCTCCGGGCAGGGGCTGGAGAACGCCCACATCGCCGCGCTGGGACAGATCAAGGCCGCGGCCGCCGCTGTCAACGCCGAGCTGGGAGTGATCCCGGCCGACATGGGCGAGGCGATCCGGGGCGCCGCCCTGGAGGTGGCCGAGGGTTCCTGGGACGGTGAGTTCCCCGTCGACGTGTTCCAGACCGGCTCGGGCACATCCAGCAACATGAACACGAACGAGGTCGTGGCGACGCTGGCGACGGAGAAGCTCGGCCAGTCGGTGCACCCGAACGACCACGTGAACGCGTCGCAGTCCTCCAACGACGTGTTCCCCTCCTCCATCCACATCGCCGCCGTCTCGTTGCTGGTCAACGAGCTGATTCCGGCGTTGGAGCACCTGGAGGGGGAACTGACGCGCAAGTCGGTGGAGTTCGGCAGCGTCGTGAAGAGCGGCCGCACCCACCTGATGGACGCCACACCGGTGACGCTGGGCCAGGAGTTCGCCGGTTACGCCGCCCAGGTGCGCCAGGGTGTCGACCGGGTGCGGGCGAGCCTGCCGCGCGTGTCCGAACTGCCGCTGGGCGGCACCGCCGTCGGCACGGGAGTGAACACCCCGGAGGGGTTCGCCGGGCGGGTGATCAGCGAGATCTCGCGCAACACCGGCCTGCCGCTCAGTGAGGCCGACGACCACTTCGCCGCCCAGGGCGCCCGGGACGGGCTGGTCGAGCTGTCCGGGCAGCTGCGCGCCATCGCCACGAGCTACGCGAAGATCGCCAACGACATCCGGTGGATGGGCTCCGGCCCGCGCACCGGGCTGGCCGAGATCGCCCTCCCGGACCTGCAGCCCGGATCCTCGATCATGCCCGGCAAGGTCAACCCGGTGCTGTGCGAGGCGATGCTGCAGGTGTCCTCCCAGGTGGTGGGCAACGACGCCGCCGTGGCGTTCGGCGGTTCCTCCGGGAACTTCGAACTGAACGTGCAGCTTCCGGTGATCGGCCGCAACGTGCTGGAGTCCGTCCGGCTACTGTCCAACGTCTCCCGCGTGTTCGCCGACCGCTGTGTGGCCGGGATCACCGCCAACGAGGAGCAGTGCCGCGAGTACGCGGAGTCCTCGCCCTCCATCGTCACCCCGCTCAACCGCTACATCGGCTACGAGGAGGCCGCCAAGGTCGCCAAGCAGGCGCTGGCCGAGCGCACCACCATCCGCCAGGTGGTGCACGACCGCGGTTACATCTCGGCGGGCTACCTCACGGAGAAGCAGCTCGACGAGGCCCTCGACGTGCTCACCATGACCAACTCGAGGTAGGCCCCGTCCGACGGGCACCCGTCCGGCGGTGGATGGAGTCCCCGCTCCGCCCGCCGCCGTTCCCCTTTCCCGGGGCGGTATGGTGAGCGCCGTGTGCGGCGCCGGTTCGGCGTCGTCCCGGTATCCTTAGTAACCTTCCGGTCCAGGATCCACCGACCCCTTGTGGAGCTGTGCCTCCCCCCGACCCGAAAGGCCACCGAGATGACGTCCAGTTCGGACACCCGCGTCGTTTCCGGCCGGTACCAGCTGCACCGTGAACTCGGCCGTGGCGGCATGGGGATCGTCTGGCAGGCGTGGGACCCGGAGCTGGAACGCGACGTCGCCATCAAAGAGGTCCTGGTCCCGGAGGAGCTCTCCGACGAGGAACGTGAGGAGATGCACTCCCGCACCCGGCGCGAGGCCCGTTCCGCCGCCCGGCTCACCCACCCGTCGATCATCACCATCCACGACGTGTTCGACTTCGACGGCCACCCGTGGATCGTGATGGAGCTGGTCACCGGACGCGCGCTGGACCGGATCCTCAAGGAGGACGGCCCGCTGCCGCCGGAGCGCCTCTCCACGGTGGCCTCGGCGCTGGTGGGGGCGTTGTCGCTCGCGCACTCCAAGGGCGTGATCCACCGGGACATCAAACCGGGCAACGTCATGATCTCCCAGGACGACCGGGTGCTCCTCACCGACTTCGGCATCGCCACCATCGACGGCGAGACCGCCATCACCCGCACCGGGTCGCTCATCGGCTCCCCCGAGTACATGGCGCCGGAGCGGCTGGAGCAGGAGAACTCCGAGGCCCCCTCGGACATGTGGAGCCTGGGCGCGACGCTGTACGCCGCCTGTGAGGGGCAGTCGCCGTTCAAACGCGAGACCGTCACGGCGGCGATCTCGGCGGTGCTGTCCGCGCCCGTGCCGCAGCCGCAGCGGGCCGGGGCCCTCACCCCGGTCCTGATGGGGATGCTGGAGCGCGACACCAACCGGCGGCTCGGGGCGGCGCGGGCCAGCCAGATGCTGGCGGCCGGCACCCCCACGGTCGGCCAGGCCCCGCCCACCGGCCCCACCGCCGCCATGGGCACCCCGCCGGGAGGGTCGGCACCGCCGGGGCAGCCGCCGGGCCCCTACCCGGGGCCGTACGGTCCGCCTCCCACCGGGCCGACCGCGGCGCAGCCACCGCAGTACGCCCCGCCGTCGGGACCGCAGGTGCCGCCCACCCACCAGAACGGCGGCGCCCCGCCGCCCAACAGCGGCCCGCAGCCCAGCGGCGGGGGCTCGTCCCGGCCCACCGGCCGGGGCGGGAAGCGCACACTCCTCGTCACCGCGGCCGCCGCCGCGGCGCTGCTGCTGCTCGCGGGCGCCGGGGTGGTGTGGTTCACGACCCGGCCGCTGGACGCGGAGTACCAGCTACTGGTCAGCGACGAGTTCTCGGTGGAGTACCCGACGGACTGGCGCACCGAGCAGAACGAGGACAGCGACAGCAGCTGGCGGGTGTCGCACAACGACAGCAAGGAGGAGACCTACTTCTACGTGTCGTGGTACACCCCGGAGGACGACACGACCGATCCGGAGCGTCTCCTGGAGAACGAGACCGAGCCCTCGGCCAAGAAGGACTACTCCCAGTACACACGCGAGCGGCTGGAGACGGTGGACGACCAGTACTACCCCGACGCGTGGAACGTCGCGGAGTGGTCCTACGAGTACGTCGACAAGGACGAGTTCGACGAGCACCCGGAGCGGTTCGTCACCCGCATGCAGATCAACCCGGGCGGGGACGAGGAGGAGCAGTACTGGATACGCTGGAACCTGCCGCGGGAGAAGCGCTCGGACTACCAGAACATCATCGAGCACACCCAGCACTCGCTGCGCCCCTACGTGGACGGGACGATGTAGCACCGGCCGGGTCAGCGGCGGGGAACGCGCGCGGCGGGCCCCGTCCCCGCCCTGGTGTCACCGGGTGAGCGCGCGCAGCAGGGTGCGGGTGTCGCCCACCGGGAACAGCAACGAGACCGGGTGGCCGAGGGCGACGATCCCGGTCCACACCACCGCGGCCGCCGGAACACCGCCCGCGGCCGCCCCGAGGGCCGTTCCCAGCGTCCACACCACCGCGGGGGCGAGGGGACCCGCCAGCACCACGGCGACCTCACGCCGGGTGTCAGCGAGGGGAGGCCGACACACGCCCGCCCCGGTGGCGTCCACGCGGAACACCGCGGGGGTCGCGGGCGCGAGCACACGGAGGGCGGCGACGTGGCCCGCCTCGTGTACGAGGACACTGGCCAGCAACAGCAGCAGCGAAACCGTCAGCACGGTCGGCAGGAGCCATCCGAGCAGCGCCGACACGGCGGCCAGCGCCCCCGCCGGTAGCCACACCGGTGCGGTAGCGGTGAGCAGAGCACGCGCGGTACTCCCGAGAGCCGCGCCCGGCCGCGGGGACAGCACCACGGCCGCCGTCATCCTGGCCCTAGACATGCTGGGGAGCGGTGCGTACGGCCCGTGCCACGGCGACATAGCAGCCGAACAGCAGCGCGCCCCCGGCCAGCGCCGTGAGCGCTCCGCCGACGTCCGCCTGCCGCCCCAGCCACACGGTCGCGGCGTACAGCGCCGAGGCCGTGGCGATGGACAGGCCCACGCTCAGCGGCTGTTCGGCGTTGTAGGGCACCACCACGCCGGCGACCATCGCCGCCGCCCACGCCGGAAGCGCCTGGGCGACCACCGCCGGCGCGCCCTCCCACGGAAGTAACCCCGTTCCCGCCGCGGCAGCCACGCCGGGGAGTGTGAGGAGTGTCGCCAGCGCCAGGGTGACCGCCGCCTTCGGGACCACCCACGCCAGGGGGCGCGCCAGCAGGTGGGTGGTGATCCAGTGGGTGGGCCGCGTGTGACCGTAGGACTGCACGCACGCCAGGAAGTACGGCACGAACACCACGGACACCAGCAGCGACAGGTACTCGTAACGGGTCACCCACCACAGCCCCAGGAACGCGACGACGGCCACCGAGGTGAACAGCACCGCCGCCGCGTACTGCGGCGCGCGTACGAGCACCACCAGCTCGAACCAGGCTCGCGCGGCCGACTGGCCGCCGGGTACTCCGAACCCGGTGAGGAAGCGGGACGGCCGCGCCGCGGGCTCCTCGGGCAGGCGTGCCGCGCCCGCGAGGAACACCGCCAACGCCCCGACGCACCACACCACCAGCAGGACCCACCCCAGCACGCTGCCGGCGGCGGCGCCGGCGAGCGCCCGGTGGGGCAACCACCCCGCATCGAGGCGGGACAGTTCCAGAAGCGAGGGCGAGAGCGCCACCGCCAGCCCCGTCACCGCCGCACCGGTCAGCGCGTGGTGCTGGGGCACCCGCATGCCCTGCAGCGCGAGCACCACCACGGCGAACACCAGCGCCAGCAGGGGCAGCAGCCCTGTGACGAGCAGCAGTGCCGCGAGGACGACGAACACCACGGGAGAACCCGAGGCGTCCGCGAGAAGCACCACCGCCGGACCGGTCACCGTGGCAGTCAGTACCAGGGCGAGCACCAGCGGAGGCACTGCTCCGGTCACCGCCGTGACCACCCGCGGCACCGGCAGCAGCTGCAACAGGTCGGCGAGGTGGGAACGGCGCGGGGTGACGAGCTGGAACAGCACCGTCGCCGCTCCGGCCACCGCCCACACCAGACCGGCCATCGTGTGGCGCAGCTGGGCCAGTACCGGGGAGGGGACGCTTTCCGGACCCAGCCGGGGGAGCGCCGTGGCTATGGCGACGCTTCCCGCGGTCGCCGCGAGCAGGGCCGCTCCCGCGCCCAGGGTGAGTGTCCGGGGGGAGATCCCCATGGAGCGGGTGGAGTCGCGTACCCACAGCCGCACCGACATCGCCGTCGCGTGCGCCGCCGCGCGTCCCGCCGGCGGGGCGGTTCGCCGCGTCCTCATCGGCGCGCGCCGCGGAGCACACCGACGACCAGGCCGGTCACCATACCGACCGCGACGACGCCGGCGATCCCGAGGAAGTTCGGCTGGAGCACGAAGAAGAAACCGTCGTCGGCGGAGTCGATACCGCCGCGCCACAGTCCCGGAACCGCGTACACGCTCTCCTGGGACATCCCGATCCCGAAGGTGACAACCCCCAGTACGATCGCGACCAGAACAGCGGCGACAGCGCCGGCCATGGTCGAGCGTACAGCCGTCAATGTCTCTCATCCCCTTCTCGCAAGACCGCGGTGAGGGCGTCGGCGCGGCGCGCCTGCTCGCCCTCCCGGTCGGTGGCCGCCAGGAACACGTCCTCGAGGGTCGCCGCCCCGTGGTCCTGCCGTAGCTGGTACGGCTCGCCCTGCGCCGCGATGGAGCCGGAGTGCAGGATGGTGACCCGGTGGCAGTCCCGCTGGGCGCGCAGCATGTCGTGGGTGGCCAGCAGTACGGCTCCGCCGCTGTCGGCGTAGGAGCCGACGAGGCGGCGCAGGGTCACCGCGGCCTCCGGGTCCAGGCCCCGGAACGGTTCGTCCAGTACCAGCAGCGGGGGGCGGTGCATGGTGGCCGCCACCACCTGGAGTTTGCGCTTCATCCCGTGGGAGTACTCGTGGATCTGGCGATCCAGCTCGCCGGCGAGTCCGAACGCCTCGGCCAGCTCCCGTGCCGACCGGGCGTCGTCCCGGCCCCGCATGCGGTCGTGGAACCGCAGGTACTCGCCACCGGTGAGCGAGGCGGGGAGCGGCAGGTCGTCGGGGGCCATTCCGAGCAGGGCGCGCGACACCTTGTCGTGCACCGGCACCCCCGCGATCACTGCCGCTCCCGCGTCCGCGGCGAGCAGTCCGGTCACGAGATGGAGGCAGGTGGTCTTCCCGGAGCCGTTGGGACCCAACAGACCGTGGACCTCTCCCTCCGCCACGGTGAATGACACCGTGTCGAGGACCGTGCGGCGCCCGAACCGCTTGGTGAGGCCGCCCGCGCTCAGTACGGGCCCCTGTCCGAGGTCAGCTTCCATCCCCGCCTTCCTCTCGCGACTACCGGACCACCGTGGACGTTCCTACTGGGTGCACTTGAATCGCAGTTCGACGTTGGTGGGGTTCCACGAGGCGCTCATACCGCCGTCGAACGAGCCGCCTCGGGAGACGCAGTAGGCGTAGGCCCAGGCCAGAACGCCGCCCGCGGCTGTGATGACCGCGACCGCGACGACGACGTAGATCCACACGGCCTGGTCTCGCCGTTCGTGGAGGGCCTGGGCGAGGTGGCCGGCCGGGCGGGCGGGAGCCATCGCCAGCAGGCTGGCAGCGGTGTCCACCACTGCCGTGGCGCGGTTCCCGGTGTCGGCGCCGGTATCCACTACCATAGGGGGACCTTTCCGTTTCGTTCGTTCATTCTCGGAACCGAAGGGCGGCGCGGATATCGCGTCGTGGGGGCTGGCTGGGACGAGTCAGTCCCCACATCCGCGTTTCCTTCACAGGGGGAACGCCGTGGCTGCCGTGTTTTTATGACACAGACTCGGGATTTTTCGAAATTCCTGCCGTGACCACGGAATACAGCAGATTCAGTCCCCGGTCCCGCGACCGGGCCACCGTTCCCCAGTGGACTCCCAGCACCCGCGCCGCCGCCGCGAGTTCCATCCCGCAGAGGTCGACGAGGAACACCGACTGGGCCTGACGCAGCGGGAGCCTGTGCAACAGCCACTGGGCCTGCCACGTCGCCTCGGCTTCCCTGATGGGTAGTACGGGGACCTCGGGCATCTCGTCCACGACCCTGACGGGGGCCGCGCGCAGGTGGTCGTAGGCGACGGTGGTCACGCACCGCAAGGCGTAGGCACGAGGAGCGGGGTGGCTCGTGAGCCGGTGCGCGTGGGTGAGGAGTTTCAGGCAGGCGTCGTGCACCACGTCCTCGTGCCTGCGTGGCACCAGGACCGCCGCCTTCCGGTACATGTGGGGGAGGAGGGAGACGACCAGCTCGTGGGGGTGGGCCGGGTCGTGCGCGCCCGCTGGTGCGCGGTGACCACCCTGGTCGTTCCCGTTCGGAGGGTGGGGCATTCGACTTCTCGCTCTCGTTCAGGTGGGGGATGGCACGTTTGCCACAAGGAGAGCCATGAGTCGCACCGTACTCCCCGCTCACAACGAGGAAAATACTTCTTTGTAAAGCGAATGCGGAAACATTCGGGGAAAACACGGGAAATGGCGTTTACGATCCGGTACGGAACCAGGCACCCGGAGAAAACATCGCCGCGGAACGCGGCGGGATCGGACTCGAACGGGTGACGCGTCCGCAGCGTGCCCTCGGGCACCGGCACCGCCCGTCGGTGCGTGCCCCAAAGAAACCGGGGCGCTGCCCCTGCCCGGAGACGCGGTCAACCGCGAAACCGGGCGGGGGCGAAGGTGAGGCCGTGTGTGCTGGCGCGGCGCCGTCCACCGGTGGCGCCAGGGCCTGTTGTGTGGACGCTGTGCGCCGCGAGCGGCGCGTCCGGTGCCGCCTGGCACGGCCAGGAGGGAGGGCGGAGCGGCCCCTCCGCCGACCGACGAGAACGCGGCCAGGCGGCACCGGGGCGACGCGCAGCGGGACAGGCGTCACCGAACAGGCCTAGTAGTGGCCGTTGCTGTCGGAGAACGACTTGGCGTCGCAAGGGGACTCGTAGCGGTCGTCGATGTAGCCCAGTCCCCACTCGATCTGGGTGGCGGGGTTGGTCTTCCAGTCGGAGCCCGCACTGGCCATCTTGTTGCCCGGCAGGGCCTGCGGGATGCCGTAGGCGCCCGAGCTGGGGTTCTCCGCCGAGGGATCCCAACCGCTCTCCCGCTCCCACAACGCGTCCAGGCAGGAGAACTGGTCCTGTCCCCACCCGTAGTCGCCGAGCTTGGACTGCGCGATCTCCTTGGGGGAACCGTCGGGGACGGAACCGCCGCTGTCCCCCTCGTCGGTCTCCTCCTCTTCCTCCTCTTCCTTCTCCTTCTCGGTGGTGGCCCCCGCGCCGCTGGCCAGAGCGGCGCTGCTGGCCTCATCCAGCTTCTTCTCGGCCTTGTCGCGCTGTTCGGCGAGTTCCTCCTGGGAGGGTTCGTCGACGTCCGCGAAGAAGTTCTTGCCGGTGTCGGCGGCGCGGTCCGGTGTCATCGCCGAGACGGCCTGGTCCGGTTCGCCGCCCGCGTCCGCGAATGCGGACACCGCGAACGTGGCACCGGCGACCACCGCTGCCGAGCCGACCGCTGTGGCGACCCGCAGCGAGATCCGGTTGAGTAGCAAGAATCGCCCTTTCGTCTATCGCGATGGACGGTCGCGCGCGGCCGGCTACATGTCTCCGCGACAGCCACGACTCAGGGGAGATCACGCCTTCCGGCGCGTTTCGGCTTCCGGCCGCCCAGCACTGCGTGACCGCAGGGGTCGCGGGCGTGGCGTCGCTCCCGGCACGCGCTTCCAGGGGTTCCATCCGGAGCGGGAACTACTGTGCCGCATTACGGCTGCTCCGCAATTCGTATTCAATCATGTCATAAATCACATCACGCCGTGTGTCGCGCGAACGGCCGCGCTGCCAGGGCTTACCACGCGCGGTAGCGGCGCGGGTTCCCGCGTCTGGCGACACGTACCCGGACGTTCTGAGTACACGTGATCAGGCCGAGCGTACGGGACCCGTGGCACCATCGCGGCCATGAGCATCCCCTGCCCGTTCACCGCGTGTCCGGACTGCGCCGCGCGGACCGACGAGGGCGACACCACCTGCCCCGAGTGCCACCTACCACTGTCCACGAGCGCCGCCACGCGGCTCGCGGAGGTGCGCGACGAACTCGACCGGTTGGCGCGGCGGCGCCGCCTCCTGGAGGAGGAGCAGGAGGAGCTCATCTCCCGGCTGCGTGCGCTGCGTGAGACGCGCGCGGCCCGCCATCCACAACCGGAGTCGTCAGCCGCGGCCCCGCCACCGCAACCGGAGCCGGAGCCCGCACCGGCACCCGTGGTCGCCGCCCCCGCTTCCGGAGAGCACGCGCCGCGACCGGAACCGTCCCCCCAACCGTCCGCGCCGCGCCCCAAACGGCCGCGACGCGAGATCTCCCTCCCCTCGGCCCAGAACGTCCTGCTCGGACTGGGCGGGCTCCTCATCGCCGTCGCCGCCACCGTGTTCACCGTCGTCACCTGGAGCGAACTCGGCCTCGCGCCCCGGGCGCTCATCCTGGCCGGCTTCACCACCGCGGCCGGGTACACGACGGTGCCGCTGCTGCGCGCGGGCATGCGTGCCACCGCGGAGACGTTCGGGGTGCTGGCCGCGGCCCTGCTCGCGCTGACCACCACGGCGCTGGGCATGCTCGCCCTGGGAGCTGGGCCGGTGGCGGGTACCGGCACGTCGGACCTCGGGGTGTCGGCCCCCCGCCTCTGGACGGCCACCGCCGGCACCGCCGTGATCGTCGCCGCTCTCGCGTACTTCCCCCGCCTCGTCCCGTTGCGCGGCCCGCACGTCATCGCCGTGGTCCTGGCACAGCTGGTCGCGCCGCTGGCCGCCATGGCGCTGGTCACCGGGAGCGGCGCCACGTGGCCCGTGGTACTGACCGCGCTCGCGGTCACCTCCCTGGGCGACCTCGCCCTGTACCGTCGCGTGACCCGCCTGCGGAGCCGGTGGCGCGGCCAGCTCGGCACACTGGTCTGGACACTGGGTGCAGCCTGCTGGTGCCCCGCCGTGCTGCCGGCGGTCCCCGTCACCGTCGGGTTCGTGTCACTTCCCGTGCTCCTGGCGGGGGCCTGGCCGGCCGGCGCCGGCGGGGCCGCAACGGCGGTGGTCGTCGGAGGGACCCTCGCCACGGCCGGGGGCGCCGCCGCCTGGGCGGCCCGGACCACCCCCTCCCCCGCCTGGCGGAGGTCCCTCGTGGCCCTGGCTACCGCCGCCGGAACCACCACCCTCCCCACGACCCTCACCGGGTTGTACGACGCGGACGCCGCTCCGCTCTGGGCCCTGGTAGCCAGCATGAGCGTCTCGGCCGCCGCGGCGTGCGGGCTCTCCGGGTCGTTGCCGCGGCACGGGGACCGCGCGGCGTCCGGGATCACCGCCGGTGCGGCGCTCGCGTTCGGCGCCGTCCCCTCGGTGTTCATGCTGGCCGGGGAGCTGCCCGCTCTCACCGCCCGTCTCGCCGCGCCGTGGACCGGCGCTGGCGCCGGGGCTCCGACACCCGCCACCGAGCTGACCCCCCGCCTGGTGCTGCTGCTCCTGGTACAGACCGCCGGTTGGGGGCTCCTCGCTCGGACGCTGCGCCGGCGGTGGGCCGCGGTCGCCGCGTTGTGCCTCGCCAGCACGACCGCGCTCGCCCTCTCCCGCGCGGGCCTCCTCGCCGCCCACCCGTGGGTGGGGGTGACCGGTGCCGCGCTGGCGTTGCTCGCGGCCGCCGCCGTGGCGGCCCGCGGCACGGGGCCGGCCGGTCGGGTCACGCACGCGTGGCTGGGGAACGCGCCGCTGGCGCTGGCCGGCGTCGCGGGATCGCTGGGGCTGACCTACGCGCTGTCCAGCCCGCGTGCGACCGTCGTCACCGCGGGGGTGCTGCTGCTCGCCGCGGCGGCGGTCGCCGGACTGCGCACCAACCGCCCGGTCGCGGCGGCCACCGCCGCCAGCGGCGCTCTCCTGCTCACCGGGGAGGTGGCCGCGCTCCTGCTGTGGCTCTCCGCGCCCGTGGCCGTCTGGGTCGCTGCCATGCTGGCCGTGGCTGCCGGCGCGGTGGCGACCGCCTCCGCCGTGACAGCACTCGCCGCTCCCGAACCGCCCCTCCCCGCCCGCCAGGACCAGGTGCGCGCTCTGGACGCGGCCGTGGCCGCTCCCCTGGCGGGAACGCTCGTCGCGGCCGGCACGGCCGGTGCCGGGGTGTTCACCCTGGCGGCGGCCCTGGTGGTGTTTCCCGTGCTGGTGGTCGCCACGCACCATCCCAGCCTCGCTCCCCCCGTGCGGGTCGGGGCGTTCGCCGTGGCAGCGCTGTCGGCGACGGTGGCGGCCGCGGGAACGCTGCCGCTGCTGGCACACGCCACCGTGGACCACCTGCGCCACCTCGCGGCCCCCTGGCAAGAGCACGCGGTCGCACCGCTCGTCGCCGACCAACCGGACGGTCCGCGCACCGCCGCCGCCCTGCTGCTGGCAGTACCGCTGGTCGCGGCCGGAGCCGTCCTGGAGGGACGGCGGGTCGGGATTCCCGCCAGCATCGTCGGCTGCGTGAGTGCGGCCCTCATCGGAGCCGTCTGGCTCCCCCATCCCGCCACGATCGCCGTCCTGACCGCGACCGCCGTCGCCGCGCTCGCCGCCGCCTCCGTTGCCGAGCTAGGCTCGGACCGGCCGATCGTGGGCTCGGGCATCACCGTGTTCGCCAAACGGGCGGTCGCGGGCCGCCGCGGCGCTGTCACCGGCATCGTCACGGCCGCGACGGTGGCCGTCCTGGCGGTGGCCGCCGCCCTGAGCGGGCCGGTCGCCACCATCACGGTGCTCGGGGCGCTGACGGTGGCGAGTGCCGGGGCAGCGGTGGCCCGGCCCGGCCCCAGAACCACCGCCGCGGGCGCGTCGGCGACCGTGGCGTGCGCGTCCGGGGTGACCGTGGCGTCGTTCGTCCACGCGGGCGCGCCGCTTCCCGCGTTCGTGGGAGCACTGCTCACCGTGGCCGCGCTCGCCGTCGGTGCCGCGGCAGCGCTCGCGCACGCCGGGAGACGGCCGGAACAGGTCACCGCGCTGGACGGCGCGTCCGTGATCCCCGCGGCCCTGGCGCTCGGGTTCGCCGCCGCCTGGGGGCGGGACCTGTTCGCGCTCGCCGCCGCCGTCTCCGCCGTGCTGGTGCTGACCGTGGCCACCCGTACGGCCGGGAGGCACACCCGGTGGTGGCTGCTCGGTGGTGCCGCAGCCGTGGCGGGAAGCGCCCTGACCGCCCTCGCCGACCGGCTCGCCGCGGTGGTGACCGGGCCGGTGCCGGTACTGGCGGCCCCGTGGCAGCACGGGGGCACCCCGCGCGTGCTGCCCACGCTCCTCACCGACGCGTCCCTGCCGCTGCTGCTGCCGGCGTGCGGCACCGCCGTGGCGGCCCTCGCGTGGTGCGCCGCCATGGTCGACGGCACCAGCGGCCAGGGGCAGCGGCTGTTCTCCTGGGGCTGCTCCGCCGCCGGGGTGCTGGTTCCGGTGGCGCTGGTCAACCTCGACACCGGCTACGGGGCGGCGCTCGGCGCCCTGGTGGTGACCTCCGGGCTGCTGTTCGCCGGCGCCTCCGCCGCTTCGGGAACCGGGGCGTACGCCCTGGTGGCGACCGGGACGCTCACCACCGCCCTCGCCTCCGGGTGGTCTGCCGCCACGCCCACGGCGACCCTGCTGGTGCTGGTGTCGCTGACCGTGCTGGCCGCCGTCCCCGCGGGGGCCGTACGGGGCCACACCCCCGCCGGGGTCGCGCGTGTCCTGGCCTACCTGGCGGGGGTGGGAGCCGGGCTGGTGACGCTGTCCTGCTACGGCGCCCTGCTGCACGCCGGTTTCGCGCCGGACCCGCGCTGGCACCCGTTCACGGGGCTGGCGACGGCGGCGCTCATCGCGGGACTGGTGCGGCTGCGCGCGCTGTCGGACCGCCCCGCCCAGCGCGGCGGACTCGTCACGGCTGGCGTCACGCTGCTGCTGGTGAGCTCGTTCGCCGCGCCGGGGGAACCCGGCCTCGGCGGCCTGGTCGCGGCGGTGTGCGGACTGCTGCTGCTGACGTTCGCCCGCGCGCTCCCGACGTGGCCGCGCTGGCTGGCCACGGGCGCGGCGGCGCTGGTGGCGGCGGGCGCGCTGGCCTACGTGCTCGTCCCGTTGGTGTCACTGCTGCTGGCTCCCTACACGTGGGTGGGCGCCGTCTGGCAGCCCGCCGGCTGGGACGCGGTGACGCGTCCCGCCACCGTGGCCCTCGGCCCGGCGGGGGCCGGCGGTTCCCCGGTGGTTCTCCCCCCGGCGGGGCTGCTGCCGACCGTGGCCACGGTGGCGGCCACCGTGCTGCTGGGGGTGCGCGTGTGGGCGCGTTCGTGGTTGCCGCGCGCCGCCGCGGTGCTGGCCGTGCCGGTGCTGGTGCCGTTCCCGCTGGCCGTGCGGATCGGTGACGCGGGTGATCCCGGCGTGGCCGGGCTGCCGTACCCGGCCGCGCTGGCGGGGGTGCTGCTGGTCGCCGCCCTCCTGACGGTGCTCGGCGCCCGCAGCGGGAACAGTCGGCTCGCCGCCGTGTGCGGCGGCGCTGCGCTGTCGCCACTGACCCTGGCCGCGGCCTGGGGATTGACGACACCGCCGGCGACCCTGGTGACACTGGCCGCCGCCACGGTGCTCGCGGCCGTCGCCGCGGCGCTGGCGCGCACGGTCGTGTTCACGGCGGGTGCGACGGCCAGCGCGGTGCTGGCGGCCGGCGGGTTCGCGCTGGCCGCGCCGCTGGCGCTGGGCCAGCCGGCCGCGGTGGCGGCACTCGCGCCGCTCGTCGTGGTTGCGGGTGTCACCGCGGTGCTGGGCGGGGTGCGGCTGCAGCGGCGGGTGACGCTTCCCGCGGAGGTCGCCGCCGGGGTACTGGCGGTGGTCGCGATCGTGCTGACGCTGGCCGGATCGGCCCGGTTGGAGCTCACCAGTGCGGCACTCGCTGCGGCGGGCGTGATCGCGTTGGCCAACGCGCCCCGTCCGGGCCGGTGGTGGCTCGGTGCGGTCGGGCCGGTCCTGCTGCTGGGGGCGCTCTGGCTGTTCCTCGGGTGGATGCGGGTGAGCGCGCCCGAGCCCTACACCACGGTTCCGGCGCTGGCGGCACTGGCGGCGGGATGGGAACTGCGGCGCCGCCGCCCGGACACCGGAACCTGGGTCAGCTACGGCGCGCCATTGGCGCTGCTGCTCGCGCCCGGACTGGTGGCGGCCCTCCTCGGTGACGGCACCCTGTGGCGGGTGGCGCTGCTGGGCACCACCGGGCTGGTGGTGACCCTGGTGGGGGCGTGGCGGCGGTTGCAGGCCCCGCTGCTGGTCGGGGCGGTCTCCCTGTTGCCGCTCGCCGCCAAGACCCCCGGACCGCCGCTGTGGGACATGGTGCTGGCGCTGCCGAACTGGATACCGCTCGGGGCCGTCGGGGTGCTGCTCGTGTACGCGGGCGCGCGTTACGAACGCCACATCCGCCGCCTGCGCGCACTCGGACAGCGGATACGCGAGATGGAGTAGCACGGGCCCGACCGCGCTGGGGACGCCCAGGACCTGTCCGCGTCGGCACGCGGCACCCCGCGGGGAATGGCACCGGCGGCGCGCCGCGTTGCGGGTACGGTTACCGTCGTGGCCGGAACCGGGACGGCTCTTGCCGGGCGGAAACCCGCTCCGTCCCGTCGGCCCCGTGCCGCGTCCGGCTCCCGCCCCGGGAGCACGCGAACGGCGGCGCCGAGCATCCGGCCACCGTCCTCACCGTGGAGGTTGCACCGTGCCCACGCGTCGCGGCCGTGTGCCGCGTCTCCTCACCCCGCCGCTCGCCGCGGCGCTGCTGTGCGTACTCGCGCACACCCCCGTGCTGGCGGACACGGCCCCCCGGTCCGCCGCGTACCGGATCATGCCGGCCGGGGACTCCATCACCCAGGGCGCACGCGGCGACTACACGTGGCGGTACCACCTGTGGCGCCACCTGGCCCCGGAGGAACCCCGGGTGGACTTCGTCGGCCCGTACCGGAAGGTGGCCGACACCTCCGCCGGCTCCGAGAAGCACGAGGTATCGCCCGAGTCCGACTCCGGCTACCGCGACCCGGACTTCGACCAGGACCACAACGCGATCTGGGGACGGACCCTCGCCGACGCGCGCACCACGATCCGGCGCGACGTCCGCGAGCACAGCCCCGACCTCATCCTGGTGCTGCTGGGCATCAACGACCTGGTGCAGCCGGACGCGTCCCCCGAGCGCGTCGAGGAGGAGCTGCGGGCCTACCTGACCGACGCCCGCGCCGCCCGCCCCGGAGTGGGGTTCGCGCTGGCGCGACTGACCCCCAGCCTGATGGGAGAGGAGGACCCCCGGTTCGCGCGGGACTTCGCGGAGGTCAACCGGCGCATCGGCACGGTCGCGCGCGACATGGCCACCGTGTCCTCGCCCATCGCCGTCGTCGACATCGCCGCGGCGACCGGGTACACGGCCCGGCGTGACACCAGCGACGGGACGCATCCCAACAGGCAGGGGCAGGTGAAGATCGCCGCCGCGTTCGCCGAGACCCTCGCCGAGGAGTTCTCCCTCGGCGGGCGGTACCCGCGCCCGTTCACCGTGACCGACTCCGGCGGCGGGGAGGGCGGCTCCGCCACGCCGGGCTGGCCGCTCACTCTGGGGGTGGCGGCCAGCGTGGTGGCCCTGGCCGGGGTGCTGGCGCTGCGCCGCCACCGGATGGAACGGCGAAGCTAGGCTCTGTTCGGCGGGCGCCGGTTCATCCGGTGCCGGCCCCCGGCCTCAGGGTGCGGCTCCAGAGCGCGTCGCCGTTGCCGTCGCGCAGGTGGACGGTGAGCTCCTTGCTGGCACGGTCGATCTCCACCTCACCGAAGTGCTGCCCGCCCTCCATGGGTGAGGCGTTCTGGCGCGGCGGTCCGTGGGCGAACACCTGCCGCGGCCCGAACGTGGGGTCGAGTTCGGAAGGGCCGAACCCGCCGGCGTGCAGCGGGCCGGACACGAACTCCCAGAACGGGGAGAAGTCGGGGATGCTCGCGCGGTCCGGCGAGTAGTGGTGCGCGGCGGTGTAGTGCACGTCGGCGGTGAGCCAGACGACGTCGGACACACCGCGGCGGTGCAGCCCGCGCAGCACCGCGGCCAGTTCCGGCTCCCTGCCGCGCGGCCGGCCCGGCAGGCCGTTGGCGACCGCCTCCACGTCGTCGCCGTCCGGCACCACCAGTCCCAGCGGCATGTCGGAGGCGACGACCTTCCACGTGGCGGTGGAGGCGGCCAGCGCCGACACCAGCCATTCCGCCTGCGCGGTGCCGAGGATGCTGCGGGACGGTGCCGTACCGTCCGCGTTGGCGTCCCGGTAGGGGCGCATGTCGATGACGAACACGTCCAGGTCCGGCCCGTAGGAGATGGCGCGGTAGATCCGGCCGTCCACCGTCTCGGCGGGGACGATGGGTTGCCACTCGTGGAACGCCCGGTGCGCGCGGGACGCCAGCACGTCCACGTCGCGCTGGGTGTAGCCGCTGTCCGGTGGGAGGGTCTCGCCCGGGTACCAGTTGTTGACGACCTCGTGGTCGTCCCACTGCACGATCTGCGGGACCCGGGCGGCGAAGTCGCGCAGCGGGTCGTCCAGTAGGTTGTAGGCGAACTGGCCGCGGAACTGGTCCAGGGTCTCGGCGGGGGCGGCCTTCGCCTCGGTGACGACGTTGCGCCACACCCGCCCGTCGGGAAGTGTGACGCTTTCCCGCAGCGGAGCGTCCGAGTAGCACACGTCGCCGCTGTGCAGGAAGAAGTCGGGGTCGCGGTCGGCCATCGCGGTGAAGATCGGCATGCCGCCGAGGTCGGGGTTGCTGCCCCAGCCCTGCCCGGCGACGTCGCCCGACCACAGGAAGCGGATCGTGTCGTTGTCCCCGCCGGCCGTGCGGAACGTGCCGTGGGTGGCGGCGCTCGTGTACCGGCCCGACTCGGCGCGTACCCGCAGGTGCACCCGCTGGCCCGGGTCGAGCCCGGTGATCCGCACCCGGCCGGTGCCGTCGCTGTCCGGGGTGAGCTGCGGCCCCCGTACCGTGCGCGGGTCGGTGAAGTCGGGGGTGTCGCTGACCTCCACCACCATTCGGGCGGGCCGGTCCGCCCGGGTCCAGACGACGGCGCCGTCCGGGCGGGGGTCGCCGAGCTGGATCCCGTGGGTCAGCGTCGGACGGTTGTTGCCCTGCGCGAGGACGGGGGCGCCGCTGACGCCGCCGAGCGCGGCGGCGCCGAGGCCGACGGCGCCGTGCCGCAGCAGGCCGCGGCGGGACGGGGGGCGGGGGCGGAAGCTGGGCATGGTCGCGTTCTCCTCGTCTCCGGTATCCGGGACGGACCCGGTTGTACCGGGTGGCGGTGGCTCGCGGCCGAACCCGCGGTGGCGTGGGGATGAACCACCACCCGGGTTCATCCCCACAGCGCCCGGGAGGTCACTCCTCCAGCATCTCGGTCACGAGCGCGGCGATGGGTGAGCGTTCCGACCGGGTCAGGGTGACGTGGGCGAACAGCGGGTGGCCCTTGAGTTTCTCGATGACGGCGGCCACCCCGTCGTGGCGCCCCACCCGCAGGTTGTCGCGCTGGGCGACGTCGTGGGTGAGCACCACCCGGGAGTTCTCCCCCAGTCGGGACAGCACGGTCAGCAGCACCCCGCGTTCCAGCGACTGCGCCTCGTCCACGATCACGAAGGAGTCGTGCAGGGAGCGGCCCCGGATGTGGGTCAGCGGCAGCACCTCCAGCAGCTCCCGGTCCATGACCTCGTCGATGACCTCCTGGCTGGTGACGGCGGACAGGGTGTCGTGCACCGCCTGCGACCAGGGCGACATCTTCTCGTACTCGCTGCCGGGCAGGTAGCCCAGGTCCTCACCGCCCACGGCGTGCAGGGGACGGAACACGACCACCTTGCGGTGCTCCTCGCGTTCCAGTACCGCTTCCAGGCCGGCGCACAGTGCCAGTGCCGACTTCCCGGTACCGGCCCGGCCGCCCAGGGACACGATGCCGACCTCGGGGTCGGTGAGGAGGTCGATGGCGACGCGCTGTTCGGCGCTGCGCCCGTGCAGCCCGAAAACGTCCCGGTCCCCCTTGACGACCTTCACCGACTTGTCCGGCAGTACCCGCCCCAGGGCCTTGCCGCGCTCCGACAGCAACGCCAACCCGGTGTGGCACGGGAAGTCCCGCGCCGCCTCGATGTCGGCGCTGGCGCACCGGAAGAGCTCCGACACCTCGTGGGCGGGCACGTCGAGTTCGGCCATGCCCGTCCACCCGTGCTCGATCGCGAGTTCCGCGCGGTACTCCTCCGCCGCCACGCCGATGGAGGACGCCTTGATCCGCATCGGGAGGTCCTTGCTGACGAGGACGACCTCCTCGTGGGACCGGAGGTTTCCGGCGACGGTCAGGATGCGGGTGTCGTTGTCGCCGAGCCGGAACCCCGCCGGCAGGACGGAGTCGTCACTGTGGTTGAGCTCCACCCGCAGTGTTCCGCCCTGGTCGTTGACCGGGACGTCGGTGTCCAGCCCGCCGTGCGCCAGCCGCAGGTCGTCCAGCCGGCGCAACGCTTCCCGGGCGAAATAGCCCAGTTCCGGATGGTGGCGCTTGTTTTCCAGCTCGGTAATCACAACGATGGGCAGAACCACCGCGTGCTCGGCGAAACGGGTCATCGACACGGGATCGGCCAACAGCACGCTGGTGTCGAGCACGTAGGTGCGCCGCTCCCCCGTCCCAACCGAGGAGACAGGGTTTTTCGGGTCGCGACGGTACGTCGAGGAACTAGCCACGCGTTCTCCCCTCGGGCGCCGCCGGGGCGCCCGGTTCGCACGGGATACCAGGGTCCGGGACCGGCCCCGCGAGGGCCGGTCCCGGCCCTTCTCGCGCGAAGTTCCGTCAATAGGACCTCACAGCTCGGGGCCTCCCGAGTGACCGGCGCACAACCGGCCACTGGGACCGACAGTACTCGTATCGCCGGAAAGAGCAAGGGTCATGCGTGGGATGGCGCGTTAACAGCCGTCGACGAAAGGCGTGTAACGGGAGGTCAGGAGCCGAAGCGGCGGTTGCGCGCCCCGTAGGAACGCAACGCGCGCAGGAAGTCCACCCTGCGGAAGGCGGGCCAGAAGACCTCGCAGAAGTAGAACTCCGAGTGGGCGCTCTGCCACAGCAGGAACCCGGACAGGCGCTGCTCCCCCGACGTGCGGATGAGCAGGTCCGGGTCGGGTTGGCCGCGCGTGTAGAGGTGCCGGGAGATGTCGTCCAGGTCCAGCCGCTGGGCCAGTTCCTCGATGGTGGTGCCGTTGGCCGCCTCGGCGTACAGCAGGGACCGCACCGCGTCGGCGATCTCGCGCCGGCCGCCGTAACCCACCGCGGCGTTCACCACCAACCCGGAGCCGTCGGAGGTGGTCTCCTCGGCCTCCTTCATCACCCGGGCGGTGGACTCGGGCAGGGTATCCAGGGCGCCGACCGGGTTGACGTTCCACCCCTCCTCGCACAGCCGCCCCACGGTGGTCTCGATGATCCCCAGCAGGGGTTCGACCTCCTCGCGGGCGCGCATCAGGTTGTCGGTGGACAGCAGCCACAGGGTGACCACGTGCACCCCGACCTCGTCGCACCAGTGCAGGAAGTCGAAGATCTTGTCGGCTCCGGCCTGGTGGCCCTGCTGGACGTCCTTGTGGCCGCTACTGCGGGACCAGCGGCGGTTCCCGTCCAGGATGACCCCGACGTGCCGAGGGGTATCGTAACCGCCGAGTTCGCGCTCCAGCCGGCGTTCGTACAGCCAGTAGAGGGGATTGCGCAACCCCATGAGACGTCACCTTTCGCCGCCGTGGTGCGGAGGGGGATAACCGGGTCCCGTACCCCGCTCCGCGGCCCGGTGGCGGACGCCGCGGGAAAGGGCACGGACCTGTCCAGGGTAGGCCGCGTTACTGGCTATCGTCACCGCGAACGGGATTCGGCACGCGCCGCGACGGGTGCGGGGCGGGCGCGAACCCGCCCGCCCCGTCGGTGTCACACCCGGGCGAGTTGCTCCGCGAGCCG
Source organism: Haloactinospora alba (assembly GCF_006717075.1). Taxonomy (NCBI): domain Bacteria; kingdom Bacillati; phylum Actinomycetota; class Actinomycetes; order Streptosporangiales; family Nocardiopsidaceae; genus Haloactinospora; species Haloactinospora alba. Next base: position 3,139,781 of record NZ_VFQC01000001.1, read on the forward strand.
TTCCGGGGTGGTCGCGGGAAGCTCGCAGGTGAAGTCGCGGCACACGTAGGCGGCGGGGGCGCCGTCCACCAGGGTGCGGCCGGTGAGCAGCGGGATGCCGCCATCGTCGTCCCCGTCCCCGCGGGTGATCGCGGTGGCGCCGGGGGCGTGCAGCAGTGCCGTGGTGTGCAGCTCCCTCGTGGCGGGGTCCCCGGCGGCTCCCACCACCGCGACCTCCGGCGGACCGGTGAGCAGCGCCTCCGCGGCGAACAGTCCCCACCCGGCGAAGCGGGGGGCTTTCTCGGCCAGGAGGGCCACCGGCGCCAGTGCCCGTTCCGCGGCCTCGCGGTGGCGGGTCGAGCCGGTCAGTCCGGCATGGGTGAGCAGCGCGGCCGCCGCGGCGAACTGCCCGGACGGAGTGGCGTTGTCCGTGGGGTCCTTCGGCCGGTTGAACAGGGCCTCGCTGTCGTCGGCGGTGTCGAAGAACCCGCCCTCCCCGTCGGGGAAGTGTTCCAGCACCGCCTCCAGGAGTGCTCCCGCGGTCGTGGCCCACCGCGTCTCACCGGTGACGGCGTGCAGCGCGAGCATCCCCTCGGCCACGTCGGCGTAGTCCTCCAGCACCCCGGCGCTGTCGCCTGCGGTGCCGTCGCGGGAGGTGCGCAGGAGGCGGCCGCCCCGCAGGTGGACCTCCCACAGCAGTTCAGCCGCGGTGCGGGCGTTCTCCACCAGGTCGGGGCGGTCGAACAGCGCTCCCGCCTCGGCGAGGGCCGCGATGGCGAGCCCGTTCCAGGCGGCGACGACCTTGTCGTCCCGCTGCGGCGGCACCCGCTGGTCGCGGGCGGCGAGCAACGCGGCCCGGACCCGCTGGTAGCGCTGCCAGTCCTCGGGGTCGGCCCGCAGCTGGAGCACGGAGGCCCCGTGTTCGAACGTCCCGGTCTCGGTCACCCCGAACAGGTCGGCCGCCCAGGCGCCGTCCTCGTCCCCGAGCGTCTCGCGCAGCGTCTGCGGGCTCCACACGTAGTAGCGCCCCTCCTCGCCCTCGCTGTCGGCGTCGAGCGCGGAAGCGAACCCGCCCTGGGGGGTGCGCAGCCCGCGCACCATCCAGTCGGCGGTCTCCAGCGCGACCCGGCGCGCCATGCCGTCGGAGGTCGAGCGCCACAGGCGGGTATAGCCACGCAGCAGCAGCGCGTTGTCGTAGAGCATCTTCTCGAAGTGGGGCACGGTCCAGTGCGGGTCCACCGAGTAGCGGGCGAACCCGCCGCCGAGCTGGTCGTACATGCCGCCGCGGGCCATGGCCTCGGCGGTTCCCGTCGCCATCCGCAGGCTGGCGGTGTCGGCGCCGGTGCGGCCCGCGACGCGGCGGTGGTGGGCCAGCAGGAACGACAGCACCATGGAGGGCGGGAACTTGGGCGCGGTTCCGTACCCGCCGTTGGCGTCGTCGTAGTCGCGTTCCAGCTGGGTCACCGCGGCGTCGAGGGTCTCGGCTCCGGGAGCGCTGCCCGTTCCCAGGGACCGGGGGCCGCTGAGCGCCTCGACCACCCGGCGCCCCTGTTCCAGTACGCCCTGGTGCTCCTGCTCCCAGGCGCGGCTGACCCCGTCCATCAGGCGGTGGAAGTGTTCACGCGGGAAGTAGGTGCCGCAGTAGAACGGTTCGCCCTCCGGGGTGAGGAACGCGGTCATCGGCCAGCCGCCCTGGCCGGTCATGGCCTGGGTGGCTTCCATGTAGACGGCGTCGATGTCGGGGCGTTCCTCCCGGTCCACCTTGATGTTGACGAACCGCGCGTTCATGATCTCCGCCGTCGCCTCGTCCTCGAAGGACTCGTGGGCCATGACGTGGCACCAGTGGCAGGCGGAGTAGCCGACCGAGAGGAGCACGGGAACCTGCCGCCGCCGCGCCTCGTCGAAGGCTTCCTGGCCCCACGGGTGCCAGTCCACCGGGTTGTCGGCGTGTTGGAGCAGGTAGGGGCTCGTTGCCTCAGTCAGACGGTTGGACATGTCCCCACTCTGCCCGACCACAGTGGTTGTGACACCGGCGGGTGGAGCCAGTCCCCGGCCGATCTAGGATCCGTCCCGGCCTGTGCGGCCGGACCACCCCTCGGAGTCGGCCTCCGCGGCAGCGGCGCCGTCCGCGGCGGCGTCCTCCGCGACCGCGGCGGTGCCGTCGCCGGTGCCCTCGCCCGCGTCCGTGTCCGCGTCCCGGACGCGGCTGAGCTTGCCGACCATGGATTTCATGAGGAAGTAGAGCACGGCCCCCACGAAGGCCACGACGAGGAAACCGAGCACGCCCGGAGTGACCAGGTCGGTGGGGGTGTCGGTGTCAGCGAGAAGAACCGCGGCGCTCATCGATGGTGCGGGCTCGCCCCTCCCGTAGCGCGGGGAGGCGGTGCCCTCCTCCTTTCCGGTGGTGTCAGTGCACCCGCCGCGTCAGCGGGGGTGTCAGCGGGGCTCGCGTTCCGCCCCGGTGGCGGGGCGGAACGCGGTGTCGCCGCCGGAACGCCCACCACCCCGGCGGCGGGTGCCGGTCAGGCGGCGGGGAACCTCACACGTTGCATGTTCGCACGTCCTCTGCGACCCCGGCGAAGAGGTCCTCCTCCGGGAGGCTGGTGTCCACCACGGACCGCGCCAGGTGGTAGTCCTCGTAGGGCCAGGCCTCGCGCTGGATCTCCCGTGGGACCGCGAACCAGAACCCGTTCGGGTCGATCTGGGTGGCGTGCGCGATGAGGGCGCGGTCGCGGGTCTCGAAGTAGTCGGCGCACTGGATCTGGGTGGTGATCTCCCACTGCGGGAAGTTCCGCTCCTGGATGCGTTCCACCCAGTCGGCGAAGGGGTTCTCCATACCGTGCTGGTGCAGCACTGTGGCCAGACTCTCGAACCGGGCCAGCGGGAACGAGACGTGGTAGTACAGCTTGAGCGGCTGCCACGGCTCGCCGCTCTCGGGGTAACGGTCCGGGTCGCCGGCCGCGTCGAACGCCTCCACGGAGACCTTGTGCGTCATGATGTGGTCCGGGTGGGGATAACCGCCGTTGTCGTCGTAGGTCACCATGACGTGGGGGCGGAAGGAGCGCACCGACCGGACCAGGGGCTCGGACGCGGTCTCCAGGGGTTGGACCGCGAAGCAGCCCTCCGGGAGCGGGGGCGGGGGGTCGCCCTCCGGCAGGCCGGAGTCGACGAAACCGCTGAACTCCTGGTGCACCCCGAGGATCTGCCGTGCCTCGGCCATCTCCTTGCGGCGCACCTCGGCGATGTTGTCGCGGATCTCCGGGCGGTCCATCGCGGGGTTCAGGATGGAGCCGGCCTCACCTCCGGTGAGGGTGACGACAAGCACTTCGGCGCCCTCGTCCACGTAGCGCGCCATGGTGGCGGCGCCCTTGCTCGACTCGTCATCAGGGTGGGCATGGACAGACATGAGCCGCAAACGCTCAGACAACGGACAGATCCCCTTGGATAGTCGCGGACGTTGACGTGTCCCCGGGGCGAGCTCCCCACTCCTGGGGCCGTGGAACACGCGTGAGACGAGCGTGTCGCGGGGGCGGGACGGGGGCCGCTCGAACCGGGGCTATCTTGGACAACGTAGTCACCACGCTCGGAGATTCCCGTATGCCCGACAGCCCATCCGCATCCGCCCCCCGCTCCGGCACGACGCCCGAGGGGGGACGCAGTCAGGGAAAGCGCCCTGTCCTCTTCATAATCGGCGTTCTCGTCGCCATTGTCTTCACTGTCGGATGGGGTCTGGCGCTGCGGAGCTACGGCGGTTCAGGAACGGGTGTATCCACCCAGACGGTCGCCTGGAAGGTCGTGTCCGACCAGGAGGCGTCCATAACTTTCCAGGTCAGTGGGGACAGTCCGGTATCCTGTCTCATCAAGGCGAGTGATGCCCAGCACGTCGACGTCGGCCAGACCGAGGTGGACGTCGCGGCCGACGACCGGAACGTCACCGCCACAGTGGAGACAGTTCGCGAGGCGTCGACGGTAGAAGTGGCCTCATGTAGGGAACAAGGTTCGGCAAAGTAAAACCGAAGCCCCTGGGGGTTACCCCGGCGGGCGCTGTCCCCTGCCCGTTTCCGAACCGAGATGACAGCCACGGCTGAGCTTTCGCGGCCCTCCGGCCCGAGGGGTGCCACAACCCCCGCGACCCCCGGAAGCCCGCGATTCGCGGTCGTACGGCCTCACAGCTCGGTGGTAATCTCGTAAGTTCAGCCGCGGCCGGTGGACATCCGCGGCCGCTAGACGTACCAAGGGAGTTCCCGTGACCGAGACCCGCGATGACAACGTCACCTGGCTCACCCAGGAGGCGTATGACCGGCTCAAGTCCGAGCTGGACCACCTCTCGGGGCCTGGTCGCATCGAGATCGCCGACAAGATCGAAGAGGCCCGCGCCGAGGGGGATCTCAAGGAGAACGGCGGTTACCACGCCGCCAAGGAGGAGCAGGGCAAGATCGAAGCCCGGATCACGCAGCTCCAGGAGATCCTGCGCAACGCGCGCGTGGGGGAGGCTCCACGCAAGGAGGGCACCGTCGGCCCCGGTATGACCGTCACCATCAAGTTCGAGGGTGATGACGAGGAGATCACCTTCCTACTCGCTTCCCGGGAGGAGAGCGGCGCGCCGATCGACGTCTACTCGCCCAAGTCGCCGCTGGGCAGCGCGATCAACGGCAAGAAGATCGGCGAGACGACCAGCTACACCTTGCCGAACGGCGGGAGCATCTCGGTCGACATCATCGACGCCGTTCCCTACGGCGAGAAGTAACAGCACCGGCCAGCGGGACGGGGTGGTGGCCGCCGCCCCGTCCGCGCCCCCGCCGCACGACCGCGGCGGGGGCGCACGGCTGTGGACGGCTGCCTCCGGAATACTCTCCGAACCGATGGCTCACGTAGAGTACGGCCCGGTCTATCGAGAGGAATCCCGGAATTGCCACCCCCCGCCTGGCATGAGTCCCACGGCGGCTACAACCCGCCACCCGGATACGGGCAGTACCCCGGTTACGGGCAGTACCAGGGGCACCCCCACCCGGGCGGATACGGCTATCCCGGCTGGCCCTCGGGCGGTGCGATGCCGCCGCAGGGGTTCCCCACGCCGCCCGGCCCGCCGATCGCGGGCTACGGCAGGCGCGCCGCCGGCTTCCTGCTGGACTGCGTGTTCCTCGCCCTGCTGTTCTTCGGCCTTATCTTCCTGGGATACCTCACCGGAGAACTCGCCTCCCCCCCCCCGGTGAGGCTTCAGCGGAGGATGTGAGGACCCTGTTCATAGGGGTCAGCTATCTTCTCGCGGTGATCGTGAACTTCTGCTACCGGTGGATCCCGCACGGCAGGTCCGGCCAGACATGGGGCAAGAGGATCACGGGCATCCGGCTCGTGAAACCGGAGACCGGCCAGCCGCCCGGACTCGGCTCCTCCTTCGGCCGCGAGGTGATCATGGGTCTGCTCAACGCGTTCGGCAGCGTCTGCGGCTTCGCGCTGGATCTGCTGTGGCCGCTGTGGGACAGCAGATGCCAGACCCTGCACGACAAGGCGATCTCGACCGTCGTCGTACGCGTACGCTAGATGCTGTCGCCGGGCAGACTCCGCCCTGCCCGCCCCCGAAGAATGACCGGGCGGTAGCCTCCCACAGTCACCCGACAACCCACCGAGAGGACCCCCATGGCTTCCCCCTCCTGGAACAACCCGCCCCCCGGATACGACTACCCGGGCGGCTACGGATACGGCGGCTACGGCCACCCCGCTGGCGCGCCGTACGGCTCCCCCGCCGCTGCCAGCCAACCACTCGCGGAATACGGCACCCGCGTGTGCGCCTACCTGCTGGACTGCGTGTTCATGCTGATCCTCATGGTGGTGACCTCCGTCCTCGCCCTGGGGGCCACCATGGGGCTCTTCTACGTACTGTGGCCCGAGTCGTTCGCCGGAACGGGCGACGAAGCGATGATCCCGATCATCGTCAGTGTCATCGTGATGTACCCGGTGATGTTCGGAACGGCGTTCTGCTACCGGTGGATCCCGCACGGCAGGTCCGGGCAGACGTGGGGCAAGAGGATCATGGGCATCCGGCTCGTGAAACTGGAAACCGGCCAGCCGCCCGGACTCGGCTCCTCCTTCGTCCGCGAGCTGCTCTTCCAGCTACTGAACATGGCCACCTGCGGCGCCGGCAACCTCCTCGACCTGCTGTGGCCGCTGTGGGACGAACCCAACCGCCAGACCCTGCACGACAAGGCGGTCTCGACCGTCGTCGTCGCGGTTCGCTAGGACCCGCCTCCCGGCTCCGCCCGGAAACCCAATGGACAGTACTCTCCTACAACTGTAACGACACCGACCGAGAGGACCCTCGTGGCTTCCGCCTCCTGGAACAACCCCCGCCCGGACACGGATGTGATGTTCCGGCACGTTGGTAACACCCGACACGCCCTGGCAAGGCCTTGAACGAAGAGAGGGCCTTCTGGTTCCGGTGTGGACTGTGAGATCTGCACCGACGCTCCAGGAGGCCCTCGTGCCCCACCGTAACGCCCCCCTGACCCCCACCGGGCGCCTGCGACTCGCCCGATGCGTCGTCCAGGACGGATGGACCCGCCGCCAAGCCGCCGAACGCTTCAACGTCGCCCCCAAGACCGCCCACAAATGGGCCGCCCGCTACCGCGACGAAGGCGAGACCGGCATGGCCGACCGGCCCAGCCGCCCGCACCGCCAACCCAGCCGCACCAGCGCCGAGACCGAAGACGACGTGGTCCGGCTGCGCCGCAAGCACCGCCTGGGACCGGCACGCCTGGCCACCCGCACCCGGGTGGCCGCCTCCACCGCTCATCGCATCCTGGCCCGCCGCGGCCTGCCGCCCCTGGCCGCCACCGACCGGGCCACCGCAGAGCCCGTGCGCCGCTACGAGCGCGACCGCCCCGGCGAGCTGGTCCACGTCGACGTCAAAAAGCTCGGACGCATCCCCGACGGCGGGGGATGGCGCGCCCTGGGCCGGGCCGCCGCCCGGCCCAACAAGGCATCTGCGGGCACCGCCTTCCTGCACACCGCCCTGGACGACCGCTCCCGCCTGGCCTACTCGGAGATCCTGGCCGACGAAAAGGCCGCGACCTGCGCCGGCTTCCTGCGCCGGGCCGCGGCCTGGTTCCACGGCCACGGTGTGCGCGTGCAACGAGTGCTGACCGACAACGCCTGGGCCTACTCCAAGACCACCTGGCGCCAAATCTGTTCGGAGTTGGGGATCTCGCCGAGGTGGACCCGGCCCTGGCGGCCCCAAACCAACGGCAAGGTCGAACGTTTCCACCAGACCCTGGCCCAGGAGTGGGCCTACACCCGCCCCTACGCCTCAGAGGCCGAGCGCCAGGCCGCTTATCCTGCTTTCCTGGACTGGTACAACTACCATCGCCCCCACACCGGGATCGGCGGCCGAACACCCGCCGAGCGCGTTCCCAACCTCTCAGAACATCACACCTAACGCGCGAACGCCAGAAGGCAGGCGGTGAACCCGTGCAGGTGGTTCCCGCCGGCGACGGGGCCGATCTCCCCGGCGGCGAAGAATCCGCTCACGTTGTCCGTTCCCAGCGTCTGGCGAACCGCGCGCACGTCGTGGTCGGCCGTGGCGAACATGGACACGCCGCGGCCGTTGCAGGAGAACAGCAGGACGCTGTCGGTCCGGCCGGGAGCGCTCTCCTCGAACGCCCGCAACCGCTGCGCCAGGTCGGTGTCCGCGGTGTCGCGGTCCCGCACCTGGAACCGCACGGTCTGGCCGACCTCGACCATGTCGCCGATGGTCAGGGTGCCCTCGTCCGGGTCGGCGCCGACGACGGCGCGCACCAGGAAGTCGCCGTGTTCGTGGCGCTCGGCGTACTCGTCCATGGCGATGCCGATGTGCAGCCCCAGCGAGGCCAGCTCCTGCTCCTCCTCGGGGAGCGCGTTGATGACGCCCTCCACCTTCTCGTAGGCGGGAGCGCCGGCCAGTTCCACGATGGTGTTGCCCTCGGCCTTGGTGACCGCCATGGCGGGGCCGATCGGGCGGCAGCCCTGGCTGACCATGGTGCCGACGACGTTGTCGCCGCCCAGGATGAGGCCGACCGCTCCGGAGTCGGCCACCTCACCCTCGAGGAACAGCCGCACCGAGTCCTGTCCGCGCATCCCGTCGGCGAGGCCGCCCACGAGCGGCAGCCCTCCCAGGGCGGTGGTGGACTGCTCCACGAACGACTGCGCCGGGAACTCGTAGGGGTTGGCCAGCAGCAGCGCCGCGCGGTCGGAGGGGGTGGGTTCGTGCATCCCCACGACGGCGAGGTGGTCCTCCTCCGGGACCACGTCGAGTCGGAACGGGGTGAGGGTCACGCCGGGGAGCCGCGCGGCCCACACGCTCACCGCCCCCTGTTCCTCGACCCCGCGCCCCTCGCCGATGACGCCGGTGGCGCTGCACCCCACCGCCACGGCGCCCCCGCCGTGGGCCATGACGCGTTCCCCCGCGAGCACCACCTCGTCCGGGTCCTCGCCGCAGACGAAGAAACACAGGAGGTCCACGGGCCCGTCGAGCGGCGCCACCGCGCGCAGTACCGCCCGCTCAGCCGCGCTCACCAGGTCGGCACCCGTAGCCAGAGCTTCGCCGAACGTGGCCACTCGTCGCCACCTCACATCTCGGGCCGAAACAGTCTTTCGGGGACCATACTCCCAGTCGTGGCGGGTGAAACTCGGCGACAACCCGGGGAATTCCCGCATCTCGGGGAAGCCACGGGCGAAACCGGTGGTGTGTTCTCCCGCTGGCCCTACACTTGTACGCGTGTCTGCTGTCACGTCCCCCCATGCTTCGCACGACTGGCCCACGACCCTCGGTGCTCTGCGGGCGAGCGGGCACCGGCACCGCTCCGTGGGATCCGAGGTGCGCCAGAATCTGCACGCCCGGCTGCGTTCGGGGGAGGAGCGCTTCCCCGGCGTCGTGGGTTTCGACACGACGGTGCTGCCGCAGCTGGAGCGGGCGCTGCTGGCCGGTCACGACGTGCTCCTGGTCGGACGGCACGGCCAGGGCAGGAGCCGTCTGCTGCGCGCCGTGGCGGCGCTGCTCGACGAGTGGACCCCCGCGGTGGCGGGGTGCGCCGTCAACGATCACCCCTACGCGCCGGTGTGCCCCGCCTGCCGGGAGGCCGCGGCCGAGGCGGGCGAGGACCTGCCGGTGGTATGGCGGCACCGCACGGAGCGGTACAACGAGAAGCTGTGCACCCCCGACACGAGTGTCGGCGACCTCATCGGCGACATCGACCCGGTGAGGCTGGCTGACGGGTACCCCCTCAGCGACCCGCGCGCCGTGCACTACGGGCTGGTTCCGCGCACCAACCGCGGGGTGGTCGGTGTGAACGAGCTTCCGGAGCTGGCGGCCCAACTGCAGGTGGCGCTGTTGGACGTGCTGGAGGAACGCGAGGCCCACGTCCGCGGCCACACGCTGCGGCTGCCGCTGGACGTGCTGGTGCTCGCCACCGCCAACCCGGAGAACCCCACGCGCCGCGGCCGGATCGTGGCGCCGCTCAGGGACCGGTTCGGCGCCCATGTGCGGACCCACTACCCGGAGGATCCCGACGCGGAGGCGGCCCTGATCCGCCAGGAGGCGCGGGTGGACGACGGCCCGGACGTTCCCGACCACCTGATGGAGATCGCCGCCCGGTTCGTCCGGCTCGTGCGGGAGTCGCCGTCCGTGGACGAACGTTGCGGTGTCTCGACCCGGCTCGGCACCGACGCCGTGGAGACCGCGGCGGCCTCGGCCGCGCGGCGCGGCGCCCTCACCGGTGAGGAGCACCCGGTGGCGCGGGTGTGCGACCTGGAACCGGCCGTGGACACGCTCCGGGACCGGGTCGAGTTCGAGGCCGGCGAGGAGGAGCGGGGGCGGGAGATCCTGACGCACCTGCTGCGCCGCGCCACCCTCGACACGTTCCGGAACCTCCTGGGCGACGCGGAGTTGGGCGAGCTCACCGGAGTGTTCACCGGCGGGGCCACGGTGGCGTCGGGGCCGCTGGTCAGTAGCGCCACGCTGCTGGACCGCCTGGGCCCGGTTCCCGAGCTGGCCGAGCTGACCAGTCGGGTGCGGACTCCCGCCGCGGACGGGGACGGGAGCGCCGAACACGACCGGGGGCACACGGCAGCCGCTGTGGAGTTCGCTCTGGAGGGGCTGTACCTGAACCGTCAGCTCTCCAGGGACACCGCGCACGACGGAGTCGTCTACCGACTGTGAGAGCCGCAGGAGTGGCAATGGACCGTTACCGGTACGGCCGGCCCCCCGGCTCCGGTCTCGACCGGCTGGCGGCGCTGGCCCTAGAGGAGCTGGGGCGCGGGGTGCGACGCGGCGCCACCCCGCGGGAGGCGCTGCACGGACTGCTCCGCCGCGGCCTTCAGGACACCCCCGGCATCGACGGTGTGCTGGAGGAGGCGCGCCTGCGGCGGGAGCGGTTGCTCTCGGCGGGCCACCCGGACGGGACGCTGACCCGCGCGCGTTCCCTGCTGGAGCGGGCGCTGCGCCAGGAGCGCGCCGTGCTGTCGTCCGACGGCGGGGGTGCCGCGCGGTTGCGGGAGGTGGGCCTCGGGTCGGTTCCCGCCGACGTCCCGGCGGCACTGCGCGCGCTGGCGGACTACCGGTGGCGGTCGGCGGCCGCGCGGGCGACGTTCGACCGGTTGTGGGACCTGGTGTACCGGGAGATCGCCGAGGCGTGGGTCCCCGGAGCGAAGGAGGGCCTGCGCGAGGCGCCCCCCGCCACGGAGCACCGTTTCCGGGCGATGCTGGCGGCGCTCACCCGGATGCTGGAGGCCGACGCCCGGGGGGCGTCGGTGGACGACGCGGCCTTCCTGGCCGAGTACGGCGACCTCCTCCCGCGGGGGCCGCGCGACCTCGACGAGCTGGTGGACCTCCTGGCCCGCCGTGCGGCCGCTCTGCGGCGCGTGCTGGAGTCCGTACCCCCGCAACGGAACGCGGAGCTGCGCGGCCTCGTCGCCGTGGGTGCCGAGGAGGCGGGGATAGCGGGAGAGCTGGAGCGGCTGTCGGAAGCGTTGCGGGCGCGCCGCCCGGACCTGGCGTTCTCCGGTGGCCGGGAGACCACCGGGCCGAGTCCGCTGGGGCTGGGGGCGGCCACCACCGTGGCCCGGGAACTCGCCGACCTGGCGGAGGTGGAGGCGGCGCTGCGGTCCCAGGACGCGGACGCGGCGCTGGAGCGGGTCGACCTGGCCGCGGTGTCGCGCTGCCTGGGGGACACCGCCGCCGAGGACCTCACACGGCTGGGCGGTCTGGAGCGGCGGCTACGCGAGGGTGGCTACCTGGAGGGGACGCGCCGCCGTCCGCGACTGACTCCGAGGGCGGTGCGCCGGCTGGGTGAGGCCGCCCTGCGGGAGGCGACGGCCGCGCTGGAAGCCGACCCCCGCAACAGCGCCATCCGCGGGTGTGCGGGTGAACCGTCCGGCCATTCCACGGGCGCGGCGCTGGCGGCGCGTAACGCGGTCGGACGCGAGCGTGACCCGCGGGGGCGGCTGCGGTTGGACCCGCACGACCTCGCGCCCGCCACGGGGGGTGGACACGGCGGCGCCGCGGCGGTGTGCCTGCTGCTCGACATGTCCTACTCGATGGTGCGGGGTGAGGTGTGGGACAGCGCCAAGGCGGCGGCGATGGCCCTGAACACCCTGGTCAGCACGCGTTTCCCGCAGGACGCGCTCCGTGTCATCGGCTTCAACGACCGCGCGCGGGAGATCCCCGGCCACGAGCTGCTGGGGCTGGCGTGGGAACCGGTGCAGGGCACCAACCTGCAGCACGCCCTGGCCTTGGCGGGGCGCCACCTGGACCGCTGTCCCGGTTTCGACCCGGTCGTTCTGGTGGTGACGGACGGGGAACCGACGGCCCACCTGGAACCGGACGGTTCGGTGTCGTTCGCGTGGCCGCCGTCGCCCCGGACCACGGAGGCGACCCTGGCCGAGGTGGACCGGATGGCGCGCCGGGAGGCGTCGCTGACGACGTTCCTGCTGTCCGGCGACGCCCGGTTGGAGGACTTCGCGCGGCGGGCCCGCGACCGCGGCGGGGGCCGGGTGGTGCCCACCGACGGCGGTGAGCTCGGGGGCCGCGTGGTGCGCGAGCTGCTGCGTCGGCGGCGGTGACTCCGCCACCGGTGCCGCTGGCGGGCGCTGCGGGTCAGTGCTCGAAGATGCTGACGTCGGTGGCGTCCCGGACGAGTTCCGGGGAGATGTCCCCCTCGGCGTAGAGCAGTTGGTGGCGGTCGGCCGGCATCAGGGTCTTGGTGAACCGGACCGGTGTGGTGCCGGAGTAGGACATGCGCTCGTGCACCAGCAGCGGGATGCCCGGCCCCAGACCGAACAGGGTGGAGTCCCGCAGGGAGGGCATGCGGGCCCCGACGACGTCCCAGGAGGAGGTGTAGGGGTATCCCAGGTCGGCGAGGACGGCGCTCGTCCCCTGCGGCAGGTCGTCGGGACGCATCAGTTCGGTGTGCGTCGCGATGTGGTCGGGATAGTAGGACAGCTGCCGCTCCCACAACCGGCCCTCCACGAAACGGTCGCAGCGGCGGGTGACGACGAACCCCGCGGCGTCGGAGGGGTCCAGGTTCAGCAGGCTCGCCAGGTAGCCGGTGGCGGGTTCCACGAGCACCTGGAGCTGCTGTTCCGGTTCCAGTCCCTGCTCGTGTTTCAGCCGGTCCGCGTACTGGGTGTAGCGCTCGTCGTCGGAGATGCCGGGCAGGGTGCTGGCCAGGTGGGTGGTGGGTTTGTACGAGCGGACCCTGCTCCCGCTGCCCTGTTTGGTGTCGATCCTGCCGCGGCCCGCCAGCTCCTGCAGGGCCCTGCGGATGGTGTTCCGTGACGTGCCGTACCGACCCATGAGCTGGTCCTCGGTGGGCAGCGCCGCCCCGGGGGTGTACCGGCCGGTGTCGATCTCTTCCATGAGTTCCTGAGCGATCTCCAGGTGCCGGGGCTCCATACTCGCTCCTACCGGTCGTGGGATTGGTTCCAATGATTCTACCCATGAGACTTGACTCACGCTGGACAAGACAGCATGGTGGGACTTGTAGGAATGAATCGCATAAAGCCGAACAGTGGAAAGAGTCGCTCAGGGCACGTGACGACAGCACCGCTCGGCGGAGTGGGTTCATTACTCTCCCGGGGCTCGGGCCCCGCTACCGTGCGGGCTCCACGGCAGCGCCGCACGAAAAGAGAGGAGGGGAACAATGCCCCTGATACTCGGTACTCTCGTGCTGCTTCTCGTGGCTTTCTTCAGCCTCGTCCTCGGTGTTCTGATCGCCGCCAGCATCGGCATCAAGCGCGATGACCGCGGCGACTACCACGCCCTGCGGGACGGCACGAGCGAGCGCCGCTTCTCGGGCGCCGGCCGCAGCCTCTCCGGGCTACGGTTTCCCGACCAGGAGGAGCAGGAAGGCCGGGAGGAGTCCGACGGGGACAGTGACGACGGGGTGCCGCCCAGCCACCACACCGCCACGGTGTGACCCCCGCCCGACGCTCCCCCCACGTGCGGCGACAGCAACCGCACGCGCCCGGCTCGTGCCGGACGCGCGGTTGTACCGCCGCGCGGGAACCGGGCCGGACGCCCGGTCACCCGGCGAGTGCCTGCCGCAGGTCGGCGAGCAGGTCCTCGGCCGCCTCGATACCGACCGACAGCCGCACCAGGTCAGCGGGCACCTCCAGCGCCGACCCGGCCGTCGAGGAGTGCGTCATCCTCCCCGGGTGCTCGATCAACGACTCCACCCCTCCCAGGGACTCGCCCAGCGTGAACACCCGCGCCCGCTCGCACAGCCGCAGCGCGGCGTCCTCGCCGCCGGACAGCCGGACCGACACCATGCCGCCGAAACCCGACATCTGGTTCGCGGCCACCTTGTGCCCCGGATGGTCCGCCAGGCCGGGGTAGAGCACCTCCCGCACCGCCGGGTGCTCGGACAGCTCCCGGACGACGCGCTCGGCGTTGGCGCAGTGCCGGTCCATCCGCACCCCGAGCGTCTTCACCCCCCGCAGCGTCAGCCAGGAGTCGAACGGCCCCGCGATGGCGCCCATGGTCTTCTGGTGGAACGCCAGCCGCTCCCCCAGCTCGGCGTCGGCGGCCACCAGCGCACCACCGACGACGTCGGAGTGGCCCCCCAGGTACTTGGTGGTGGAGTGCGCCACCACGTCCGCCCCGAGGGCGAGCGGCTGCTGCAGGTAGGGCGAGGCGAAGGTGTTGTCCACCACCAGCAGCGCTCCCGCCTCGTGGGCGATGCCGGCGAGCGCCGCGATGTCGGTGACGTTCAGCAACGGGTTCGTCGGCGTCTCCGTCCAGACCGCCACGGTCTCGGGACGGATGGCGGCGCGCACCGCCTCCGGGTCGGTCTGGGGCACCGCATCCCAGCTCACCCCCCACCGCTGCAGCACGGTGGAGAACAGCCGGAACGTCCCCCCGTAGGCGTCGTCGGGGATGATCACGTGGTCGCCCGGCCCCGCGATGGTGCGCAGCAGCGTGTCCTCGGCCGCCATCCCGGAGGCGAACGCGAGACCGCGCGCGCCGGACTCCAGTGCCGCCAGGCACTCCTCCAGCGCGCTACGCGTGGGATTGGCCGCACGTGAGTACTCGTAGCCCCCGCGCAGCCCGCCGACACTGTCCTGGGCGTAGGTGCTGGTCTGGTGGATCGGGACCACGACCGAACCGGTACCGGCGTCGGCTTCCTGTCCCGCGTGGATCGCGCGTGTGTCAAACCCGTCGAACGTCATGCGGCCCAGGTTAGGCGCACTGGCACCGGGTGCGCTGCCGGTTCGCCACAACCGGGCGCTCTGACCTCACGCCCCGGAGGAGGCGGCGCGCGGTTCCGGCGGGCTACGGCGCCTCCTCCTCCGTCTCGTGGGTGCGCAGCGGTGGAACCCAGCCGGCGTCGGCGTCGTAACGGCGCACGATCCGCCCGGGCACACCGGCGATGACGCTGTGGTCGGGGTAGTCCCCCGCCCGCACGACCGAGCTCGCCGCCACCACGCAGTTGCGGCCGAGCCGCGCGCCGGGCAGCACGACGGCGTTCGCGCCGATCCAGGTTCCGGAACCCACCCGCACCGGGTCGTCGGCGGGCCACTGGTGGCCCACCGGCACGTCGGGGTCGGTGTACACGTGGTTCTGGTCGCTGATGTAGACGTAGGGACCGGTGAAGACGTTGTCGCCCAGTTCGATGGAGCAGTGCGCCACCACGTGCGACCCGCGGCCGATGGTGCACCCGTCCCCGATCCGGATCAGCGGGTCCGGCCCCAGGTCGAGTCCGGGCACCATGCCGGCGGTGAGTGTGATGTCCGCGCCGAGCAGCGTGTGTGAGCCGAGCACGATCCACGGCTCACCGAAGATCGTGGCGTGCGGGAACGCGATCGACGTTCCCGGGCCGTAGCCCGCGAACCGGCGGGCGGCCCGGGAACCGGAACGGGTCTCGGCGCTGCGTCGGGCCCACGTCCACACAGCGCGCACCAACCAGGACAACAGCCGCGACACGCAGAAACCCCTACATTTACCGACCAGTAGCTGACCAGTGAAACGGTAATAGCAACCGCGCGCCGCGTGGAACGCCGGGTGGGCTCACCCGGACAGGTGGGCCAGCAGGTCCTGGCGGGTCAGCACCCCGGCGGGTTTGCCGTCCATCAGCACCACCACGGCGCCGCCCTTCTCCAGCAGGCCGATGCAGCGGCTCACCGGCTCGCCGGAGCCCACGGCGGGAAGCGGCGGGCTCATGTGCGTCTCCACGGTGTCGCCGAGCTGGGCGCGGGAGTTGAACAGGGCGTCCAACATGTCGCGTTCGGCGATGGCCCCCACCACCTCCGCCGCCATGACCGGAGGCTCCGCCTTGATGACGGGAAGCTGGGATACCTGGTACTCGCGCATGATCGCCACCGCGGTCCCCACCGTCTCGTAAGGGTGGATGTGGACGAACTCGGGCAGCTCCGATCCCTTGCCGGCGAGCACGTCCCCGGCGGTGGCCTCCTCGGTCTCGGCGGAGAGGAAACCGTAGTCGGCCATCCACTCGTCGTTGAAGATCTTGGTGAGGTACCCGCGCCCCCCGTCGGGCAGCAGCACCACGATGACGTCGTCGGGTCCGGCCGTGGCCGCCACCCGCAGCGCCGCGACGGTCGCGAGCCCGCAGGAGCCGCCGACCAGCAGCGTCTCCTCCTTCGCGAGCCTGCGGGTCATCACGAAGGACTCCTTGTCGGTGACCGCGAGGACCTCGTCGCAGACCTGCGGGTCGTACGTCTCGGGCCAGATGTCCTCACCGACGCCCTCCACCATGTAGGGACGCCCGCTGCCACCGGAGTAGACCGACCCCTCGGGATCGGCCCCGATCACCCGCACCCTGCCGCCGGAGATCTCCTTGAGGTAGCGGCCGGCGCCGGTGATGGTGCCGCCGGTGCCGATACCGCACACGAAGTGCGTGACGCGCCCCTCGGTCTGCTCCCAGATCTCGGGGCCGGTGGTGTGGTAGTGCGAGGCGGGGTTGTTCTGGTTGGCGTACTGGTCGGGTTTCCACGCGCCCGGTGTGGTGGCCGCCAGCCGGTCGGACACCGAGTAGTAGGAGTCCGGATGGTCCGGCGCGACCGTGGAGGGGCACACCACCACCTCAGCGCCGTAGGCGCGCAGCACCGACAGCTTGTCCGAGCCGACCTTGTCCGGGCAGACGAAGACGCACCGGTAGCCCTTCTCCGCCGCGACGATCGCCAGTCCCACGCCGGTGTTCCCCGACGTCGGCTCGACGATCGTCCCGCCGGGGCGCAACTGGCCGCTGTTCTCCGCGTCCTCCACCATGCGCAGGGCGATCCTGTCCTTGACCGAGCCTCCCGGGTTGAAGTACTCGGCCTTGGCCAGCACGGTCGGCGCGAGTCCGGCTGTCAGCGCGTTCATCCGCACCAGCGGGGTGTTCCCGACGAGCTCGATCAACGAATCGTGCGTCCGCATCAGCGGAGCCCCTTTCACATCTGCCCGGCGCACGGGGCTGGTTCCCACCCCCGTGGCCGCGGTCGCGGCTCTCAAGCGCACGGGCTGGTACGGCCCGTTTCCCCGAGCTTAACCCGATTGTGGCGAACACCACAGTCACGAAGGGAAAGAAGTGGAACACGGGTAGTGGGGGGCGGGACACATTATGGAATCGCCGCTCCGCCCGAAACCGTTGGAACCAGTACCACCACCGGCCAGGAACCTGTCGGGGAGGAGGCCACAGATGCTGCTGCGCGCCGTACGCGCCCGTCGAATCGCCACCGCCACGATGTTCTCCTCGGGCGGCCTGACCCTGCTGGGAGCCAGCACCGTCGGCCTCCTCTACCTGCAGGCCAAGCTGGCACGCAGGGTCGTGGGCGTCACCCACTGGTCGGCCCCGCCGGTGGACGGCGACTACGGGAACGGGGACGGTCCCCCCGTCTCCTTCGTGATGATGGGGGACTCGACCGCCGCCGGCTTCGCCGTCGCCGACGGCCAGCAGACGCCGGGAAGCCTGCTCGCCTCCAGCATCGCGGCGGCGGCCGACCGGCCGGTGCGGATGCGCAACGTCTCCGTCGTGGGCGCCACCTCCCGGGACCTGCCCGCCCAGCTCGCCACCGTCCGGGAGCAGCCCGCGGACCTCGCCGTGATCCTCATCGGCGCCAACGACGTCATCAACCGGATGCGGCCCGCCGACTCGGTACGCCACCTGAAGGAGGTCGTGGGCGAGCTCACCAGCGCCGGCACGGCCGTGGTGGTGGGCACCTGCCCCGACCTGGGCACCGTGCGGCCGATCGGGTGGCCGCTGCGCCACGTCGCGCGGCGCTCCTCGCGTCAGCTGGCCGCCGCCCAGACCATCGCCGTGGTGGAGGCCGGAGGGCGCACCGTGTCCCTGAGTGACCTCCTCACCGACGTGTTCTGGGACAACCCGCAACAGATGTTCGGGCCGGACCGGTTCCACCCCTCCGAACACGGTTACGCCCACCTCGCCGCCGCACTGCTGCCCTCGGCCTGCCTCGCGCTCGGCTTCCTCCCGCAGGACCTGCCGCCGCAGGGAACCGACGGCGTGCTACCGGTGGACCGCGCCGCCGTCGCTGCTGCCGAGAACGCCGGAACCGAGGTCAACGGGGCCAGCCTGGCCGGCCGGGAGCGCGGCCCGCGCGGGCGGTGGGCCACGCTCGTCCGCCGCGACTCCGGCGACACCGAGTCCGCGACGGACGGGAACGGCGAACCGGCGCAACCGCACCCGGAGGCGCACTGACACCCCCGCACGGGTTAACGTGCGAGTAACCAACGGCCGGGCCCACCGGCCCCCTTCGGCAGAGAGGAAACCGCGAGCATGCCCGAAGCCGTCATCGTCGCGACCGCACGCTCGCCCATCGGTCGCGCGTTCAAAGGGTCGCTGAAGGACATCCGTCCCGACGACCTGACCGCGCAACTCGTGTCCGCCGCCCTGGCGAAAGTCCCCCAGGTCGACCAGAACAGCATCGACGACCTCATGGTCGGCTGCGGTCTCCCCGGCGGGGAGCAGGGCTACAACCTCGCCCGGGTGGTCGCGGTGCAGCTCGGGTTGGACAACCTTCCCGGCACCACCCTCACCCGCTACTGCTCCTCCTCGCTGCAGACCACCCGCATGGCCTACCACGCCATCAAGGCCGGCGAGGGCGACGTGTTCGTCTCGGCCGGTGTGGAGATGGTGAGCAGCTACGTCAAGGGCAACAGCGACACCCTTCCCGACACCCAGAACCCGGTGTTCGCCGAGGCCGAGGAGCGCACCGCCAAACGGGCGGAAGGCGGGGCCCCCGTCTGGCACGACCCGCGCGAGGACGGGAAACTCCCCGACGTCTACCTCGCCATGGGCCAGACAGCGGAGAACGTGGCGCAGATGCGCGGCGTCTCCCGCCAACGCCAGGACGAGTTCGGGGTGCGTTCCCAGAACCGCGCGGAACAGGCCATCGACAACGGGTTCTGGTCCCGCGAGATCACCCCGGTCACCCTCCCGGACGGCACCGTGGTCGACGCCGACGACGGCCCCCGCCGCGGGACCACCTACGAGAAGATCTCCCAGCTCGACCCGGTGTTCCGCCCCGACGGAACGGTGACGGCCGGCAACGCCTGCCCGCTGAACGACGGCGCGGCGGCGCTGGTCATCATGAGCGACACCAAGGCCGCCCAGCTCGGCCTCACCCCGCTGGCCCGGGTCGTCTCCACCGGGGTGGGGGCGCTCTCCCCGGAGATCATGGGGCTGGGACCGGTGGAGGCCTCCCGGCAGGCGCTCTCCCGCGCCAACATGACGATCTCCGACATCGACCTGGTGGAGATCAACGAGGCGTTCGCGGCCCAGGTGCTGCCCTCGGCCGACGACCTCGGCATCGACGTCGAGAACCAGCTCAACGTCAACGGCGGCGCGATCGCCGTCGGCCACCCCTTCGGGATGACCGGCGCGCGCATCACCACCACCCTGCTCAACAGCCTCCAGTTCCACGACAGCACCTACGGGCTGGAGACCATGTGCGTGGGCGGCGGCCAGGGCATGGCCGCCGTGTTCGAACGGTTGAGCTGAGCCCGAACACCCGGCCGCGACCCGCGCCGTCCCACCCGCTCGGGGCGTGTCGCGGCCGGTCGCGGTGGTGTGCCGGTGGCACTGTCCGCCCAGCGCCGCCAACGGCACCGGAAAAACGGGACAGAACGTAAAAGCTCTGCTCAGGGCCTTGTCCCAGTGGGGCGCGTGGTGCAGTGTCGCAGGTAAGCGCTACCTACGTTCGGAGGTACCAATTGACGGTAGCCCATTCTCCGGAAATCCACGCGCAGCTCCTCGACCGCATCCCGACCGTTACCGGCCACGACCTCCAGGAATGGTTCGACACGCTTAACAAGGGGCCCGCGCTGAAGCGGTGCTCGGAACGCGCCAACTGGCTCGCCGACGAGCACGGCCTCAGCCACGGCTACGCCCGCGCCATCGTGCAGGAGTACGACCGGCGCTGGCGCAACCGCTCGAACAACGTCCCGTCACCGCGCTCCTGACCACCCGCCGCGCGTGACGCGGCCCGGCGCCGGACGCCGGGACCTCCGCGCGGTGCCGGACCGGTAGGAGGGGCAGCCACGGCACCGGTACGGCACCGCGCGGCTCCGCCCGAGCCCCGTCACACACCGCGGCACGCCTTCCAGGCAACAGACGTGTCCGCTGGTCACAACCCAGAACACCGGTCACAGCCGCTACCGCCCGGCAGCATCCGCGGATCCGGAACGGACTCGCGGCCCTGGGACGCCCGTGTTCCGGAGTGACCGTCACACCCGATCCCTGGAACGGCCGCGGACCATAGCCATGCCCCCTGCCACGGCGGCGACGACCAACCCGGCGCACATGACGATGTTGCCGGTGACGGTCCCGGGCTCACCTGAAGCGAGGTTCGCGGTGAGTTCCTGGCTGAGCAGGCCTCCGGACACGATCCAGGCGGATATGAGAATTCCGGAGACCGGGGTCCACCACCGGATCCAGAAGGCGACGAGCGTCCCGCGGACGAGGATGAGAGCGATGCCGGGCGGGAACCCCGGGAGCCCGTTCGGGGGCAGCGATCCACTGGACGACCAGCCCCAGCACGCCGATCCCGAGGCCACAGAGGCACAGCCGCCTGTTCCTCACATCGCGGTTCGGCTCCGGTGCGGTGGTACTCACCGACGTTCCTTTCGTGCCCATGGTGGATGCGCTGGAATTCCGGCCACGACGCCGTATCGGCCCACACCGCGGCGAACTCGACGACCCTGTCCGGTGTGACGGTCCGGTCCGCGAACTCGGGACCCGCGAATCCCCCGACAAGGGAAACGAGGGACAGGGCCACGGCGAGCAATGGAGTGAACCGCCAGCGCACGGTCATCAGCAGGACCGCGCCCCGAGGTGGATCAGTGGCCCGGCCCGTCGTAGCCGACCACGAGACTGTGGGACCGGATGACCTCGGGGCCGGCGTCGCCGACGGCCGCCAGCACGAGACCGAGGAGGGCCGCCCGTACGTACGCGCGTCGTGTTGAGGTTCCATCGGTTCGCGTTGTCACCCCTGCACTGTCCCGTCCGGCAGGGGCGCCGCACATCCGCTCCGCGTCGTAAGAAGCCCGGGAACCGGGTACGCACTCGCACGTATCCGGCCTACGTCACGCAGACGACCGCCCCGCTCCCGTGGCACGGCGGGGATCACGGTCTGGCGGCTCGCGCCGCCCCGCACCCCCACCGACCGCAGCACAACGCCCCGCCCGGGGATCGGCCGGGGGCGTTCGCCGTGCGTTCCACCACCGCGGTGGTGTCACCGGTGGGAAAGACGGACGTGTGCCCGCCAACCGGTGGCGGTGGGACGCAGCGCGGCGGTGAGCTCCTCGGCGGTGGGACGTCCGCAGCGGTCCCACTCGGCGACGAGGGCGCGCAGCCGCCGCAGTGCGGGGGAACCGGACGCGTCGGCGCGGAAGCCGCCCCCCTCGGGGCCGCAGGTGTGCACCGCGATCCGGGAGCCGCGCGCAACGCCGTATCCGATCTCGGTGCCGCGACCGGTGGAGACGAGCCCCTGCGGGCGCCGGGCGAGCAGCCACAGCCGCAGGTGGTCGCTCTGGGGCCACGCGATGTCGCTGGGAACGGTGTGCTCCGCCGCGCGCAGCGACCGCAACAGGTGTTCGGCGGCGCTGGGGCGGCCGCGCAGCCAGGTGGCCGAGACGTAGTCCCCTTCCTCTTGAGCGTTGCTGGACCCGGACTCCACTGGAACGTGCCACGGCGTGTGCATCCGCCCGTAGGCGCCCCGGTGCAGGTGGACCGTGCGGGGGCGCGCACCGGATCCGACGGTTGCGCGCAGCATTCCGGTGGCGTACGCCACCGGCGCCAGCGGCAGCGGCAGCAGCACGCGGGCGCCCTCGACCGCCTGGCACAGCCACTCCCCGGGTAGCTCCTCGGGGGTCGCCCAGGCCACGATCCGGTCGAAGGGACCGTACTCGGCGGCGCCGTGGCGGCCGTCGCGGGCGAGGCTGGTGACGTTGGTGTAACCGGCCGCGACGTGCAGACGCGCGGCGCGTTCCACCAGGGTCTCCTCCAGGTCGATGCTGACCACGTGACCGCGCGGCCCGACCGTCTCGGCCAGCAGCGCTGTGGACAGTCCGGAACCGGTGCCCACCTCCAACACCCGTTGCCCCGGGTGGGGATCGAGAAGACGGAGGTGGCGGGCGATAGTGGCGGTGTCGGTGCGCTGGCGCACCGCCCGTCCGTCCGCACCCCGATAGTGGGATTCGGGCACGGCGCGCAGGGCGCGTTCCACCCGCTCGTCGGTCACCTCGACCATGCTCGGTCCTTTCCGCTGTCGGATATCGTCGCTGTTCAGATTCGGACGGTGGGGTGGAACGTCTGGCCGGACCACTCCTCGCCGACCGGCTGGAGTCGTGTCTCGATCCAGGCATGCGCGGCGAAGGGCCGGACCCGGCAACCGATACACCAGTCCACCGAACGGCGATGCAGGGTCGCTGCGAGCAGGACTGCCAACGAGATCTCCAGGCAGGCGGTCCGGCCGGGATACCAGTGGCTCACCGCTCGGCAGGCGGCCACGATCTCGTCGGCTCGCGTGTGGCTGGTGGAACGGCGGGCGCCTCGTTTCGCCAGTCGAGCCGCCGCGAGAGTGAACCGCAGTGGGGTGAAGCGCAACAGTAGAAGAGCCGCCAATAAACCGCCGCAGGCTGTGACCCGGTCACGGATACGGGGAGCGGGTCCGGGGGCGGATACCATACGCACGCTCACCACGGCCTCCACCTCCGTTCCTGCGGGGAGGAAACGAGGCCGTGCTGACGGAGCTGTTCGGTGAGAGCTTCCATGTCCTCGCGTACCCGACGGGGGTCTACCCCGTAGCGCCGGGCGATCCGCCTGGATGCCTCGCTCGGGAGGGCCCCTTGGGAGAGCAGGTACCAGAAACACCCTCCTGTCGGAGTGAGCGCGAACCACCGGCCGCGCCCCCGTGTGTCGAGCAGCATGGTCCCCTGAGAAGTGAACGTCGTGTACACGTTCCGGTGGGGGCGGAGAGAGTCGTCCATGGTCAGAAGTCGCTCCCTCCGTGTGCGGCTACCGGCCTTTCGTTGTGGGCGAGCCATAGCTCGGCGGCGAGAAAGGACTCGAACAGCGCCAGCCGACCGGGGGCGCCTGCAATCAGACGTTCCAGGTCATCTCGGACAGCGTTTCGGTCGATAACACCCCGGTCGGCAAGGCGTGACTCATGCACTATCTGGCGCAGGGTGGCGGCGTTGGCGTGAATGCTCGTGTAAGCGGCAGTGTCGTGACTCCCCTTGGTAGGGCGTTCCAGTACGTAACGAGGAACCAAGCCCTCCAATGCGGATCCGAGCAGCGGTTTCTGCCGATGCGTTGAGTACCGCTGTGCGACAGGTAGGGACATGCAGGCGCGGATCACCTCGTTGTCCAGGAACGGAGAGTCGAGATACACCCCCACAGCTGAGAACTGGGCCCGGCGTTCGGCGTGGTGCGTCCCGTACTCGTGGAGCTCGGCCCAGGCCCGGTCGCGGCTGCTGGGCTGGGAAGCTGAATCGCGGGCCGCGGCTTGTGCGGCTGCGTGGGCGCGCTGCGCCAGTTCCTTCTGGGCGTCCTTGGTGAGCCATGCCGCGAAGCTGGGGGGCGGAAACCAGGTGAGACGGTCTTTGGGCCTGGGGCGGCGCCACGTACCGTCCGGATTCTCCACGGAGCTGGCAAAGCTGCGGAGCGCTTGTGATGGGGAGGTGCGCGCGAGTGCGAAGGAGCGTGACAGCACCGACGCTGTCGCTTGGTGACGCGTGTCGGCGTAGTCGCGAGCGTGCTGGAGGAGCGAACGCCACTGTGGGGGAGCCGTGAGGTCGGCCAAGGCGAAGGGAACGGAAGCGAGTAGTGTGTCTCCTCCCGAACCGGAAAGGTGAAGGGTGCTCCCGTGCGCACGGATCATCTGGTGGTAGGAGGTGTGCGTTCCCCAGCGTGGCGCGTCGCTGAAGAGTTGGTCTGTAGGCGGAACCCGGTCGAGTTGTGTGAAGAGCGCGTGCCTCTCGTCGTGCACGACGCGGTGGTGCAGGTTCGGGAACTCTTCCGCGCAGGCGATGGCATAGCGTTGGTCCTCGTCCTCAGCGCCGGTTGTTCGGGTCAGTGCTAACAGTGGCGCGCGTGTCGCCTGGGCCGTGAGCAACGCGATGCTCGATGAGTCCAGTCCGCCGCTGAGGTCGGTACTGATCGGTCCGGTGGTGTTGCGGACACGTGCGAGAACGGCTCGGAGAAGTGCGTGACGTAGGCGTGGAGCTGCCACGCCGGAGTCCGTGTGCGGGGGTGGAGGCTCGTAGGGCCGCACCACTGAGCCTGTGGGAGTGACGTGTAGTAGATGGCCTCCCGGAACGCGGTACACCTCACGGAACGTCGTGCGTTCCGCGACGATCTCCGGAACCGTGGGGCAGGTCAGTAGCGCCGAGAGCGCAGTGTCGTCCAGTGCCCTCTGGTGGGATGCTGCGAGCAAGCGGGCGGACGAGGACCACGCGCAGCCGTGCGGGTGGCTCGTGTAGTACACCGGCCGGGAGCCGCAGAGGTCGGTAAGGACCGTGGTGGTTCCCTGGTGCCAGGCGATCACCCAGTACGATCCGGGCCAGTGGGTGAGCCTCTGCCACTGTCGCGCGCGCACGGCTGTTATGCCCTCGTGCACCTCGGCGTCCGACGCGTGGCAGGATCCGACTACAGCGATGGCGGTGTCCTCCGCTACAGCCGTACGGATGCGGGTTCCCTGCTGAGCGGAGACGCGGGGCGCGGTCGGCCAGTCCCACAGAGCGGTGCCGTGTCCAGCGGCCGAGTACCGGTCCGCGATCCAGAGCATGCTGGCCTCCCGACTCTTCCGACCGTGGGGCGAGGAGCCCACCCCACGGTGAACGGCCGCTACTCGAAGTAGCGCTCCTGGTCCATGCTGTCCTCGGCGTATCGGCCCAGCGTGGCTTCGTCAGCCGTGTCCAACTCGACCACAGCGGGGGCTTCGTAGTACTCGTGCGGCTCCAACGGGATGTTCTCCTTCCGATCCGGGCTGTCGACGGCAGTTTCTATTCCATTGGTAATGGAATAACGCGCGATTGACAACCCCTCTTTGTTCGCTCCGGATTCCCCTCGTGACACTCGGAGTTATTCCATTCATAATGGGATAAGCTTCGACCCCCAGGAGGACCAATGGAGCTGGCGCGTATAGCTGGCGATTGTCCTGATCGCCGCACATGCCCCACTCTGTACGAGACCGACCGGGATACGGTCCTCGTGCAGGGATACGAACTACCGCCCGAGGAGCACACCCGCCTGGCGGTGCCGGAAGGTGAGTCCGTGGTCGAGATCCCCAAGTCCCTGTTGCAGGAGGCCGCCCGTGCTGACCGCGTCTGAACTCGGCGACTACATCGAGTCCCGCCTCACCCGCTCGGCGTTCCGCTTGGAGGTTCTGGACCGCTACGAGGTCGCCGCGGACGGCGGGGACTTCGCCCGTTATCTCGCGGGGGAGCCAGACCCCGACTACGAACGCAAACAGCCTTGGCTGGATCAACTCACTGCTGAGTACGAGGCCGGGATCCTGAACCACCGGGTACACGTACTGCGCACGCCCCTGAGCGACTACCTGCGCTACGAGTGCGAATGGGGCTACCTCCTCAACGCGCGGGCTGGGGAGGAGATCCACATCATCGATCTGGCTGAGCAGCCGGAGCCGGAAGGGCTGGTCGATCACGACTTCTGGCTCGTTGACGACCGTTACGGTCTCCGCATGTACTACTCCCCGGAAGGGCGGTTCCACGGAGCGGAGCCCGTTGACGATATCGTCTCCTACCAGTACGCGCGGGATGCCGCGCTCGCGGCAGCGCAGCCGTTCGAACGGTGGTGGAACCGGCATCCGGAGGAATGGAGAGCCAACCAGCCTGTATGACACCGCCAACGTCGCATGAGGCCGGGCACGGACCGACGGACCGCGCCCGGCTCGCACGTGCGCTCCGGGAGGCCCGCCGCGCCGCTGGCATCGGCGGTATCGAGGCCGGCCGCCGCGCCGGGATCTCGCAGTCCAAGGTCTCCAAGGTGGAACGCGGCCTGCTGGTGCCGACGGTGTCGGATGTGCAGGCCCTGAGCGAGGTCTACGGACTCGCCGCAGCGGATCGGGACCACCTGTGCGCGCTGGCGGCCGGGCTGCGCGAGGAGTCGTCGGCGCGGGTCATCCTCTCCCGGGGAGTCGCGAACTTCCAGCGCCGCATCGGAGAGATGGAGAGCTCGGGTTCGCTCGTACGCTCGTTCCAACCGGTCCTCGTACCGGGAACGCTGCAGACCGCCGACTACTCCCGCTGTGTGTTCCGCGCGGCCGCTCCCGGTGTTCAGCTTCCCGAGGAGGAGGTCGAAGCGGCCGTCACCGAACGCCTCACCCGCCGCGCACGGCTCGGCGAGGACGGTACGCGGCACCGGATCGTGGTCACGGAGGGGGCGCTGCGCTGGCAGGCGTGTTCCGCCCGGACCATGGCCGAGCAGACGGAGACACTCCTCAGCGCTCTCTCCTGGCCCGGGGTCATGCTCGGCCTGATCCCGTGGAGTACGCCCGTACGCGTGTTTCCCGGGCACGGCTTCCACATCTACGACGAGGACGCCGTGATCGTCGGCACCGAGACCGCCACCGCCACTCTCACCAGCGCGGCCGACCTCGCCACGTACCGGGACCTGTTCACCGCCTTGGAGGGGACCGCCCGCTTCGGCGCGGACGCGCGCCCCCACTTGGAGCGTATCGCCGCGGAGTACCGCGCGCTGGACGCGGAACCGGATGGGCAGCGTTGACCGGCGGGGCGCCGCGGGCGGGGCAGCACTTCAGAGGCGGTAGCGAGTGGCGGCGTGCAGGAACGCGGTCCACTCCGCGGTCGAAGGTGAGGAAACCGCGCTCGCCCTGGGTGGAGTCGCCCACGGCTGACGCATCCCGACTCACGGCAGTTCCCTTCCCACGTCACGATAGCGGCGACAGGCCGCACAGCACGTGAACCAGCTCCCTCGCGGTCCGGGGTCCCATCATCGGGGCACGGCGCCGGCCCGGTCAGGAGGCCTCGGTGCCCTGCTCCTGTGTGAGGGAGTTCCGCAGGGCGGCCCAGTCGTCGGGGTGGGCCATGCCGCGGTAGACGGGCAGGACGATGCGGCTTTTGCCGGTGGTCATGACCAGGCGCGTTCCGCTCGCGTCGATCCGGGCGCGGGGAGGTAGGGCGGTGATCGCCTTGGGGCCGCGCATGATCGGGACAACGAGCCGGTCGTTGGTGAGGGTGAAGTAGGGCATGCTCCGGTAGGCCAGACCGAAGCCGAAGACGACCAGGGACGGGATGATGGCCGACAGGCCGGTCCCCACGTCGTACCGGACCGAGAGCCAGATGCCGAAGAGCACCAGTGCCAGTCCGATACCGAGGAAAAGGGAACTGAGCCACCGGGCGAAGCGGACCTTCATGTCGTAGCTCCTGGGGGAGGAGAGAGAGCAGGAAGGCCATGTTAGCGACCTCCCCATGGGAGGTCTATGCGGTGCTGCACCCGTCGTTGGCCCGATCGCGGCGCATGAGCCAGCTCCACGGGCTCGAGGCCGGTCCGCGGACTCGGGACTCGCGAATCCTCCGACGGGGGAACCGAGGTACAGGGCCACCGCGAGCACATGACCGCCCGGTCCCGTGGACGGCGAGGATCACGGTCTGGCGGATCGCGACGCCACCGACCGCAGCGCAACGCCCCCGCCCGGGAATCGGACGGGGGCGTGAGCACGCTGTCTGAGGGGGACTTATTCGCCGCCGAAGATGGCGTAGAGCATCCACAGCAGGCGCAGGATCTCGATGTAGAGCCACACCAGGGTGACGGTGAGACCGAAGGCGAAGTGCCAGGCCATCTGGTTCGGGACGCCCATGGCCAGTCCGTCCTCGATGCCCTTGAAGTCCATCGCCAGCACGGCGCAGGCCAGGATGATCATCCCGAGGGTGAAGACCACTCCCAGCGGGCCCGCCGAGCGCAGCCCCAGGCCGCCGTCGATGAAGAAGCTGGCCACCAGGTTCACCAGGACCAGCACCAGGGCGGCGACCAGCGCCGCCGACACGACCTTCACGAAGGTGTTCGTCACCCGGATGACGCCCGTGCGGTACAGCCCCAGTGTCGCGCCGAACGCGATCAGGGTCCCCAGTACCGCCTGGGTGACCAGTGCGCCGGTGGCCGCTCCCGCCGCCAGCTCGAAGAAGCGGCTGATCCCGCCGACGAACAGCCCCTCCAGCGCGGCGTAGGTGAGGATCAGCGCCGGGTTCGTGGACTGTTTGAACGCGATGACCAGGCCCAGGACCAGGCCGCCGAGGGCGCCGCCGATCGTCAGCAGCATCCCGAGGCCGGGGTTCTGGGGGTCGAACAGGAAGAAGTTCGCCACGGCGGTCAGCACCACCATCCCGAGCGTCATCCCGGTGCGCATGACCACGTCGTCAATGGTCATCCGCCCGCCGCCGGGAGCCGTGCCGCCGGGGTGCTGGCCCGGCTGGGGGGATCCCGCGTAGGGCTGCTGGTAGCCCTGACCGTATCCGGGTTGCGCGTAGCCCGGCTGGCCGTAGGGCATCTGGTGGGCCTGCCCGTATCCGGCCTGACCGGGCTGCATCACCCGCTTGAGCGCGGGGTTGGAACTCCTCATCCGCATGATGTCTCACAAGCCTTTCCAGGGCGTGACGCGTGCTGCCTTAAACCTAACGCACTGTCCCCCGCCCCGGGTTCCCGACAGCAGCACCCCGGTTACGGGCCGGGCGCGCCGTCCGCCACGCCCGGCCTCAGCCCCTGCTCACCAGGGAGCGCAGGAAGAACGTGAGGTTGGCGGGCCGTTCGGC
The DNA here is from genome assembly GCF_006717075.1 of Haloactinospora alba. Lineage (NCBI taxonomy): Bacteria > Bacillati > Actinomycetota > Actinomycetes > Streptosporangiales > Nocardiopsidaceae > Haloactinospora > Haloactinospora alba. The sequence continues at coordinate 3,168,537 of NZ_VFQC01000001.1, forward strand.
GAGTCGGCGCATGAAGTAGCCGTACCACTGGTCGCCGTAGGGGACGTACACCCGCATGCGGTTGCCGTTGGCGGCCAGCCGGGTCTGCTCCGCGTCCCGGATTCCGTACAGCATCTGGTACTCGTAGCTGTCCGCCGTGCGGCCGGTGGTCTCGGCGAGTTTCCCGGCGATCGCCACCATGCGCGGGTCGTGGGTGGCGATCATGGGATAGCCGTCCCCCTCCATCAGGGTGCGCATGCACCGCACGTACGCCCGGTCGATGTCGGCCTTGCTCCGGTAGGCGACCGAGGCCGGCTCGTCGTAGGCGCCCTTGCACAGCCGCACCCGCGATCCCGCCTGGCGCAGGTCGCGGCAGTCGGCCTCGGTGCGGTGCAGGTAGGCCTGCAGCACCGCTCCCACCCCGTCGAAGTCGGCGCGGAGCTCGCGCAGGATGGACAGGGTCGAGTCGACGGTGGTGTGGTCCTCCATGTCGAGGGTGACGGTGGTGCCGGCCTCCTCGGCGGCCTGGCAGACGCGCCGGGCGTTCTCCAGCGCGATCTTCTCCCCGTCCCCGGGCAGGAACTGCCCCACGGCGGAGAGCTTCATCGACACTTCGGCGCGGTCGGCGAGCCCGGCGTCGGAGAGTTCCTTCAGCAGCCGGGTGTAGGCGGTCACGGTGGTCTCCGCCTGGGCGGCGTCGGTGACGTCCTCCCCCAGGTGGTCCAGGGTGACGAGGCGGTCGCGGGTGATGTCCGCGACAGCGGGGAGCGCCGACTCCAGGGTCGAGCCGGCGACGAAACGCGAGACGAGCCCCCGGGTCACGGGGGTGCGTTCGACCAGGGTGCGGCAGGTGGTGGAGCGCGCCGCCGCCAGGAGGAATGTGCGAAGCATGTGCGACCTCGTGTGTGTGACCGGTGGTACGGGTCCCGGGCGAACGGGTGCCCGGGCCCCGGGTGGTACCCGCTCGTTACCCCTGGTGGGGGTAGCCGGAGGATGTCGGGGGGACGAAGGTCTCCTTGATCGCGCGGGGGCTGGCCCAGCGCGCCAGGTTCTGGGCCGAGCCGGCCTTGTCGTTGGTGCCCGAGGCGCGGGCGCCGCCGAAGGGCTGCTGGCCGACCACCGACCCGGTGGGTTTGTCGTTGACGTAGAAGTTGCCGGCGGCGAAGCGCAGCACCTCCTGGGCCTTGTCCACCGCCGCGCGGTCGGTGGCGTGCACGGCCCCGGTCAGGGCGTAGCCCGACCCCTGGTCCACGACGTGCAGGATGCGCTCGTAGTCCTCGTCGTCGTAGACGTGCACGGCGACGACGGGTCCGAAGTACTCGTCGCGGAACACCTCGTTGTCCGGGTCGGTGCCCAGCAGCACGGTGGGACGCACGAAGTAGCCGTGGGTGTCGTCGGCGGTGCCGCCCGCCAGCACCTCCAGGGTCGGGTCGTCCTTGACCCGCTCCAGCACGCCGCTGAGCTTGTCGAACGACCGGCGGTCGATGACGGCGCCCATGAAGTTGCCGAAGTCGGTGACGTCGCCCATGGGAAGCTGTTCCACCTCGGAGACGAGGTCGTCGCGCATCCGCTCCCACACCGAGCGGGCGACGAACACCCGGGAGGCCGCCGAGCACTTCTGGCCCTGGAACTCGAAGGCGCCGCGGACGATCGAGGTGCGCAGCGCGTCCGGGTCCGCGGAGGAGTGGGCGACGATGAAGTCCTTGCCGCCGGTCTCCCCGACGATGCGGGGGTAGCTGCGGTAGGTGGCGATGTTCTCGCCGACGGCGCGCCACAGGTGCTGGAAGGTGCGCGTGGAGCCGGTGAAGTGCACCCCGGCCAGGTCGGGGTCGTCCAGGGCGACGTCGGAGACGGCGTGGCCGTCGCCGGTGACCATGTTGATCACGCCGGGGGGCATGCCGGCCGCTTCCAGCACGCGCATGGTCATCTCGGCGGCGAGCTGCTGGGTCGGGGAGGGTTTCCACACCACGACGTTGCCCATGAGGGCGGGGGCGGTGGGGAGGTTGCCGGCGATGGCGGTGAAGTTGAACGGGGTCACCGCGTAGACGAAGCCCTCCAGCGGCCGCTGCTCCATCCGGTTCCACTGGCCGGCCGGGCTGTAGGGCTGTTCGCCCATCAGGCGGCGCGCGTAGGCGACGTTGTAGCGCCAGAAGTCGACGAGCTCACACACCGCGTCGATCTCGGACTGGACGACGGTCTTGGACTGGCCCAGCATCGTGGCGGCGTTGATGGTCTGGCGCCACGGTCCGGATACCAGGTCGGCGGCGCGCAGCAGGATGGCGGCGCGTTCGTCGAACGGCATGGCGCGCCAGGCCGGTGCGGCGCGTTTCGCGGCATCCACGGCGGCGCGGGCGTCCTCGTGGGTCGCGTTGCCCATGGTGCCCAACACGTGCGCTGTTTTGTGCGGTTGGACAACGTTGATGCGTTCGCCGCCGCCCATGCGGCGTTCGCCGCCGATCGCCATCGGCAGTTCGACCAGCTCGCTGGCCATCTTGCCCAGCCGTTCGGCCAGCTCCGCGCGTTCCGGCGTTCCCGGAGCGTACGTGAGTACGGGTTCGTTCGCCGGTGTGGGGACGTTCGTGGCCGCGTCCATGGCACCTCCCTGGCGTGAAAGCGGATGATCAGGGCTAACGTTAGGAGCGAACACGCCGGGTGTCGTTATGGAAGCGCCCACTCTTGGACACGGTGGCTTGGCCGGTAGAACAAACGCGGAGGGATCATGGACGAAACGCCCGGTCCGGACGGTGGGACGGCCGCGGAGGACGAGGGGCCCGGCATCCCGCTGCGTCAGCTCCTGCTCGCCGTCGGCGACCCGCTGGTCCGGGTTCTGGCCGCCCCGGCGGGGTTGGACGTGCGGGTGGACAACATCGTGATCGTGGATCCGGACGACCAGGCGGAGGCGGGCCCGCTGGACCTGGCGCTGCTCATCGGGGCGCGGGGGGACGCGGCGCGGCACCTGGTGCGGTCGGCGGCCCGCCGCGGCGCCTCGGCGGTCGCGGTCAAGACCCGGGCGAGTACGGCGCCGGGTGACCACGGGAACGGTCTCACGCCGGGCCAGCAGCCGTTCCCGGAGGAGGCGGTGGAACGGTTGCGGACCGTCGCCCGGGAGAGCGGGGTCGCGCTGCTGTCAGTACGTCCGGACGTGCGGTGGGAGCAGCTGCAGTCCCTGTGCCGGGGCGTGCTGGACGACGCCCGGCTTCCGTCGGCCACCGACCTGGACGCGGCCGGGGACCTGTTCTCACTGGCGCAGACGATCGCGACGCTCACCGGCGGTCTGGTCAGTATCGAGGACGCGGCCAGCCGGGTGCTGGCCTACTCCGGCGGGGAGGAGGCCGACGAGCTGCGTCAGCTGTCCGTGCTGGGCCGCCAGGGGCCGGAACAGTACCTGGCGCTGCTGCGGGACTGGGGCGTGTTCTCCCGGCTGCGGTCGGGCGAGGAGGTGGTGCACATCGACGAGCGCCCCGAACTGGGCATCCGCCGGCGCCTCGCGGTCGGCATCCACGCGGGTTCGCAGCCGTTGGGGACCATCTGGGTGCAGGAGACCCAACAGCCGCTGGCGGCCGGCGCGGAGGAGGCGCTGCTCGGGGCGGCGCGGATGACGGCCCTGCACATGCTGCGGCACCGCAGCGAGATGACGTTCGGGCTACGGCTGCGGGAGGACCTGCTGAGCGGCCTGTTGGAGGGGCGGATCGAGGCGGCGGCGCTCGCCGACACCGTCGAGGTGTCCCCGCAGTGTTCCGCGCTGGTGGTGGCGTTCGCGCTTCCCTCGCCCGCACGGGAGGGGAACGGGTCCCCGGAGGGGGCCGGGCGGGACCGCTCCGGTCAAGAGCTGAACCGCCGCAGGCTGGTGGACCTGATCTCGGTGCACACCGCCGCCTACCGGCGGTCGGCGCTGACGACCGCGCTGGGGGGCCGGGTGTACGCGCTGCTGCCGGAGGTGTCCGGAGGGGCCGACGGCGCCGACTCCTCGGTGCGGGCGCTGACCCACAAGACGGTCCGGGCCGCGCAGCACGCGCTGGGGGTTCCGGTCCAGGCGGCGGTGGGTTCCCTGGTGGAGGCGCTGGACGACGTGTGGCGGTCGCGGCACGAGGCGGACCGGATCCTCGACGCGGTGGGACGCGACATGCGGGTGGATGTGAATCCCGCCACGATCGCGGACGTGCGTTCGCGCGTGCTGGTGAGCGAGACGCTCGCGCACCTGCGCAACGTGCCGGAGCTGCGTGACCCGCGGGTCACGGCGCTGGTGGAGTACGACACGGCGACCGGGTCGCAGCTGGTGCGTTCCCTGGTGGCCTACTTCACGGCGTTCGGGGACGTGCGGCAGGCGGCGCGGCAGCTGCACATCCACCCGAACACGCTGCGGTACCGGGTGCGCCGGGCGGAGTCCGTGAGCGGGCTGGACCTGTCGGAGTCCAACGAGCGGCTGTTCGCCCACCTCCAGCTGCTGCTGGAGTTCGAGCGCTGAACACCGCGGTGCGGACATCGCCCGTCGGCGCCGCTCGGGGTGGACCACGGGAGTCGTCCCTGGTCGCCTGGTACCCCCGGTCGGGTTCGAACCGACACTTGTGACCCTTTTAGGGGGCCTGCCTCTACCGTTGGGCTACGGGGGCCCCACCATCATACCCGTCTTGGTGCATTCGGCAGGATTCGCATCGGTTCCGGGCACGAAAAAACGGCACGGCCGGGCCCGACGCGAACGGGTCGGGGCTCCGGCCGTGCCGTCGTCCGGCCAGGCTCAGCTCGCGCGGCGCAGCAGCTGCCCGTTGGCGACCTGGGGATTGGCGGCCTCCTCGAACGCCTGGTGCGGCTCGCCCATCTCCGGCAGCGCGGTGAAGTCGCGCCGCAGGAGCAGACCGAGCGTCCAGTCGGCCAGGACCCGCAGCTTGCGGTTGAACGTGGGGACCGCGAACAGGTGGTAGGCCCGGTGGGCGTACCAGGCGGGGCGGCCGGTCAGCTTGATCTTGCCGAAGAGCTGGGCCGCGCCCTTGTGCAGCCCGAGCCCGGCCACCGCGCCGAGGTTGGTGTGCCGGTAGGGCTTCATCTCCTTGCCGCGCAGGGCCGCGATGACGTTGTCGGCCAGCACCGGGGCCTGGCGTACGGCGTTCTGCGCGTTGGGCGGGTAGAAGCCGCCGTTGCCGTCCGGCACCTGGGCGCTGTCGCCGCCCGCGAACGCGTTCTCCACCCCGTTGATGGTGAGGTACTCGCTGGTGTCGGCGTGGCCCTTGGCGCCGAGCGGGAGGTCGCTGGCCTGCAGCACGGGGCTGGGCTTGACCCCGGCGGTCCACACGAGGGTGCCCGCGTCGAACTCGGTCCCGTCGCTGAGCTTGATGTGCCCGTCGACGGCCGACTCCAGGAACGTGGACAGCCGCACGTCGATGCCGCGCTGTTTGAACTGGTTCATCGACTTCGTGCCGACCTCGGGACCGACCTCGGGGAAGATCTTGTCCGCCGCCTCGATCAGGTAGAACCTCAGGTCGTCGATACCGATCGAGGAGTAGATCCGTGTGGCGTCGCGCGCCAGGTCCTCCAGCTCGCCGATGGCCTCTGCCCCGGCGAAGCCGCCGCCGACGAACACGAAGTTGAGGGCCTTGCGGCGCACCTCGAGGTCGTCGGTGGAGTCGGCGATGTTGAGCTGCTCCAGCACGTGGTTGCGCAGGTAGGCGGCCTCTTCCACGGTCTTGATGCCGATGCCGGACTCGGCCAGTCCCGGGATCGGCAGCGTCCGGGAGATCGCCCCCGCGGCCATCACGATGTGGTCGTAGCTGATCTGGTAGGGGTCGCCCTCGTTGGGTTCGAAGTCGACCGTGCGCCCGGCGTGGTCGATACGGATGACCCGGCCGTTGAGCACGCGTGTGCGTTTCAGGACCTTGCGCAGTGGGACGACAGCGTGTCGTGGCGAGATACTGCCCGCCGCCAGTTCGGGGAGGAACGGCTGATAGGTCATGTAGGAGTTCGGGTCGACCACCGTGATCCGGGCCTCTCCCGGTCCGAGCTTGCGTTCCAGCCGCTTCGCGGTGTGCATCCCGAGATAGCCGCCCCCGACGACCAGTACGTGCGGTATCTCGGACTCGTCACCGCCACCGTGCACCAGCCGGTAGTTCCTGCTCTGGGTCATCGCGCATCCGCCTTAGATCCCCGCTTCGCACTCCCCACCGGGAGTACGAAAATCGGTAAGTCTTCTTTGACTGTCATCTTCCTGTCGGCTTTCTAGGGAAAGAAAGCTATTTCTTCTTGTCTAGCCGGGACTGCTTCCGCCATCCATGCTTGTGCATTCTTTCACAAGCCTCCCCTGTCAAGGAAGGAACGAACATGAAAGGTTTAGACCATCGTAGAACGCGGGTATACCTCTTCTGTCCAGCTCAGCGCGGTTGTGAATGGTTTCACGCGCGTTCTCAGGAGTGATCCGTCTCACTCTCGGACGGGGAACCCGGCGCGGCCGCCCGGCTACGGACCGGAGACGTCGCTCTCCTCGTCCTCGGGATCGGGCAGGCACAGGCTCCAGGCGAGCCCGTCCAGGATGTCGTGTTCACTGGTGAGGAAACCACCGGCGCCGGTCCGGACCATCACCCGCTCCAGGACCAGCGCGCCCGCGGCGATCACGTCCACCCGTCCCGGGTGCATCACCCCGATCGCGGCGCGCTGCTCGTGCGGCATCGCCAGCAGCTCCCGGGAGATCTCCCCCATCCGGCGCGCGGACACCCACGTGTGGTGGATCCGCTCGGCGTCGTAGCTCGGCAGGTCCAGCGCGATACCGGCCACCGTCGTGGCGGTCCCAGCGACGCACACCACCGTCGCCGCGTCGTCCAGCGGCACCGTGCGCGCCGCTTCCTCCAGCGCCGCGTCGATGTCGGCCCGGGCCGCGGCGACCTGGTCCTCCGCGGGCGGGTCGGTGGTGAAGTGCCGCTCCGTCAGCCGGACGCACCCCACGTCCACCGACCGCGCCGCGCGCACCGCCCCCGCCTCGTCGGCCTCGGCGTAGCCCAGCACGAACTCGGTGGAGCCCCCGCCGGTGTCCACCACGAGGAACGGGCGCTGCACGGGCGCGCCGCCGGCGGTCTCGGCCCCCTGCGGGGCGCCGGCGGCCTCGATCTCGGCCGTGGCGCCGACGAACGACAGTTCCGCCTCCTCGTCCCCGCTGATGATCTCGGGCTCGATCCCGAGGATCTCGCGCACCCCGTCGATGAACTCCTGGCGGTTGGACGCGTCGCGCGTGGCGCTCGTCGCCGCCATCCGCACCGCGTCCGGGCCGAGCTCCACGCCGTTGTCCCGCATCAGCTCGGCGTACTCGCGCAGCACGGTGAAGGTGCGTTCCAAGGCCTCCGGGGCGAACGCCCCGGTGCGGTCCACACCCTGGCCGAGCCGCACCACCTCCATACGCCGCTCGATGTCGAGCAGCTGCACCTCGCCGTCCTCCAACGCGAGCACGTTGGAGATGAGCAGGCGGATCGAGTTCGTGCCGCAGTCCACGGCCGCTACGCTGCTCACTCTTCGTTCCCTTCACTGTCGTCGTCGGCGCCCGCGCACGCGGCGGCGCCGTGTTCCGTTGCCACGCACGGCCCGTCGCGCCACCAGTCGGGCAGCGCCTCCAGCGCCTCCCGGCCCAGCGGGTTCGTTCCGGGCTCGGCCAGCTCGTGGCCGACCAGCGCGTGCAAGCACTTCACGCGGGTGGGCATGCCGCCCGCGCTCTGCATCCCCTCGGGCAGCGGGTCGCCGCCGTCGGCGCGGGCCTGTTCGGTGCGCGCCGCCAGGTAGGCCTCGTGCGCCCGCTCGTAGGACGCCCGCAGCTCCGGTTCCGTGTCCAGCCGTTCGGTCATCGTGCGCATCACGCCCTCGGACTCCAAGGTGCCGACGGCGGAAGCGACACGCGGACAGGTCACGTAGTACAGCGTCGGGAAGGGGGTCCCGTCTTCCAGGCGCGGTGCGGTGCGCACCACGTCCGGAAGGCCGCACGGGCAGCGGTGCGCCACGGCGCGCAGGCCGCGCGGCGGGCGCCCGAGCTGTTCCTCGACGGCGGCGGCGTCCTCGGGGGCGGGCCCTTCCCGGTCCGAACGCGCCTCACCGTGGTCATCAGGGGTAGTCATAACCTGTCCAGGTTATCCCCGCCCCGGAGGGGGACGCGGCACGGCCGCGGTGCGGCGCCCCTCACCGCTCGGGTGGCTGCGCCTCGGGGATCTCCTCCGCGTCAGGGCCGGGCTCGTCGGCCTCCCGCACCGACTCCCACAGCCGGCTGAACCACGGTTGGGACTTCTCCTCGGCATCCTCGCCGTCCTCGTCGCCCTCCGTGCCGGACACGATGACGTAGGAGTGCTCCCCCGGGTACTGGTAGTGCAACCGGGAGCGGGCCTCGCGTTCGATGTAGTCGGGGTCCTGCAGCCGCTCGCGGCGCTCCCTCAGCTCCTCCACCTTCTCGCGGGTCTCCTCGCGTTCCGCCCGCAGCTGGGCGATCTCGGAACGCTGGGCGATGTACTCCCGCAACGGATAGGCGAGGCTCAGCGCTATCGCGCACACCACCAGCGCCAGTATCGCGGCGCGGCTGGTCAGCGCGGGGCGGGACGGAAGCAGCCGTCCCGCCCCGGCCCGGCCCCCGCGGCCCTGACCGCGCGCGGGGCGCGGCCCCGCCCCACCCGGGCGGGAACCGCGCGAACGCTTGGGCTGTGGGGAATCCTCAGGCACGGCCCGTCAGCCTACTTCCGGCCCGCCGCGCGCGGGAAGGCCGACGCACCCGCGTACACGGCGGCGTCGTCCAGCTCCTCCTCGATCCGCAGCAGCTGGTTGTACTTGGCCACGCGCTCGCTGCGCGCCGGGGCGCCGGTCTTGATCTGGCCGGCGTTGGTCGCCACCGCGATGTCGGCGATGGTGGTGTCCTCGGTCTCCCCGGACCGGTGCGAGATCATGGCGGTGTAGCCGTTGCGCTGCGCGAGGGAGACCGCCTGCAGGGTCTCGGTGAGCGTGCCGATCTGGTTGACCTTGACCAGTAGCGAGTTCCCCGCTCCCTGGTCGATGCCGCGCTGCAGCCGCTGGGGGTTGGTGACGAACAGGTCGTCGCCCACGATCTGCACCCGGCCGCCCAGGGCGGCGGTGAGCTCGCTCCAGCCGTCCCAGTCCTCCTCGTCCAGCGGGTCCTCCAGGGAGACGAGGGGGTAGGAGTCCACCAGCTCGCTGTAGTACTGGGCCATGTCACTGGCCGTGCGCTTCTGGCCCTCGAACTGGTAGGTGCCCTCGGAGTGGAACTCACTGGCGGCGATGTCCAGCGCGAGCGCGATGTCGGTTCCCGGCGTGTAGCCGGCGGCGCGGATCGCCTCCAGGATGAGGTCGAGCGCGGCCCGGTTGCTGGAGAGGTTGGGGGCGAACCCGCCCTCGTCGCCGACGCCGGTGTCCAGCCCGTGGCCCTTCAGCACCTTCTTGAGCGCCTGGTAGACCTCGGCGCCCCACCGCACCGCCTCGCGGAAGCTGGCGGCGCCCACCGGGGCGATCATGAACTCCTGGATGTCGACGTTGGTGTCGGCGTGCGCACCACCGTTCAGGATGTTCATCATCGGCACGGGCAGGACGTGGGCGTTGGGACCGCCGATGTAGCGGAACAGCGGCAGGTCCAGGCTCTCGGACGCGGCTCGGGCGACGGCCAGCGAGGTCCCCAGCGCCGCGTTGGCGCCGATCCGGGACAGGCCCGCGGTGCCGTCCAGGTCGAGCAGCGCGCGGTCGATGAGCCGCTGGTCGTCGGGGGTGAATCCGAGGATCTCGTCGGAGATCTCGTCGTTGACGGCGGCTACGGCGTTCTCCACGCCCTTGCCGCCGTAGCGGTCGCCGCCGTCCCGCAGCTCGACCGCTTCGAACTGGCCGGTGGAGGCACCGCTGGGAACAGCCGCCGTGGCGGTGGTCCCGTCGTCGAGCAGGACCTCGACCTCAACCGTGGGATTGCCCCGGGAGTCGAGGATCTCCCGTCCCTGCACTGACTCGATCGACGCCAACGTCGTACTCCGTTTCTCGTGGTTGGTCCGGGTTCACGCGCCGCTGACGGCGCGCGCGGAACCGGCCGAACATCGCCGGCCCGGGGCGGCCTCCCCGCTGAGGCGGACGCGGGAACACCGCTGCTGCGCATCCGAGCCTAGCGACCCGGTCAGCACTACGTCTCGCCCCGGCACCACCGGCCCGGCCACCGGCGCGTTCGCCGTTCCGAACGGGAACCGGGGTTGGCGAAACGCACCCAATCCTCTACTATTCCCACCAAAGAAGTAGAAAATAAGCGACCACGAAGGCCCGGCCATGCAGACCCTTGTCCTCCTTGGCTTCGTCGGTCTCCTCGCCCAACTGATCAACGGGAGCCTGGGCATGGGGTACGGCGTCGCCTCCACCACGTTCCTGGTGACGCTGGGAACGGGTCCTGCCCTGGCCTCGGCGACCGTGAACCTCTCGCAGGTCGGGTCGCAGCTCGCGTCGGGCTTCGCCCACTGGCGGTTCGGCAACGTCGACTGGCGGATCGTGCGCCACCTGACCCTGCCGGGCGCCGCCGGGGCGTTCGCGGGGGCGGTACTGCTCAGCCGGATCTCCACCGCGGCCGCGGCCCCGCTGATGTCGAGCATCCTGCTCGCGCTGGGCACCTACATCCTGGTGCGGTTCACCCTGGGCGGAGTTCCCCGCCCCACCCTGAACCGGCCGCTGCGCGCCGCGTTCCTCGCGCCGCTGGGGCTCGTGGCCGGGTTCATGAACTCCGCCGGCGGGGGCGGCTGGGGCCCGGTCGGCACCACCGCGCTACTGGCCAGCGGGAAGGCCGAGCCCCGCAAGGTCATCGGGTCGATCAGCACCAGCGAGTTCGCCATCGTCCTGGCCGGCAGCGCCGGCTTCGCCGTCGGCCTGGGGCTGGGCGGCATCAACCTCGGCTGGGTCGTCATGATGCTGCTGGGCGGTGTGCTGGCCGCGCCCATGGCCGCCTGGCTCGCCCGGACCGTGCCCTCGCGCCTACTGGGCCCGGCGGTCGGCGGGATGATCGTCGTCACCAACGTGCGCGTGCTGCTCGACAACGCGTGGGCGCAGAACCACGCCGCGGTGGGCTACACCGTCTACGGCGCCGTCGCCCTGGCCTGGGCCGCGGCCGTGGCGTGGTCCTGGCGCGCCCACCGCGCGCAGCGTGCGGCGGCCGCCCCCGAGCGGGAGGCCGCACCGCAGCACGGTTAGACCCCTGGACGGCGGCCCGGCGCCGCCGCGCGAGCTCACTCGGGCGAGGCCTGCATCAGGGAGCGCGCCGCCTCGGTGACACTGCCGGACAGGGACGGGTACACCGAGAACGTGTGCGCGATGTCGTCCACGGTCAGCCGCTGCTGCACCGCCAGCGACACTCCCAGGATGAGCTCGCTCGCGTTGGGGCCGATGATCACACCGCCCAGCACGATCCCGGTGTGGCGCCGGCAGATCAGCTTGACGAAGCCGTCCTTGCTGCGGTTCATCTTCGCGCGCGGGTTGGTGTCCAGCGGCAGTGTGACGATGCGCCCGTCCACCTTGCCGGAGCGCACGTCCTCCTCGGTCACCCCCACCGCGGACAGCTCCGGGTGGGTGAACACGGTCGAGGCCACGGTGGACAGTTTCAGCGGCGACACCGCCTCGCCCAGCGCGTGCCACATCGCGATGCGGCCCTGCATGGCCGCCACCGACGCCAGCATGTTCACCCCGGTGCAGTCGCCGGCGGCGTACACGCCCGGGGTCGAGGTCCGCGACACCCGGTCGACCTGCACGAAACCGCCCTGGTCCAGGTGCACGCCGGTCTCCTCCAGGCCGATGCCCTGGGTGTTGGGGATCATCCCCACCGTCATCAGGCAGTGGCTGCCCTCGATCTGGCTGCCGTCGGACAGCTCCACCAGCACCCCGTCACCCGTGTTGGTGACCGCCTGGGCGCGGGTGTTGGCGAGCACGGTCATGCCGCGGCGCGCGAACACGTCCTGCAGCACCTCGGCCGCGTCGGCGTCCTGGGTGGGCATCACCCGGTCCCGGGAGGACACGAGGGTCACCTGGGAACCCAGTGCCTGGTAGGCGTTGGCGAACTCGGCGCCGGTGACGCCCGAACCCACCACGATCAGTTTCTCCGGCAGGCTCTCCAGGTCGTACAGGTGGCGCCAGCTCAGGATGCGTTCCCCGTCCGGCTGGGCCGAGGGGAGCTCGCGCGGGTGGGCGCCGGTGGAGACCAGCACGATGTCGGCGTGGATGCGACGCTCGCCCACCGCGACGATCCGCGGGTCGACCATCCGGGCCTCCCCCGCGATGACCTCCACACCCTCGGCGACGAGGCGGGCGTAGGTGTCCTGGGACTGGGCCCGGGCCAGCCGCTTCACCCGCGGGTTCACCGCCGCCATGTCGGGCTCGACGCTGCACTTGTGGTCGGGTTCGCCGCCGAGGTTGACGCCGAGCCTGGACGAGTCCGTGACGTAGGTCGTGTGCACGGAGGTGGCGATGAGCGTCTTGGACGGGACACAGTCCGTCAGGACACAGGCACCTCCGATACCGTCGCGGTCCACCACCGTCACGTCGGCGCCGAGCTGGGCGGCAACCAGGGCGGACTCGTACCCTCCGGGGCCGCCACCGATGATCACGACTTTCGTCACGTCCGTCTCACTCCTTCACCGCGGCCACGGCGTCCGGGATCGCCTCGCCGTTCCGCGTCAGCCCGGGGAATCGCTCACCTCTCACCCCCATTGTCCTTCATTACGGGAAACATCGTTCTCAGCGGCACCGCCGTACCCAGCATCGCCGCACGGGCCGCAGCCGCCGCGCGGCGTTTCCCGATATGGGCCACACCTCGCTTCAACACGCTGAGTAACAAATCATGAATAATCAGTGATCGGACAGGTACGCTCCGCAGGTGTGAGCGACCCCACGCACTACCACTCGGGAACGCGTACCGCGGAGGCCAAGGCGCTCGCGGTGACCGCGGCGGACGAACTACGGACCAGGTGCGACACCGACGGCTACGACGCCGTGGTGGTCCTCGGATCGGGATGGACCCACGCCAGTGGCTCTCTCGGAACGCCGGACACCGAGTTCGATGTGACCGAGCTCTCCGGGTTCTCCGCCCCTTCGGCCGTGGGCCACTCCACCAAGGTGCGCAGCCTGCGTCTGGGGACGACCCGTGTCCTCGTCTTCCTCGGACGCACCCACCTGTACGAGACCGGCGCCCCCATGCGGGTCGCCCACGCCGTACGCACCGGTGTGGCCGCCGGTGCCGAACTCGTCGTCCTCACCGGGTCGGCGGGGGCGTTGCGCAACGACTTCGCGGAGGGCCAGCCGGTCATGGTGCGCGACCACATCAACCTGACCGGAACGTCGCCGCTGTCCGGGGCGGACTTCGTGGACCTGAGCGAGGCGTACTCCCCGCAGCTGCGCCGGGAGCTCCAGCACCTCGACGGTTCGCTGACCGAGGGCGTGTACGCGACCACCACCGGGCCGCACCTGCAGACTCCCGCCGAACTGCGGATGCTGCGCATGGCCGGAGCCGACCTGGTGGGGCACTCGTTCGCGCTGGAGACGATCGCGGCGGTGGAGATGGGGGCCCAAGTGCTGGGGCTGGCGATGGTCAGCAACGACGCCATCGGGGCGGTTCTGGACTCGTTCGACCCGGCCCGGGCGCTGCGGGTTCCCGAACAGCGGGCTCCCGCCATGGGTGAGCTGCTGTCCCGTTTCCTGCAGGGGTGACACCGGCCCTGCCTGGGGCGCGGGACCCGCCCGGCGGCGCGCCGCACGGGCACCGCAGTGGCGTTCAGCCGGCCTGCTGCCGCACCGGCGCTCCCTCTTCCCCCAGCACGCGCACACCGCCCACGCGGTGCCCCTCAGCGACCGCGAGGGCGAGGACACCGGGGAACCGCCGCTCGCACTCCGCGCGACGGAGGTCGTTGCGCCTGCGGGTGCCCTCGTCCCACTGGTGGAGCACTCCCGCCTCGCGCAGAACGCGGAAGTGGCGTGAGGCCGCGGACTTGCCCACGGGCAGGTCGAACCGGCCGCAGGCGGTGCCCGGGTGGTCGGCGAGCGCGGCGACGATCCCCAACCTGACCGGGTCACTGAGGGCCGCCATCACAGTGGTGAACTCCATCTCCTCGGCACTGGGGTGCACGAGCGGAGTCGCGTTTCGGCTGGCCATAGTCCCGATTATGCCGCATCACACGCTCGCGTAGCCGCGAGCGCCAAGCGTGCGGAGCGGAGGAACGCATGTCCGGGACCGGATCCCCAGAGCCATGGGTGTGTGCCCTGGAAGAGGCGCGTCATGAATCCTGAGGACGTGTTGCGATCCCTCCAGGGGTGATGAGTGGACGGCGGATCCTGGCCCACGGGGCGGGCGGCTGGATCGGGGTGCGATCCCTCCAGGGGTGATGAGTGGACGCGGTCCCAATACGACATTGTTCCCCCGTCCATCGTTGCGATCCCTCTAGGGCCTGTTTGGTAATTGGTGCGATCAGGGGAAAACGCACCGATCCGGTCACACCAGGCGTGTCACCCCGCACATAAGCGAAGCCTTCGGTAGACGAGTCAACGACCAAGAAGACCACACCCACCGAAGGCTTCACTGTGACCCTACCCGGCCCCGCACGCGGTGACCTCACCGACGCCCAATGGGCGCTGCTCGAACCACTCCTGCCCACCCCCGCCGCCGGCCGCCCACCCTCACGCTCCAAACGCCAACTGATCAACGGCATCCGCTGGCGGGTACGGGTCGGCGCTCCCTGGCGCGACGTGCCCGAACGCTACGGCCCCTGGCAAAGCGTCTATGACCTCTTCCGCCGCTGGACCCGCAACGGCACCTGGGCCCGGATCCTGACCGCCCTGCGCTCGCGGGCCGACGCGGCGGGGCTGATCACCTGGGACATCAACGTGGACTCCACCGCGGTGCGCGCCCACCAGCACGCCGCCGGGGCCGCGGAAAGGGGGAAGGCCGGGATCACGAAACGGTCGAGCCCGACGATCACGGGCTGGGCCGCTCACGCGGAGGGTTGAGCACGAAGATCCATCTGGCCTGCGAACAGGGACAAAAGCCGATGTCGGTGGTGGTCACCGCCGGGCAGCGGGGAGACGCACCGCAATTCGCACCGGTGGTGGAGGGCATCCGGGTGGCCGGACACCAGCGGAGCGGTCCCGCGCGCACCCGACCGGTGCGGGTGCGCGCGGATAAGGCCTACAGCTCGACGGAGATCCGTGCCTACCTGCGCAGACGCAAGATCAAGGCGACGATTCCCGAACCCGCGGACCGGGTGCGCAACCGCAAACGCACCGGGCATCGCGGGGGCCGCCCGCCGGGGTTCGACAAGGTCGATTATCGGGCCCGTCACGCGGTGGAGTGCGGGATCAACCGGCTCAAACGGCACCGGGCGGTGGCCACGCGCTATGACAAGCTCGCGCTTCGCTACGAGGCCACCATCCAGATCGCGGCCATCAACGAATGGCTCTAACTTCCCAAACAGGCCCTAGGGGTGATGAGTGGACACTGACAGCCGTTGCGTCGTATGTGCAGCGGAGAGCGTTGCGATCCCTCCAGGGGTGATGAGTGGACCTGCTTCCTTGTCGGAGCCCTGATCGGACTTGGGGTCATGTTGCGATCCCTCCAGGGGTGATGAGTGGACACGTGGCCGTCACCCGCGCCCAGCAGACCCTGTTGCGATCCCTCCAGGGGTGATGAGTGGACTCGCCTCGGAAGCGATCGCCCGTCCGAACCGAAAGTTGCGATCCCTCCAGGGGTGATGAGTGGACCGGCTCGCCGGCAGCGCCCCCCTGCCGGAGTTCTTGTGTTGCGATCCCTCCAGGGGTGATGAGTGGACCTCGAGCCACGTGGGCTCTCGTTGACCCGGACCCGTTGCGATCCCTCCAGGGGTGATGAGTGGACCCGAGGGTAAAGTCGCAGGTCACGCCGCAGTTGTAGGCGGCTGTGCGACCCGGTTTTGCAGCGACCCGGAAGTACTGCAGCCTCGCAGGTCACAGCGCTACAACACCCCCAGGCTTAGTGAGCTCTCGCCTCATGGTCCTTCCGGGAGAGGATAGCCCACCACGCCTGAGTGTTCCGGCGGGACGCGGTCCCTCACGTCACCGACGTCGCGGCGGGTTCCGCATCCGGGGGAAGTGGCCGGATACGGAACCCGTGCGGGGGTTACTGGTCGTGGTGGTGCGGGATCGCGGTGTCGGTGTCGTCGGTGTCCGTGTTCTCGTCGCCGAGCCAGGCAACCACGCGCGCGTGCAGTTCCTGGAGGATGTCGCGGATCTGGCCGGGCCACAGGGCGTTGCCGTCCATGGCCTGGGCGAGCTGATCCAGTAGGTCGCGCAGTTCGCAGCGTTCCTGCGGGGTGAGGTTCATGCCTGGCCACCCCCGTCGTCCTGGTGGTGGGTGGTGGCCCTCAGGGCCTGGACATCCTGGGGCAGGAAGCGGCGGTGCCCGCCCGGGGTGACCAGGACCGGGGCCAGGTGTCCCTGACGCACCCAGGCGTTCACCGTCGAGGTGGTCACGCCGAACACCTCGGCCACGTCGCCGGGCCGCAATAGAGTCGTGGACCAGTTCTGGGGGATCGTCATCGGGCCACTCCCACGGTGTTGGCCTGCTCGTGTTGGGACAGCCACTGGCGCACCAGCGGGGACAGTTCCTTGCGGACGTCGTCCAACCCGTCGCCGTACGTCGGCGAGGCGGAAGGCTCCGGTGCGGGGACGGCGGCGCCGCAGGCCGGGCAGTACCGCTCCTCCTCCCGCTGTTGGCGGTGGCGTTCGTACTCGGTCACGTAGGGCCGCACCGGATTGTGCTCCTCGGGATCGAGCGCCTCGGGCTCAACAAGCGGCGACTGGGGCGCCAGTGCGGGAGTCGCCTCCCGGTGGAACGGGATGGTGTGGCTGCGGGTCCCACCGCGTGGTGGAGGCACCGCGAATCGACGGGCCGTGCACCGTCGGGCAGGCGGTGGCGGTGCGGCGGATGCGGTCGTGCGCTCAGAACGCCTCTGGGGACGGGCAGGTGCTACAAAAACTACACAGAGTATCAAAACGAGGGCTATTAGTGACCAGGCGTCTCGGAGCATAAGTCACCTCGGGGTCAGGCCGACCGAGGCGGTCGGCGTCGGGTATCAGTAGTGACAGGATGCACCGTAACGTTTACATTTTCAACGGCTACATTGGAACTGCTGCTGTAGTAAATGTGCAAATGCGCAGGTCACGTAACAATCGATACAATCGAAAGGTTCACATGCCGGAGGATGATCCGATGCCCACCAGCCCCACAGTCAGGAGACGGCAGCTGTCCACCGAGTTGCGACGGTTGCGCCTGGAATCCGGGCACACCTTGGAAAGTGCTGCCGAGGCGCTCGAAACTTCTCGCGGCAAGATCAGCCACATCGAGACGGGGCGCCGCAAGAAGCCCTCCATGATCGACATCAATGCTCTGTTGGATCTCTATGGCGTGACCGATCCCCGCCAACGTGAGGCTGTCCTGAACCTGACACGGCAGTCACGTGAAACTGGCTGGTGGACGCGCTACGACGATGTGTTCACCGGTGCCTATGTCGGCCTGGAAGCCGAAGCGAGCCGTATCGATACATACGAACCCATGGTTGTTCCCGGCTTGCTCCAAACCCGGGAATACGCTGCGGAGATGGCCGAAGCCACGCTCAATCATCGTGATGCGCAGCGCTACGTAGAGGCCCGCATGCGCCGCCAAGAGATCCTGGAACGCGAAGACGCGCCCGACGTGTGGGCGATCATGGAAGAAGCGAGTCTGCGTCGCTTGGAACCATGGCCGGACCTACTGTTCGGACAGCTCGACCGACTGATTCAGGCGGCAACTGTTCCAGGAGCGGTTACGCTGCAACTCGTCCCCATGCAGGCAGGGCTTCATCCTGGGGTCGCAGGCGCGTTCGCGATCATGCAATTCGCAGACGCTCCCACGGTTGTTTACGCCGAGACGCTTACTGATGGGCTGTACGTGGAGCGCTCAGAGGAGATCGACGCCTACCGTCGGGCGTTCGATCATCTGCAGGGATTCGCTCTGAGCACTCGTGAAACCGTGTCGCTGCTGCGCGACCTGAAACCTTGAAGAAAGAGATCCCCGATGCACTCGATACCCAACAACCTGTGGCACGTTTCCACCTACTCCACCAGCAACAACTGTGTTGAGGTGGCTTCCCAGCCGGAGATCTCCGCTGTTCGGGATACCAAGAACCGCGAGCACGGGAATCTCCTCTTCTCCTCGCGTGAGTGGCGGGCGTTCGTCGAGGCCGTCAGGAACGAGGAGGTATAAAACCTCCCGGCATGCGAGGAGCCCCCGACGGCCACTGTCGGGGGCTCCAGCACTCTGATACCCGAGGCTGAGACTACCTTCCCAGCGGGAAGAAAACAGGCGGGAACACAGCGGTTTCCACCTGTAGCCTGTGGACGACTCGCAGGCGTTCCTTGAGAGCCCCAAGAAGTCCCACCCGTAAGGAACCGCGATGCCGAAGCCGTCCCGCCTGAACTTCCGCAAGTCCAGCTACAGCGGTCCCAAGACCGAGAACTGTGTAGAAATGGCTGACACCGGTTCGGGAGCAGCCGTCCGCGACTCCAAGCATCCTGAGGTCGGATATCTTGCCTTCCCAGCTACCGAATGGAATGTGTTCCTTGCTGAAGTAAGGCGAGGTGCTCTGTAGTCCAGAGACAGTTGAGGCGCGGCCCAGCTGCAGACGCTTTCGCCGAGCTCTCCGGCATGGCACTGCCCCCGAGGCAGTCGATCCAACGGATCAAGGAAGCAAGGGACTACCACTATGCTTAACAAGACCTTCCAGAAGAGTTCTTACTCAACCGGTGGGGCTTCCAACTGTGTCGAGTGCCGTGGTGACGAGCACACGGTCCAGATGCGCGACACCCAGAACCGCCAGGATGGGCACCTGTCGTTCTCCGCCTCCGAGTGGAGGGCGTTCCTCGACGAGGTCCGCGCCGAGAACCTGTAACCCCTGGCTCCGCACGCCCGGGCACGGAACCGGCCCGGGACTCCACCCTGCCCCGGGTGGAGCCGCAGAACGGCCGAGCAAAAATTCGTTCCGGCCGGTCCCTATCCGCGCCCAGGACCAGCCGGAACGATCTCGTGCGAGCATGGGCGCCGGTACGGCACCGCGGCTGGCGCCGCGTGGCGAGCGACATCCCGAGGCCGAGGATGGACAACGCCAGCCGCGATCCCGCCGGCACCCGCCGGTTCACTCCCGGACCCCGCGTTTTCCGGGCGCGAACCGGCGCGCTCCCTTCAGTGCGCCGCCGCGAGTACCGGAAACGGATCCGCGCTCCCGTCTCTGGCACCCGCACGCACGGGTGGCGAACCGTGCACGCGGCGCTCCCGCGTCTCCCTCCGCCACCCCGCGTCACGGTGTGGCGCTGCGCACCGCAGTCCATATTCGGTTGGACCGTCCGGAAAAGGAGGTACGCCGTCGGCGCTGTCCACCACACCCTTTCCTTAGGCATGCCTAACCTAAACATGTCGTGATCGCGGGGTCAACCCCCGCGACAGTCGGAGTGTGGTGTTCGGTGGGGTCGGGAACGCGAACGCCCCGGTCCAGTCGTTCGGCGATGGCGGGCCAGAACCTGGACGGGCAGCACCCCTGGACCGCCCCGTCACAGCCGCGACAGGATGGTCGGGCAGGAAACGGGAGTCGGCCTCCCGCAACGGCACCGCTGCCGCTGCCACCGGCTGCTCCTCCGCCAGAGAACCCACGTACGCACTGGCTGCCGCGGTATCGGCATTCATACCAATGGTCCCTACGGCTGGTACGACGCCGACCGCGCCACGCGGATTACCGAGAACGCGTGCAACAACCACGCCAACTGGAGTTCCCAGTAAGGAGGCTGCGGTGAGGCGCTGGCCGCTGCTACTCGCGTTGGCCTGTCTGGTGGGAACCATCGGCGGGTGCGCCGACCAGCGGTCCACACCTCCGGGCGGCGACGAACCGGCCTCCCGGGACGGGAGCTCACCGCCCCCCTCGTCCTCCTCGGGAGGGGAACAACGCGACGGTGTCGTGGGTCATGTCACCGCGGGCGACGGCACACCGCTCGAGGGCTGCAGCGTCACCGCTGACCCAACCTCCTTCCCGGCACCAGCGGTACCGGAGAAAGCGGTCATCACCGACGCCGACGGTCGCTACTACTGGTCCCTGCCTCCCGCGACGTACACGATCACCGCCTACTGCCCCCGTGACGAGGGCACCGGTCAACGCACCGGCGAGGTCACCGACCTCGCCGTCACGGAAGGCGAGGAGCACACCGCCGACATCACCGTCCGGTGAGACGCCCTCTCCCCTGCTCCCCTGTTGTCGCACCGGCGTGCCGAAAGCGGGCTCCCGTTTCCGGCCCCCCGCCAGAGGAGCCGCACGCCGCTCATCCCAGCAGCAGCGCCGCCAGTAGCAGAACCACCGGGATGCCGAGCGCCGCCAGCGCGTCCGGCGACCAGGACGTCACCGGCTCCTCGGTGTCAGAACCGCCCCCGGCGCCGGGGCGCGCCCGGCAGCGTTCCGCCTCGTCCCGGAGCTGTTTCGCCGCCAGCTCCGCCGGACGCATCCTGCTCGGGTCCTCGTCCGGCGCGTCCGCGTAGCCGTTGGCCCGCCGGAGGTTCTGCCGCACCCGCGCCCGCTTCGTCTCCCGCAGCGGCCACGAGCGGAAGACCCGCTCGCCCGCGTGCACCCGCAGCACGTCCGTGACGTCGGCCCACGTGAAAGCCGGCCAGGGGACGAACGTCTCCCGCAGCGGGTTCACCAGCCGCACGCCGCTCAGCGCCGGGACCACCCGCGGGCGCAGCCAGAGCACGTAGGCGCCGCCCACGGTCAGCAGCACCACGGCGCCGGCCACCAGCGACTGGCGGCCGGCGCCGTTCAGCGCGAGGTCCACCAGCAGCAGGGCGGCCAGCACCACCCATGCCCAGCCGAGGAAACGCGATAGCGGAGCTGTTATCGGCCTCATCGTGTGCCGGATGCCCGCCCCGGCCTGCCGGAACGCGGCACCCTCCTCCTTCCCGCTGGTGTCTCGGCGGGCGCTGGCGGCGCCCCGAGCGGCAAAACTACTCCGTCGCCCACTTGAGCTGGGCGAAGCCCGGCTTGATGTGCCCGTTGATCAACGCGAGCCGTTCGTCGAACGGCAGGAACGACGACTTCATCGCGTTCACCGTGAACCATTGCAGATCGTCCCAACCGTAGCCGAAGGCCTCGCACAGCTTCGCGAACTCCTCGGACATGGTCGTTCCGCTCTGCAGCCGGTTGTCGGTGTTGACCGTGATCCGGAAACGCTGCCGGCGCAGCATCCCGATCGGGTGCTTCTCGATCGAGTCCGCGGCCCCCGTCTGCACGTTGGAACTCGGGCACAGCTCCAGCGGGATGCGCTTGTCCCGCACGTAGTTCGCCAGCCTCCCCATCCTGAGGCCGCCCGACGGCGAGGACTCGATGTCGTCCACGATCCGCACGCCGTGCCCCAGGCGGTCGGTGCCGCACCACTGCAGCGCCTCCCAGATCGACGGGAGGCCGAACGCCTCCCCCGCGTGGATCGTGAAGTGGAAGTTCTCCCGCCTGAGGTACTCGAAGGCGTCCAGGTGGCGCGTGGGCGGGTATCCGGCCTCGGCTCCGGCGATGTCGAAGCCGACCACTCCCGCGTCCCGGTACCGCACGGCGAGCTCGGCGATCTCCTGGGAGCGGGCCGCGTGCCGCATCGCCGTCAGCAGGGTGCCGATGCGGATCTGGTTGCCCGCGCGGGCGGCCCGCTCACGTCCCTGCTCGAAACCCTCCAGCACCGCCTCGACCACCTGGTCCAGGGTGAGTCCCCCCTCCAGGTGCTGCTCCGGCGCGTAACGCACCTCGGCGTAGACGACCCCGTCAGCGGCCAGGTCCTCGGCGCACTCCGCCGCCACCCGTACGAGCGCCTCCCGGCTCTGCATCACCCCGACGGTGTGCGTGAACGTCTCCAGGTACCGTTCCAGACTCCCGGAATCGGCGGACTCCCGGAACCAGGTCTCCAGCTGTGCCACGTCCGTCGTGGGCAGACCGGTGTAACCTTGGGCTTCGGCCAGCTCCACCACGGTCCGCGGGCGCAGCCCTCCGTCGAGGTGGTCGTGCAGCAGCGCCTTGGGCGCCTGCCGGATCTGTTCCAGGGTCAGGTTTTGGCTCATGCCCACCAGGATGCCACCCACCGAGGCCGCGGCGCGTGCCCCGGTTGCCCCCGGTCACGCCAGCGCGGCGTCCCCGACGGCCGCGCCGCCGCGCGCGCGTGCGTACTCCCACAGCGCCGTGAGCGCTGTCGCCGCCATGAGCCGCACACCGGTGTCGATGGACTGCTCGTCCACGTCGAAGGTGCCGCGGTGCAGGTCCAGCATCGGGGAGCTGGAGGTGGGAGAGTGCGTCCCCAACCGGGCCATCGCCCCCGGCACGTGTTCCAGGTACCAGGCGAAGTCCTCCCCGCCGAGACTCTGCGGGGTGGTCGCCTCCGCCTCCGCGCCCAGCACCTGCGAGCAGGCCGCGCGCAGCATCCCCACACTGCTGGACTCGTTCACGGTCGGGGGGACGCCGCGCCGGTAGTCCACGTCGGCCTGGGCCCCGTAGCCGGACACCACTCCCTGGACCAGCTCCTCGACCAGTTCCGGAGCCTCGTGCCAGGCGTCGTCGTCCAGGCAGCGCACCGTGCCCTCGGCCACGCCGTCGTCCGGGATCGCGTTGGGTGTGGACCCGGAACTGATCCGACCCCACACCAGGCTCAGCCCGGCACGGGGGTCGACGCGGCGGGACAGCGCGGCGGGCAGCTCGGTGACCACCTTGCCCAGCGCGTAGACGATGTCGGAGGTCAGGTGCGGCCGCGCCGTGTGCCCGCCGGCACCGGACAGCCGCACCATGACCCGGTCACAGGCGGCGGTGAGGGCGCCGACCCGCAACCCCACCTGTCCCGCCAGCAGCCGGGGGTCGCAGTGCAGCGCGAAGATGCGGTCCACACCCTCGAGCCCGCCGGCATCGATCACCTCCTGGGAACCCCCGGGCAGCTCCTCGGCCGGCTGGAAGAGCAGCCGCACCCTGCCCGGGAGCGCTCCGGCCCGGTCCTGCTGCGCCAGGAACAGGCCGGCGGCCAGCAGCACCGTGGTGTGCACGTCGTGCCCGCAGGCGTGTGCGGCACCCGGCACCGTGGAGCGGTACGGGACCTCCTTCTCGTCGGTCAGCGGCAACGCGTCGATGTCGCCACGCAACGCCACGCTGGGACCCTCGCCCGACCCGATGTCGCAGATGAGTCCCGTGCCCTGGGGAAGCGTTCTCGGCTCCAGGCCGGCGTCCCGCAACCACTGCGCCACCCGCTGGGTGGTCCGGTGCTCCGCGAACGCCAACTCCGGGTGCATGTGCAGGTCACGCCGGAAATCGACGAGTTCCCGCCTGTGCCGCGCCAGAAAAGCTGTCAACTGTTCCCGCAGGTCACGCCCCTGCATGCGAGGGTCCCCTCTTCATCGACGAATGTTGGTGACCGGCGTCGCCGCCGGTGCTGTCGTGGCCCGCAGTGGGGCCGATATCCCGGTGTCGAACTCGGTGGCGAGCGAGGCGACGACATCGTTGAGTGTCCCGCCCTGGTTCAGGACCGCCCGTTGCCGCTCGTAGGAGGCGCCGTTGTCCAGCACCTCGAACACGGTCTCCAGCTCCTCGGCGCAACCGAGCCGCGTGGCGACCGGTTCCAGCTCGCGGACGAGTTCGTACAGGTCATCGCGGAGCGGTGCGGTACTGCCGCGTTCGTTCGTGATGACCCGAGCATCCAGCCCGTACCGGGTGGCCCGCCACTTGTTGTCCTGCACGACCCACGCCGAGGGACTGGGCAGGCTGTAACCACGGTCGAGCTGCTGGTCGAACAGACGCACCAGACTCTGCGACAGAGCCGCGGCCATTCCGACCTCGCGTAGGGTCGGAATTCCGTCGAACATCCGGATCTCGATGGTTCCGAAATCCGGATGAGGCCGGACATCCCACCAGACTTCCTTGATGCTGGCGATCGTTCCCGCCCTCAGCAGGGTATCCATGTATTCCTCGAACGCGTTCCAGTTCGCCAGGTTCGGGGGCGGTCCGGCGGTCGGGAGCGCGCCGAACACGATCGACCGGCTGGACGCCAGGCCGGTGTCGTGCCCGTTCCAGAAAGGACTGGAAGCGGTCAGCGCGAGGAAATGCGGGAGGTAGTTCGCCAACGCGTTCACGATCGGGATCGTCTTCTCCGCGGAACGCACCCCGACATGCACGTGCACCCCGAAGGTGAGAATGCGACGCGCCAGCCACTGCATCTGATCGACGAGTTCACCGTAGCGCTGGATGGGGGAGAGCGTCTGGTCGCGCCAGTCGCCCAACGGGTGGGTGCCGGCGCACACGAGGCCCGCCTGGCGCGGTTCCAGGACACTGTTGAGGCGATGGACAGTGCCCGCCAGGTCGGCTTTGACCTCCTCGACGGTTTCGCAGATCCCGGTGACGAGCTCCACCTGGCACTGCATGAGTTCGTGCCGCAGCGGGGGGTGGGTGGGAGCTACCGACAATTCCGGCAGTTCCCCCAGGATTTGTTGGGCTTCCTGACGGAGATGGCGAGTGTGCGCGTCGACAAGCTGCAGCTCCCATTCCACCCCGAGCGTGGTGCGGTCAGAAGCGTTGAATTCAATGGCCACGGTCAACCTCCGCGCTGTGTTCCGGCCGGTCCGCTCACCGGCACCAGACGCACACACCCCGGGACAACCCGGGTTTCGGTGCGCCCCATGGCCGGCTCCATTCCCCTAAGAGACACGCGCGGATGTGACCCGGCTCGTCGACGGGTAAACCCGCAATTTGCCGCAAAATTCCCCACGAAGGCGAAAGTCCCGGTGACACCGCCGGTTCTCCGTGACTCCGTCCCAGAATGCGAGCACCACCGCGCGGGTCCGGCGCCGCCCTCCCACCGGGACCTCGGAACCACGGGGCCGCCCACGGATTCCCCGGAACCCGGCGGACACGACCAGCCCGTCCGCGACCACCGCCCAGGTTACACAACCAAAGCACGACGCACCGAAGAGTAATCGACATGTAATGCGCAGGGGTGCCGGTGCTTACGTACGGGCGCTGTCCCGCCGCGCCCGGCGACGGCGATTCGCCACGATCCACACGGCGGCCGCCACGACGGCGGCCGGCGCCGCCAGCCGGCGCGCCACCCGCGCCAGCGCACGGCGCCGCGCGCGCCCTCGGGAACGCGCCACCCGCTCCGCCGTGGGACGGGAGGGCAGGACCGCGCTGTACCGCACGCTGTCCTGCGGATGCACCTCCGGACGCGCGGGGTCGGTCGCGGTGGCCCCGGCCGGCATCGCCACCGGGGTCGTCCCCTGGTACGGCGGTAGCACCGGCAACCACGTGGCGGTCCACGCCGCGCCGAAGAGCACCACCCGGCTGACCAGGTTGATCCACACCAGCAACCCCACGAGCACGGCGAACGACGCGTACACCGGGTTGCTGAGTGTTCCTCCCACGAGCACGGCCCCCAGGGACTTGAGCACCTCGAAACCGACCGCGGTCAGCAGCGCGCCGCGCCACAGCACCCGCCACGAGCTGCGGGTCCCCGACAGCTGCGCGAACAGCACCAGGAAGATCACCAGGCTCATGGCGATCGCGACGACGAACCCCAGCACCCGCAACCCGAAACCCGCCAGCGCGGAGTCCGCCAACCCCACCCACGCGAGCAGCCAGTCCGTGGCCGCCTGCGCGACGCTGGTGAGCGCCACCGACGCCAGCAGCGCCAGCCCCAGCACCACCATGACGGCGATGTCGAGGAGTTTGGCCACGACGATGTTCGGCCCCTCCGACACGTTCTTCAGCCACACCCGGTGCAGCGCGACGCGCAGCGCGGAGACCGACCCCAGACCGGCGTAGAGCAGCCCCAGCAGGCCGCCCGCACCGGCTCCGGCGCGCGCCTCGGCGATCCGGTCCACCGGTAGCTCGTTCGCCAGCCCCGGAAGCACGTCCCGGATGGCCTGGTCCAGGTACTCCCGCGCCTCGTCCTGGAACACGGCCGCGTAGCCCGCGATGGCGAAGGCGAGCGCGAGCAGCGGGAAGAACGACAGGAAAACGAAGTACGTGACGGAACCCGCGAGCTGGTTGCCGCCGCTGTCCGCGTAACGTTCGTAGGCCCGCACCGCGTGGTCCAGAACCGGCCAACGCTGCCGCGCGGACCACGCCCGGTCCGCCGCCGCGTTGGCGTACTCGCGCGCCCGCGCCTTCACCCTTCCCAACACCGAAGCCATGGCCCCTCACCTCGTCGCCGCTCCCGCGGCCGCCAACGCTCCCGGCCAGCAGACCGGCGGCCAAGCCCAGCGGTACTCACCATCGCTACACTGCACGCGTGCGTTCCCACCAGCCTCCCACGCCGCCCGCGGGCGCCGCGGGTGGAAACGCCACCGTGCCGTGCGGCCACCGCTTCCCGTCGGCAGGGCCAGTGAACCGGCCCCGCCGGCCGCCGAGCGCCGGCCGAGGCACCCACGACCACGACGCAACGACCCTTCGCACCGGCAAGGCACCACATGAGCACACTGCACAGACTGCTGCGACCGTTGCGGGGCGACCGCGCCGCGACGGACGAGGAACCGCCGGTCTCCGACGGCGCCTCCCCCGACGAGCTGTCGGCGGCGTTCACCTCCCGCTACGGCCACACCCCCGCGGGTGTGTGGTGGGCCCCCGGACAGGCCGCCCTGCTGGGGGAACACACCGGTGACAGCGGCATGACCCTGACCACGGCGCTCCCCTGGGGCGTCTCGCTCGCCCTCGCGCCGACCGACGACGGGACGCTCCGGGTCGCCAGCCGCGGCGCCAGCGGACAGGCCGTCCGCCTGGCCCCGGGCAGGCAACCGCTGGGCGCCCCCGCGTGGGCCGGCCGGGTGGCAGGGGTCGTCCGGGCCGCCCGCGAGTCGGGGCAGCTTCCCGACGGGGCGGGCGCGCGCGTCCTGGTGGACTCCGACCTTCCCGCGGGCGGGGGGTTCGCCGCCGCGGCGGCGTTGGAGTGCGCGGTCCTGGTCGCACTGGCCCAGGCGCACGGGAACGACGCCCTGGCGAAGGACCCGGCGGCCCTGGCCCGTGTCTCCCACACGCCCGGGGGCGGGTCCCACGGCGCGTCCACCGGCCCCGCCCGTGCCGCGGCGTTGCGGTACTCGCGGGGCAACGCGCTTCTCACCGACCGCCGCAGCGGCCGCACCAGCACCGTCCCGCTGGATCCGCACCGCTCCGGAGTGGAGCTCCTCGTGATCACACCCCGGCAGCGGCACGGCCTCCGTGCCGGAACGGCGGGCAGGCGCCGCGCCGAGTGCGCGCGCGCCGCGCGGCTGCTGGGGGTCGACGCGCTACCGGACGTCGCCGACCTCACCCGGGCTCTGGATACACTGAACGACCCGGTGCTGCGCCGCCGGGTGCAGCACGTGGTGACCGAGGCCCACCGGGTCAACGCCGCGAGCGGACTGCTGCGCGTGGGGGCGGTGGGCGAGCTCGGCGCGCTGCTCACGTCCTCGCACCTGTCCCTGCGGGACCAGTTCGCGGTGTCCTCCCCCACGACGGACGCCGCTGTGGAGGCCTCCTCCGCGGCAGCGCGCGGCGCCCGGATGGTCGGCGGGCGCGGGGAGAGCGCGCTCGTTCTCGCCGACGCCCACCGGGCGGCGGAGGTGCGGCGCGCGGTCAGCGCGGCGTTCGACTCCCGCGGGTGGCCCGAACCCGAGGTCCGCCCGGCCTGTCCGGCCGCCGGGGCGCACCGCGTCGACGGCTGAGCGGGGCGGGGAACCGGCCGGTGGTGGCGGCCGGTCCCAGGGACGGCACACGTGAACGGCGCGACGCGAAGGATGGCGGACAGAGTATGGCGGACAGACCGCGCAGACCCAGCTCCCGGTCCGGGAGCGGGTCGAATGATTCCAACCGTACGGGCGTGTTCCGCAGACCCTCCGGTGGCGGGGCCGACGAGATCGAGAAGCTGTACCGGCCGCGCCGTTCGCAGCAGAACTCCGGCGGTGACGCGGGTGGGTCCGCACGGCGCCGCCCGGCCTCGGGGGGTTCCGGCCGGGGAAGCTCCGGCCGGGGAGGCGGCATCGACGGTTCCGGGCAGGCGCGGCGGGAACGGGAGCAGCGGCGCCGACGGCGCCGGACACTGCTGGTCCTGCTGCTGGTGGTGCTCGTCATGGTGCCCACCGCGTTCTACCTGTGGGCCGACTCCCGGCTGGAACGGGTGGAGGCGCTGCCGGAGTACGAGGGCCAGCCCGAGGAACAGCCCGGCACGACCTACATGATCGTCGGCTCGGACAGCCGGGAGGGGCTCAGCGACGAGGACAAGCAGGATCTGGGCACCGGCGACGCCGAGGGCAAACGCACCGACACGATCATGGTGCTGTACGTCCCCGAGGAGGGCACCCCCTCCATCGTCAGCGTCCCGCGCGACTCCTACGTCACCGTTCCCGGATTGGGGAAGAACAAGATCAACGCCGCCTTCGCCACAGCGGCCGGCGGGGGCCCCGCGACCCTGGTGCAGACGTTCGAGCAGGCCAGCGGGGTACGGATCGACCACTACGTGGAGATCGGCTTCTCCGGTTTCGTGGACATCGTGGACGCCGTCGGAGGCGTCGAGATGTGCCCCGAGGAGGCGATGGAGGACCCCAAGGCCAACCTCGACATCGAGGCGGGCTGCCAGGACATGGACGGCAGCACCGCCCTGGGCTACGTGCGCACGCGGGCCTCGCCGCGGGCCGACCTCGACCGGATCGAACGCCAGCGCGAGTTCTTCAGCGCACTGGTGGACAAGACCACATCGCCGGGGACGCTGCTCAACCCGGTGCGGTCCGTGCCGCTGGTGACCGACGGCACCGAGACGTTCGAGGTGGGAGAGGACGACCACCTCAGCGACCTCGGGTGGATGGCGCTGGCGATGCGCGACGACCCCGAGACGACGTCCGTCCCCATCGGCACCACCACGCGCACCGAGGTGGGCTCCTCCGTGCTGTGGGACGAGCAGCGCTCGGAGGAGATGTTCGGCGCGATGCGCTCCGGGGAGGAGATCCCCGAGTCGGCCATGCAGGAGTGAGGCGGTTCCGGGCCGGCGGCGGCGCCGGCTCCGGTCCGGAACGGGCCCGGACATGGGAAGGGCCCGCCGTGTAGCACGACGGGCCCTTCCTTGACGTTCCGCACCGCGCGCGCCTACCCCCCAGCGGGCGCGTGGCCGGCACGTCGACCTGGATGATCATGTGCCCCGGTGTTCCCGGAGCGGAGCGCTTCCGCGCGGCGATCCGCCGAAGCACTGCCTCCAGAGTACGGCAAGATACGCAAATTACGCGAATCGTACTAATGTGGCATCTCTGACATTACCGCAGGCCAGAGCACTGCCACCGGTTCCCAGTATTGCACTGCGGCCCCCGCACGCGCGGGAGAACGCCGAAATCCGCCCCACACACGTCCGTCCCGCCGCGAGGGGCGGGACGGTGGTGCAGGAAAGCGCCGGTTCCGGTCAGGAGAGGCGCTTGGCCAGGTTCTCGTCCAGCGCGGCCAGGAACTCCTCCGTGGTGAGCCAGTCCTGCTCCCCGCCGATGAGCAGGGCCAGGTCCTTGGTCATCTGACCGCCCTCGACCGTGGAGACGACCACCTTCTCCAGGGTGTTGGCGAACTCCACCACCGCCGGGGTGTTGTCCTGCTTGCCGCGGTGCTCCAGACCCCGCGTCCAGGCGAAGATGGAGGCGATGGGGTTGGTGGAGGTGGCCTTGCCCTGCTGGTGCTGGCGGTAGTGCCGCGTGACCGTGCCGTGGGCCGCCTCGGCCTCCACGGTCCGGCCGTCCGCGGTGCGCAGCACCGAGGTCATCAGCCCCAGCGAGCCGAAGCCCTGGGCGACTGTGTCGGACTGGACGTCACCGTCGTAGTTCTTGCACGCCCACACGTAGCCGCCCTCCCACTTGAGCGCGGCGGCGACCATGTCGTCGATCAGCCGGTGCTCGTAGGTGAGGCCGGCCGCCTCGAAGGCGTCCTTGAACTCGTTCTCGTAGATCTCGGCGAACACGTCCTTGAACATGCCGTCGTAGGACTTGAGGATCGTGTTCTTGGTGGACAGGTACACCGGGTAGCCGCGGTCGAGCCCGTAGTTGAAGCTGGCGCGGGCGAAGTCCTCGATGGACCGGCGGTAGTTGTACATGCCCAGGGCGACGCCGCCGTCCTCGGGGAACTGGGCGACCTCCATCTCGATGGGTTCCCCGCCGTCGTCCGGCGTGTAGGTGATCGTCACCGTGCCGGGGCCGGGAACCTTGAAGTCGCTCGCCCGGTACTGGTCGGCGTGGGCGTGCCTGCCGATGATGATGGGCTGGGTCCAGCTCGGAACCAGCCGGGGCACGTTCTCGCAGATGATGGGCTCGCGGAAGACCACGCCGCCGAGGATGTTACGGATGGTCCCGTTGGGGGACCGCCACATCTTCTTCAGCCCGAACTCCTCGACCCGGGCCTCGTCCGGGGTGATGGTGGCGCACTTGACACCGGTCCCGTACTGCTTGATGGCATTGGCGGCGTCCACCGTCACCTGGTCGTCGGTGCGGTCGCGCTCCTCGATGCCGAGGTCGTAGTACTTGAGGTCGATGTCCAGGTAGGGCAGGATCAGCCGGTCCTTGATGAAGGACCAGATGATCCGGGTCATCTCGTCGCCGTCCAGCTCTACTACAGGGTTGGCAACCTTGATTTTGGCCATGGTCGTGTGGCTGTCCCTTCGTTTCGGCTCACGTTCATGTGGCTGGAGGCCAAGCCGCGCAGCACGTCCGCCGCTCCACCGACCGTGGCCGTGTACGCGCCCGCCTCATGAGCTCGCCGCACAGCAGTGAACCGCCAGGTCCCTGGTTCTCTCCCGTTCGCGGTCAACCCCCCGGCGGTTCCGTGAAACGAACATATGCGGTATCTCGATATCAAGCTTATTAGACGCGCGTCACGCGAGTTGCGGTGCTACCCACGCCAGCACGATCAGAAGCACCGCCAGGGTCACCGTCGTCAGCACGTCGACCCACCAGCGCCGTACCGCCAGCAGCCCCACCCGCTCGGCCGGCAGGAGCACGCGCAGCAGCGCGGCCAGCAGCAGCGCACCGGCGACCACCGCCGGACCGCGTTTGAAGTGCGCCGCCGCCACGATGACCAGGCCGGCTCCCATGGCCGCCATCACCAGCAGGTAGGGAATCTGGACGAACCACGCCGGCACCGCGGGCTCGGCGGACGGTTCCCCCTCCCCGTCCGGACCCTGCTGTGATGCTGTCTCCGCCGCGTTCCGATCCACCGTGATCCTCACCTTGACGTAGGTCCTGCTTTTCGGACGCTTGTCCTGCTGCGCGCCGCCCCAGGACACCGCCCCGCGGCGTTCTCGTCGGTCGGCGGAGGGTCCGCTCCGCCTCCCTGACCGGCCGTGCCGGGGCGGCACCGGAGACGCCGCTCGCGACGAACAGCGCCCAAAAAACAGGACCTAGTGACGTCCACCCGCCGCGCCACACCGGACACGCCGCGCGGCCGCTGCGACCGCGCCCGATTATGCCAACCGCACCGGCCCCGCCGCCGGCGGCGAGCACCTCCGGCGGCGCCGCCCGCGCCGCACCTCCCACGAATGCCCGCAAAGGAGCGTAGAACGAACAGCAGCCGGGTAACACACCATGAGATGAGTGCCACGGTGAGCGAGGACCCCTCCCATGAACCCCACTCAACCAACGGCTAGCGACCGCACCGCCCCCGTACCGACACCCCCGCCCCGAACCCGCCGTGCCCCACCGCAACGGATGCGTTCCACCCTGGAGGCACCCCCCGTGGACGGGCCCTACATCCGGCTCGAGGAGAGCGGGGAGGTGCAGCAGCTCAACACCGACGTCACCACTGTAGGGCGCGGGGAGGGCACCGACATCCGCCTCAGCGACCCGAGCGTGTCGCAGCTGCACGCCGAACTGGTGCGTCGCGGTCCCTACGTGTACGTCGCCGACAGCGGCCTCTCCCGCAACGGGACCCGGGTCAACGGCCGCCCCGTCGCGCGGCGGGTGCTCGAGGACGGCGACGTCGTCAGCTTCGGTACCGCCCGCGGCAAGATCGGGGGGCTCGGCTACGAGGACCTCTCCCCCGAGGCGGAGCTCCGGCGCAGCTCCGCACCGGAGCTGACCCGCAGGGAGCTGGACGTGCTCACGGCCCTGTGCAGCCCCGTGCTGTCCGAGGAGGCCTTCGTGTCGCCCGCGACCGCGCGTCAGATCGCCGAGGACCTCGTGGTCACCGAGGCGGCAGTCAAACAGCACCTGCTCCGCCTCTACCAGAAGTTCCGGATACCGGAAGGAGCGAACCGCCGCACCCGGCTGGCCAACGAGGTCGTGGCGCTGGGACTGATACGCCCCCTGCCGTCCCTGAACACCAACCGCCGGCGGTGAGACCCGGCCGGGCGCGACGCTCCGGGGCCGGGCCTCACCACGGGAGAGAGGACCGGCCCCGGAGACCGGGTGTCCCGGCGGAACCGGAACGCGGCTCCGCCGGTCCGGCGGCTCAACCTGCCTGGCGCTCCGCGGCCTCCACCAGGTTGACGAGCAGCATCGCCCGCGTCATCGGACCCACGCCACCGGGGTTGGGCGACACGTAACCGGCCACCTCACGCACGTCCGGGGCCACGTCCCCGGCGACCCCCTGGTCCGTCCGGGTCACCCCGACGTCCAGCACAGCCGAGCCCGGTTTGACCATGTCCTGGGTGATGAGGCCGGGAACGCCCGCCCCGGCGACCACGATGTCAGCGCGGCGCGTGTGCGCGGCGAGGTCGCGCGTTCCGGTGTGGCACGAGGTCACCGTGGCGTTCTCACTGCGGCGGGTCATCAGCAGCCCCAGCGGGCGGCCGACCGTGACCCCCCTGCCGACCACGACGACCTCCGCGCCCCGCAACGGGATCTCGTAGCGGTTCAACAGCTCCACGATGCCGCGCGGCGTGCACGGCAGCGGCGCCTCCTGCGTCAGCACCAGCTTGCCCAGGTTGGAGGGCTGCAACCCGTCGGCGTCCTTGTTCGGGTCGATCATGCCCAGCACCCGGTTCTCGTCCACCCCGCGCGGCAGCGGGAGCTGGACGATGTAGCCGGTGCAGGCGGGGTCGGCGTTGAACTCCGCCACCGCCGCCTCGATCTCCTCCTGGGTGGCGCTGGCCGGGAGCTCCCGGCGGAGGCTCTCGATCCCCACCTCGGCACAGTCCCGGTGCTTACCGGAGACGTAGGCGTGGCTGCCCGGGTCGTCGCCCACCAGAAGCGTTCCCAGGCCGGGGGTGACGCCCTTCGCCCGCAACGCCGCGACCCGGTCCACGAGCTCCGCGCGGATCGCGCCCGCGGTGGCCTTCCCATCAAGAATCTGCGCGCCCATCGCGCCCCTCCGTACGGCTCGGTTTTCCTGCTCAGTGGTAGAAATGCCGGGTTCCGGTGGTGTACATCGGGATACCGGCCCGTTGCGCCGCGGCGGCGACCTCCTCGTCCCGCAGCGACCCGCCCGGCTGGACCACCGCGCGCACCCCCGCCTCGGTGAGCACGTCGAGACCGTCCGGGAACGGGAAGAAGGCGTCACTGGCCGCGACGGCGCCGGCGGCCCGCTCCCCGGCGCGGGTGACCGCCAACCGCGCGGCGTCGACCCGGTTGACCTGGCCCATGCCCACCCCGACGGTGGCGCGGTCGTGCGCCAGCAGGATCGCGTTGGACTTGACCGCCCGCGCCGCCCGCCACGCGAACGCCAGGTCGGCCAGTGTCGCCTCGTCGGCGGCGGGACCCGCACGCAGCTCCCACGCCTCCGGGTCGTCACCGGCGGCGTCCAGCGCGTCGGCGGACTGCAGCAGCACACCGCCGCTGATCCGGTGCACCTCGGTCATCCCGGCGCGCTGAGGCTCCGTGACCCGCAACAGCCGGATGTTCTTCTTGCGGGTCAGCACCTCGACCGCGTCCGGTTCGAACTCCGGCGCCGCCAGCACCTCGGTGAAGACCTCCGCGACCTGTTCGGCCATCGCCGCGCTCACCGGCCGGTTGGTGGCGATGACACCGCCGAACGCCGACACGGGGTCGCAGGCGTGGGCCTTGCGGTGCGCCTCGGCGATGTCGGCGCCGGTCGCGATGCCGCACGGGTTGGCGTGCTTGATGACAGCCACACACGGTTCGGTGAAGTCGTTGGCGGCACGCAGCGCCGCGTCCCCGTCGACGTAGTTGTTGTAGGACATCTCCTTGCCGTGGAACAGCTGGGCGCCGGCCAGGCCGGTCCCAGCGGCGCCGGCGTCCCGGTAGAGCGCCGCCCGCTGGTGGGGGTTCTCCCCGTAGCGCAGCGGCGCCACCCGCTCGTAGGTCGCGGCGTGGAACCCCGGCCAGCCGGTGGACTCCGCCACGTCGTCCGGGGCGTAGCTGCCGGCGAACCAGCGGGCCACGGCGGCGTCGTACCCGGCGGTGTGCGCGAAGGCGTCGGCGGCGAGGCGCTGGCGCTGCGTTCCGGTGAACCCTCCGGCGGTCACCGCCTCCAGCACCTCGTCGTAGCGCCCCGGGTCGACGACGACGGCGAGGCTGTTGTGGTTCTTGGCGGCGGCCCGGACCATGGCGGGGCCGCCGATGTCGATCTTCTCGATGCACTCCTGCGGGTCCGCCCCCGTGGCCACCGTGTCCTCGAAGGGGTAGAGGTTCACCACCACCAGGTCGAAGGGGGCGATGCCGAGGTCGTCGAGAGTGGCGGTGTGATCCGCGCTGTCCCGATCGGCCAGCAGCCCCGCGTGGATGTTGGGGTGGAGGGTCTTCACCCGCCCCTGCAGACACTCGGGGAAGCCGGTGACCTCCTCAACCGGGGTGACCGGAACATCGATCTCCGTCATCCTGGCCGCGGTGGAGCCAGTGGAGACGATCTCCACTCCCGCCTCCGCGAGCCCGTAGGCCAGTTCCTCCAGGCCGGTCTTGTCGTAGACGCTGATCAACGCGCGCCGAACGGGCCGCTGACTCACCGGTTCTCCTCTGTTATGTCGCCGGATACGCGGGCGGAACCGGCATCGTCCGGCCCCAACCGCACCTGTCGTTGTTCCACGGCCCAACCGTGGGTGGCGAGCCGGCCCACCACGTCGACCAGCATGTCCCGCTCCACGGTCTTGATGCGGCCGTGCAGACTCGTGACGTCGTCGTCGGGGCGCACCCGGACCGCCGCCTGCTCGATGACGGGCCCCGTGTCCACGCCCTCGTCCACGAAGTGCACGGTCGCCCCGGTGACACGCACCCCGTAGGCGAGGGCGTCGCGGACGGCGTGGGCCCCCGGGAACGCCGGAAGCAGCGCCGGGTGGCTGTTGACGACGGTGTGGCGGGCCAGGAACTCGGGGCCGAGGATCCGCATGAAACCCGCCGCCACCACGAGGTCGGGCGTGAACTCCCCCACCCGCCGGGCGAGTTCGGCGTCCCACTGCTGCCGGTCCGGGTACTCCCCGAACGGGACGGTGAACGTGGGAACGCCCGCGCGGCGGGCGTGGTCGAGCCCTTGGGCGCTCTCCCGGTCCGCGCCGACGGCGGCGACGCGCACACCGTAGGCCGGATCGGCCGCAGCATCGAGCAGGGCAGCCATGGTGCTTCCCACACCGGAAACGAGGACGACTACTCGCGCCGACAGTGTGCTTCCTCCTTCACGGGAAAGAGCCAGAGATGCGAAACGCTCCCGTGTCCCGGGGGCGCGTTGGGAACGCGCGGCATCCGGGAACGCGCGGACACGGGTGAACGGGCCGAAGAAGCCCGGAAGCGGCCGGCGGCCGAGCGCATCCGCCCCGTCCGCGTGGTCACTCTATCTTGCGCGGTAACGTCTGTCCCAAGAGGATCCGGAACGCAGGCTCGGTTTCCGCAGCGCTGCGCCCCGGGCCCGGCCAACGCTTCCGACACGTCCGGCACAGCCACGAAGGAGCCCCGGTGAGCAACGAGCAGCCCGAGTCCAACCCCAACGGGCGACCATCCGCTACGGAGCGGGGCGGCCTGTGGGGCGTCTTCTTTTCCGCCGCCGGGTTGCTGCTTCCGCCGTTCGGAATCGTGCTGTCCCTGTTCGGCATCTTCCAGGGCCGGCGGGCGCGCCGCTCCGGACGGGAACGCAACGTTCCGGCCCCGGGCGCCGTGTTCAGCATGGTTCTCGGCTGGATCGGCGTCACGTTCTCGGCTTTCGCGATCGCCGGGTGGGCCGTGTTCTACGACGAGTACACCGCCTACCAGGCGTGCACGCAGCGGGCGCACACGGTCAGTTCCCAGGAGCAGTGCGACGAGAGCTTCCGCCAGGCCGTTGCCGAACGCGCCGGCCTTCCCGAGGAACAGGTCCCCGCTCTGGACGGCGTCGTCTGACGAGCGCTCTCACCGCTGGGTGCCGTCCTCGGCGCCGGCCTCGTAGGTGATCCCGAACAGGTCGTCCTCCGCGCCGTCGCGGTCGTCGCCCGCGTCCCGGTCCCGTCGGAACCTCAGCCGCGGCACCCGCAACCTCCCCAGCCACGCGCGGCGCCGTGTCCCCTCCCCGGCCCGGGGCGCCCCGGTCTCCTCCTTCGGTTGGTCCGCGTCGGCGGGCGCCTCCCCGGCCGGTTCGGGCTCCGCCGTGGCAGGCACCGGCCGCGCGTCCTGAGCATCGGCGGTCGTGTCCGCCGCCTCCGCCGCGCCGGCCGGCGTACGGCGCGTCCTCGGCCGGACGGGGCGGAACCGCCACCAGGTGGCCACCCACACCGCCACGGCCGCGGCCGCACCCACCTCGGCCGCCGCGGCGAGTCCCACCTGCCACGCCGACGGGCCGATCGCGGCCAACCGCTGGCCCCCCAGCGATCCTCCGGCCACACCCGCCAGCACCGCGCACATCATCCCTGTCGTGGCACCAGTGGCCAGGCCCCACAACGGTGAGGTCCCCGCCACCACCTCCGGGGCGCTGCGCTGGGCGAGCGTCCCGCCGACGGCACCGGCGACGAACGGTCCCGCCACGGCCGCCAACGACACCACCGGAGCGGGGCCGTTGTCGGGCAGGGCCGCCAGCATCGGGAACATGGGCAGCTCACCCACCGACACGCCACTCGGCGCCACAGCCGTGTCGGTGCCCATCGTGAACCCCGGACCGGTCGCGTACGACAGGCCGAACACCACCGCGTTCGGCAGGTAGAGAAGCTGGGCCAGTACCAGCAGCGTCCCCCCGACGGCGCCCGGCGCCAGTTCCCCGGTGATGTCCGCGGCCTCGGGAGCGCCCGCGGCGAGGCCGGCCCCGAAGAGGAGCAGGCCCACCGCCAGCAGCGTCGCGGTGGATCCGAGCGTGCCGACGAGAAGCGGGCGGTACCGGTCCGGAATCTGCGCCAGCAGCCTCCGGCGCGGGATGCGGTTGTCCTTCATCAGCTGCCGCAGCGCGCCCAGCCCTCCGGCCACGAACGCCAGCGCGAAACCGGCGACGAGTGCCTGCAGCAGGCTGGGGCGCATGCTCTCGGTCCGCACCGCGAGCGCCAGTGTCCCGCAGATCGCCGCGTAGGGCCCGGAGATCGCCACCGCCGCGCGGAACATGTGACGCAGCCGGGGGAGGTCGCAGGTGCGCGCCAGCCACCGGCCCGCGCGAAACAGCAGCAGCCCCGGCAGCACCAGCAGCCCGAGCGGCAGCAGGGAGACGCTTCCGCCGGGTATGCCGACCCCCACGAGGTGGCCGACCAGCCACGCCTGCACCGCGGTGCGCAACACGTCGAGGATGTCCTCACCGATCGTGCCGTGCGGGGCGGCGACCCAGCCGAGCACGGTGAAGGTGGTCAGTACCGCCAGGCCGACACCGGCCGCCGAGGCGGCCGCGAACCCTCCGGCGGTGTACAGGGGGCGGGAGTCGCCGCCGGCCGCCGGGGTCGCTGCCCGGTCGGCGCGGCCGGTGGTTCTGTCACCGTGGCCCGCCTTCGAACCGCGGGTCGTGGACTGTCGTGGGGGCGCGCTCACCCGACCCATGCTGCCATCCCCGCCACACCACCGCCCCGCGCACTCCCGGGCGTGTCGCGGCCGCGGCGTTGGGGGATCGGACACACGACGGCCCCGTCCGCCGGGGACACGGCTGGACGGGGCCGGTAGCGTCAGCCAGGCGTTACGCGGTCAGAACAGGCCACGAGCGAGCTTGGCCGTCTCGCTGGGGGTCTTGCCGACCTTGACGCCGACCGCCTCCAGCGCCTCCTTCTTCGCGGAGGCGGTGCCGGCGGAACCGGAGACGATGGCGCCGGCGTGGCCCATGGTCTTGCCCTCCGGCGCCGTGAACCCGGCGACGTAACCAACGACGGGCTTGGACACGTTGTCCTTGATGAACTCGGCGGCGCGCTCCTCGGCGTCCCCGCCGATCTCCCCGATCATCACGATGGCGTCGGTGTCCGGGTCGGCCTCGAACGCCTCCAGCGCGTCGATGTGCGTGGTCCCGATGATCGGGTCGCCGCCGATCCCCACGCAGGTGGAGAACCCGATGTCCCGCAGCTCGTACATCATCTGGTACGTCAGCGTCCCGGACTTCGACACCAGACCGATCCGCCCCGGCTCGGTGATGTCGGAGGGGATGATGCCGGCGTTGGACCCGCCCGGCGTGATGACGCCGGGGCAGTTCGGGCCGACGACACGGGTCCGGTTGCCCTGCGACTGCGCGTAGGCCCAGAACGCCGCCGTGTCGTGCACCGGGATGCCCTCGGTGATCACCACGGCCAGCCCGATACCGGCGTCGACGGCCTCGATCACGGCGTCCTTGCTGAACTTCGGCGGGACGAAGATCACGGTGACGTCCGCGCCGGTCTGCTCCATACCGTCGGCCACGGAAGCGAAGACCGGAACCTGGGTGCCGTCGAAGTCCACGCTCTGCCCGGCCTTGCGGGGGTTGACCCCGCCCACGATCTGGGTGCCGGAGGCCAGCATGCGGCGGGTGTGCTTGGTGCCCTCAGAGCCGGTCATGCCCTGCACCAGCACCTTGCTGTCCTTGGTCAGAAAAATAGCCATTGTCGCTGCTCGCTCTTCGCTTCTACTTCGCGGCCAGCTCGGCAGCCTGGGCGGCGGCGCCGTCCATGGTGTCCAGTTGGCGCACGGCCGGATGGTTGCGGTCGTTGAGGATCTTGCGCCCGAGCTCGGCGTTGTTCCCGTCCAGGCGCACCACCAGCGGCTTGCTGACGTCGTCGCCGCGGCTCTCCAGCAGCTCCAGCGCCTGCACGATGCCGTTGGCCACCGCGTCGCAGGCGGTGATGCCGCCGAAGACGTTCACGAAGACGCTGCGCACGTCGGAGTCACCGAGGATGATCTCCAGACCGTTGGCCATCACCTCGGCGGAGGCGCCACCACCGATGTCCAGGAAGTTGGCCGGTTTCGCCCCGCCGCGGCTCTCTCCGGCGTAGGCCACCACGTCCAGGGTGGACATGACCAGGCCGGCGCCGTTGCCGATGATGCCGACCTCACCGTCCAGCTTGACGTAGTTGAGGCCCTTCTCCTTGGCGGCCACCTCGAGGGGGTCGCCCTCGGCCGCGACCTTGCGGCTCTCCAGGTCCTGGCGGAAGGCGGCGTTCTCGTCCAGCGTGACCTTGGCGTCCAGCGCCACCACGCGGCCGTCCCCCGTCAGGATCAGCGGGTTGACCTCGACCAGGGTGGCGTCAGCGCCGACGAACACGTCCCACAGCTTGGTGATGAGCTCGACGGCGCCGGCGGCGGCCTGTTCGGGGAGCTTGCCGCGCCGCACGATGTCCGCGGCCACCTCGGCCGGGGCGCCCTTCAGGGCGTCGATCTCCACCTTGGCGACGGCGTCCGGGTTGGAAGCCGCGACCTCCTCGATCTCCACCCCGCCCTCTGCGGAGCAGATGGACAGGAACGTCCGGTTGGCGCGGTCGAGCAGGAAGGAGAAGTAGTACTCCTCCTCGATCGCGCTGGCTTCCTCCACCAGCACGCGGTGCACGGTGTGTCCCTTGATGTCCATGCCCAGGATCTCCTCGGCCTTCGCCTGAGCGTCCTGGGCGTCGTCGGCCACTTTGACGCCGCCGGCCTTACCCCGGCCGCCGGCCTTGACCTGCGCCTTGACGACAACGCGGGAAGTGCCCGCCGCCGCGAATTCCTCGGCGATAGCACGCGCCTCTTGCGGCGTGCTCGCCACCTTTCCCTGGGGTACGGGGACCCCATACTCCGCGAAGAGTTCCTTCGCCTGGTATTCGAACAGGTCCACGAGGGTCCGTCCTTGTAACTCGCTGGCTGCAGTAAATTGCGGAGGTCGTGTCAGTCAACCGGCGGAACCTTCGTGAGGTCGGCCGCGTTGGAAGATACGAGGAACGCTGTTTAAGCCATCCGCACCAGGGGAAGCTTAGCTCTCCTCGCCGTTCACCTCTGACACTGGCCCCGCACCACTCGGCGTGTTGTGGCCGGGAACACGGCGCCGCACCGCCGCCCACGGGCAGCAGCTCTGGGAAAACGTGTGACGACTCACACCGCGCTTCACACTCGTAACCGGCATGTTCCCACCGAGCCGACCCGCGTAACGCGCGGCCGCGCCCCGGCGCGCCGACCACCAGCGGCCGCCCGGACTCCCGGGGCCTGTGCGGCGGACGCTGTTCGTCGCGAGCGGCGCCTCCGGTGCCGCCCGGCACGGCCGGCCAGGGAGGCGGAGCGGACCCTCCGGCGGCCGGCGGGAACGCCGCCGGGCGGTGTGCCGGGGGCGACACGCACCAGGACAAGCGTTCGGAAACAGGGCCTAACCGACAGCGGAGGCCGGCCGGATGTTCTCCCGCACCCACGTGGCGATCTCCGAGGTGGCCGACCCGGGGGTGAACACCTTCGCCACTCCCAGACGCTCCAGCTCGGGAATGTCCTCGTCGGGGATGATCCCCCCGCCGAACACCCGGATGTCCTCGGCGCCGTTCTCCCAGAGGAGCTCCATCACGCGGGAGAAGATCGTCATGTGCGCCCCGGAGAGCACCGACAGGCCGATCGCGTCCGCGTCCTCCTGCAGCGCGGCGTCCACGATCATCTCCGGTGTCTGGCGCAGCCCCGCGTACACCACCTCCACACCGGCGTCGCGCAGTGTGCGAGCGACGATCTTCACACCGCGGTCGTGTCCGTCCAGACCCGGTTTGGCGATGACAACCCGTACCGCTGACGACGTGCCCATGTTCGGTCCCTTTCCCGACGTGGTGCCGCTTCACCCTCGTTCGTCCGGCGACGCACGGCTTCCCGCCCTACGTGAGCAGCGTAACGTACGTCACTACGCGATGAACGGTTCGGGTGCGGGTAGACCCGGGGCATGGCCAGTGATCTGGATCGACTGACAACGGAGGAGCTCCGGGATCGCGCTGTCGCGCTCGCGCGCCACCGGTGGGACGTGCGGTTCTTCTGGAGGCTGCTCACCTACCTGCCCGCCGCCGAGGCCGGGGCCGGCAGGCTCGAGGCCAGCGACGCCACCGTGGCCCAGGCCTCCGGCCTGTTCCACGAGGCCCTCGCCTCGGAGGACGACCCGCAGGTGCAGGAGGCGCTGCGGCCGCTCTACATCGACTACCTGTCCAACTACGAGGAGGGGGAGGCGGCGGGGTGAACCGGGCGCTCCGGGGCACCCGCCCCGCCACCCCCATGTCCGAAATCCGCTAGCCTCCGCGGGTGAGAGCGGGCGAGAATGGCAGTGTGCCCGCAGACGACCACCGCTACCACGCGGTACGCAGCAGTGATCCCCGCTTCGACGGGGTGTTCTACGTGGGTGTGCGCAGCACCGGCATCTACTGCCGTCCCAGTTGTCCGGCGATCACTCCGAAACGGCGCAACACGGCGTTCTTCCCGTCCGCCGCGGCGGCGCAGAACGCGGGGTTCCGCGCCTGCAAACGCTGCCGTCCGGACGCCGCTCCGGGATCGCCGGAATGGAACATCCGCGCCGACACTGTGGGCCGGGCGATGCGCATGATCGCCGACGGGACGGTGGACCGGGACGGAGTCACCGGCCTGGCCTCCTCCCTGGGCTACAGTCAGCGCCAGCTGCAGCGGCTGCTCACCGCCGAGCTCGGTGCCGGCCCGCTCGCGCTCGCGCGGGCCCAGCGCGCGCAGACGGCACGTGTGCTGGTGGAGACCACACCGCTGAGCATGTCCGACATCGCCTTCGCCTCGGGCTTCTCCAGCATCCGGCAGTTCAACGACACGATGCGGGCGGTCTTCGCCCTCTCCCCCACTGGCCTGCGGGCGCGTTCCTCCCGCTGGAGGACGGCCGGCCACCCGAACGGTGTCACCCTCCGGCTGGCCTACCGGGAACCGTTCGACGCGCGCCAGGTGTTCGGTTTCCTCGCCGCCCGCGCGGTTCCCGGCGTGGAGGAGGTGGACGGGAACGGGACGTACCGGCGTGTCCTGCGGCTGCCGCACGGGACCGGAACCGTGGAGGTTCTCCCCCAGGCGGAGGGCGGGTTCCTGCAGTGCCGGGTGCGGTTGGAGGACCTGCGCGACCTCGGGGCCGCTGTCCAGCGGTGCCGCCGGATGCTGGACGCGGACACCGACCCGCGCGCCGTGTCCGAGGTGCTGCGGGAGGACCC
The DNA here is from genome assembly GCF_006717075.1 of Haloactinospora alba. Classification (NCBI taxonomy): domain Bacteria; kingdom Bacillati; phylum Actinomycetota; class Actinomycetes; order Streptosporangiales; family Nocardiopsidaceae; genus Haloactinospora; species Haloactinospora alba. Next base: position 3,210,954 of record NZ_VFQC01000001.1, read on the forward strand.
GCTCCTCGCTCCCGTCGTGGCGCGGAGCCCCGGACTGCGTTCGCCCGGGCACCCGTGCGGGTCCGAGCTCGCGGTGTGGACGGTGCTCGCGCAGCGCTCCTCCCTGCCGGAGGCACGGACCGCCGCCGCGTGGGTCGCACGGCGCCACGGCACACCGTTGACCGCTCCCGGCGGACTCACCCACGCCTTCCCCACGGCCGACACGCTGGCCGGAGCCTCCGCCGCGGACCTTCCCCTGCCGGAGCGGGCCCGGACGCTGCTGGACCTCTGTGCGGCTCTCGCGGACGGCAGTGTGGATCTCGGGCCGGGGGCCGACCGGGAGGAGAACATCTCCCGGCTGGCCGCGCTGCCCGGTGTCGGTCCGACCACGGCCGGATACGTCCGGATGCGCGCACTCGGAGACCCGGACGTGTTCCTCCCCGGAGACTCGGGCGTACGGCGTGGGCTGTCCCGGTTGGGAGTGCGACGCCCCCTGGGGAGCGCCGCACGCGCCTGGCGGCCGTGGCGCTCGTACGCCACACACCACCTCTGGGCCGCACAGGACCCAGCACACACGGACCAGGAAAGGATTCCGCTATGACATCCGCACCTCAGGACACGCTTCCGCTGTCCGTAGCCGCAGCCAGCACGCCCGACCCGGTGGAGTTCGCCGCCCCGGTGGAGGGGCCGACGCGTTACGACGTGGTTCTCTCCCCGATCGGGGATCTCCTGCTCACCAGCGACGGGGTTTCGCTGACCGGCCTGCACGTGGGGCCGGAGGAGGGCAGGTCTCCCAGCCCCGAGCCGACGTGGCACCACGATCCGGGGGTGTTCGGCCAGGTCCGGAAACAACTCGACTCCTACTTCGCGGGGGAGCTGCGGGAGTTCGACGTGCCGTTGGCGCCGTCGGGCACGGCGTTCCAGCTGAGTGCCTGGCGGGCTCTGACCACGGTCGGCTACGGCCGTACCGCCAGTTACGGGGAGATCGCCGCCGCGCTCGGCCGCCAGGGCGCCGCCCGCGCTGTCGGGATGGCGAACAACCGCAATCCGATCTCGATCATCGTCCCGTGCCACCGGGTGGTGGGTGCCAACGGGAAACTCGTCGGCTACGGCGGTGGAGTGTCGCGCAAGGAGTACCTGCTACGTCTGGAGAGCGGAGCACAGCGTTAAGTCCCTGACCGGCCCGCGGAATTTCCGTTGCGGGGCCGAGTAGCGGATTCCTACTGTCCGCGCATGGGACACAATGTCGAACTGGTTCGTGACGACCGGCTTTCGGATGTCGCCGAGTACGCCTACGCCTCGGTGGTACGTGAGTCCGCACGGGTGGTTTTCACAGCGGGCGCGTGCCCTCTTGACCAGGAGGGGAACACTGTCGCTGTGGGCGACTACGCGGGGCAGGCGGAACAGGCCATGCGCAACCTGGTGTCGGCGCTGGACAGTGCTGGGGCGCGGCTGGCCGACGTCGCGAAAACCACGGTGTACGTCGCCTCGACGAAACGGGCGGACCTGGTCACGGCCTGGGAGGTCGTGCGTGATTTCCTCGGGGAACACGATCCTCCGAGCACACTTCTGGGAGTAACGGTTCTCGGTTACGACGACCAACTCGTGGAGGTGGAGGCGGTCGCCGTCCCCGAGTGAGGGGGATTTCCGCACGCGCGTGCACCGGAGGAAAGAGAAGAGAAGGAAATCCCGGACCGGGCCGTTTCGGCCAGCAGTTCCTCGGATGGTTCCGCCGCGTATCGATTCCTTTTTCCGGAATACATTCAACCACAGCGGGTTTTTGTTTTTAACTTTGCGTAGTGTGCTGGGACATAAAAATGGGGTGGGTGGAAACGAACCTCGGGTTCGTTTCCACCCACCCCATCACAACGAATGTCCGGCGGTGACCTACTCTCCCACCCCGCACCATAGGGGCAGTACCATCGGCGCAAGAAAGCTTAACGACCGGGTTCGGAATGGCACCGGGTGTTTCCCTTCCGCTCTCACCGCCGTAACCCACACCCACACACGCACACGCGCGCGTGGGGGGACACTCATGAGGGACCAACCACCACCCACAGGCAGCAGCAATCCGTGAAATAGTGTGCGCGAACAACCATGTATCCATGGTGGACAAGCCCTCGGCCCATTAGTACCGGTCAGCTCCACCCCTCACAGAGCTTCCACCTCCGGCCTATCAACCCCATCATCTCTGGGCGGCCTTACCCCCACACAGGGGCGGGAGACCTCATCTCCAAGCAAGCTTCCCACTTAGATGCTTTCAGCGGTTATCTCTCCCGAACGTAGCCAACCAGCCATGCTCCTGGCGGAACAACTGGCACACCAGAGGTTCGTCCGTCCCGGTCCTCTCGTACTAGGGACAGCCCTTGCCAAGTCTCCAACGCGCGCAGCGGATAGGGACCGAACTGTCTCACGACGTTCTAAACCCAGCTCGCGTGCCGCTTTAATGGGCGAACAGCCCAACCCTTGGGACCAACTCCAGCCCCAGGATGCGACGAGCCGACATCGAGGTGCCAAACCATCCCGTCGATACGAACTCTCGGGGAAGATGAGCCTGTTATCCCCGGGGTACCTTTTAGCCGTTGAGCGACACCCCTTCCACACGGTGGTGCCGGATCACTAGTCCCTGCTTTCGCACCTGCTCGACACGTCCGTCTCGCAGTCAAGCTCCCTTGTGCACTTACACTCACCACCTGATTACCAACCAGGCCGAGGGAACCATTGGGCGCCTCCGTTACCTTTTAGGAGGCAACCGCCCCAGTTAAACTACCCACCAGACACGGTCCCCCACCCGGATCACGGGCGCGGGTTGAGGTGTACGACATGATCAGAGTGGTATTTCACCAACGCCTCCACCAACACTGGCGTGTCAGCTTCCCAGGCTCCCACCTATCCTACACAAACCATCCCACACACCAATGTCAAGCTGTAGTGAAGGTCCCGGGGTCTTTCCGTCCTGCTGCGCGAAACGAGCATCTTTACTCGTAGTGCAATTTCACCGGGCCCATGGTTGAGACAGCGGGGAAGTCGTTACGCCATTCGTGCAGGTCGGAACTTACCCGACAAGGAATTTCGCTACCTTAGGATGGTTATAGTTACCACCGCCGTTTACCGGCGCTTAGATTCCCAGCCTCACCCCGCAGGGCTCACCAGTCCTCTTAACGTTCCGGCACCGGGCAGGCGTCAGTCCGTATACCGCGTCTTACGACTTCGCACGGACCTGTGTTTTTAATAAACAGTCGCTTCCCCCTGGTATCTGCGACCCAGCGCAGCTCCCACCGCACGGGTGTTCACCACACCGGGCTCCCCTTCTCCCAAAGTTACGGGGACAATTTGCCGAGTTCCTTAACCATGGTTCACCCGACCGCCTCGGTATTCTCTACCTGACCACCTGCGTCGGTTTCGGGTACGGGCCGCACGCACACTCACTAGAGGCTTTTCTCGACAGCACGGGGCCACTCACTTCGCCACACCGGCTCGACATCACGCCTCACCCCACTGCAGCACGGATTTGCCTATACTGCGGGCTACACGCTTATCCCGGGACAACCACCGCCCGGTAGAGCTCCCCCTCTGCGTCACCCCATCGCTGACCCACACATGGTCGGATCCCACGCCACAACACCACCACACCCGCAGGTGCGACAGCATCATGGTGGTGGTTAGCATACCCACATGCCGGTCCGGACGCATACGCACGGGTACGGGAATATCAACCCGTTATCCATCGACTACGCCTGTCGGCCTCGCCTTAGGTCCCGACTCACCCTGGGCGGATTAACCTGCCCCAGGAACCCTGAGTCACTCGGCGCCAGGGTTTCTCACCCTGGTCTCGCTACTCATGCCTGCATTCGCACTCGCTACCGCTCCACCCCCGGTCACCCGAAGACTTCACCGCAGGCAGCGACGCTCCCCTACCAACCCCACCAACGGTGGGGCTCCACAGCTTCGGCGGTGTGCTTCAGCCCCGCTACATTATCGGCGCATAATCACTTGACCAGTGAGCTATTACGCACTCTTTCAAGGATGGCTGCTTCTAAGCCAACCTCCTGGTTGTCTCAGCAACTACACAACCTTTCCCACTCAGCACACGCTTAGGGGCCTTAGCTGGCGATCTGGGCTGTTTCCCTCTCGACCACGGAGCTTGTCCCCCGCAGTCTCACTGCTGCACTCCCACGTGACGGCATTCGGAGTTTAGCTGATCTCAGTAACCAATACGGCCCATCGACCAACCAGTCGCTCTACCTCCGCCACGCACCATGCAACGCTGCACCTAAATGCATTTCGGGGAGAACCAGCTATCACAGAGTTTGATTGGCCTTTCACCCCTACCCACAGCTCATCCCCCAGGTTTTCAACCCTGGTGGGTGCGGGCCTCCACGACGTCTTACCGACGCTTCACCCTGGCCATGGGTAGCTCACTCCGCTTCGGGTCTGCAGCATGCGACTCACGCCCCATTAGAACTCGCTTTCGCTACGGCTCCCCCACACGGGTTAACCTCGCCACACACCACAACTCGCAGGCTCATTCTTCAATAGGCACGCCATCACCACCCCAACAAGGCAGCTCTGACGGCTTGACAGCACACGGTTTCAAGACCTCTTTCACCACCCCTCACCGGGGCACTTTTCACCTTTCCCTCACGGTACTCGTCCACTATCGGTCACCAGGACGTATTTAGGCTTGACAGGTGGTCCTGCCAGATTCACACGGAATTTCACGGGCTCCGCGCTACTCGGGACCATGCCCACCGCAACCAGCGCAACTCCACCTACGGGACTCTCACCCTCTTTGGTTCCGGATCCCACCGGATTCGACTCACCACACTGGCCCCAGCGGAAGCCGGCAGACTCCCACAGGCACATCCCACAACCCCACACACGCAACAGCTGCCGCCTTGACACGCGCATGGTTTAGCCACATCCCCGTTCGCTCACCACTACTAAGGGAATCACCGTTGTTTTCTCTTCCTGCGGGTACTGAGATGTTTCACTTCCCCGCGTTACCACCAACTGCCCTATACATTCAGACAGAGGCAACCCGACACAACTCGGGCTAGGTTCCCCCATTCGGACACCCACGGATCACCGCTTGGTTGACAACTCCCCATGGACTATCGCGGTCTCCCACGTCCTTCATCGGCGCCTGGTACCAAGGCATCCACCGTATGCCACTACTACTTGGCCACCACAGATACACGATGCTCGCGCACACTATCCACAAATCAAACACCCAGCCACACACCCAACCACAACCACAACCAGACCCAGCAGACACCACCAACCCACTTCCCTGACACAGAGAAGAACCAGCCCTCTCTCCCACAACAAGGAAAGAAGAACCAGCCCCTCCCACCAGAGAAGGAACCAGCAGCACCCACCAAGACCAGCACGGTCTTCATTGGGGTGGCCAGAAGCACCCCGCACACAGCGGTTGCTCCCTCAGACACCCAACAGCGCGCAACCACCCACCACAACCCCACAACAGAGGCCACGGCACATGGTTTCGTTCGTCTTCATGCTCCCGTTTCCCGACCGGGCGCCAACGGCACCCATGCCGGGTCCACAAAACACTGAGCCACCCACCCCAAACAACAACAACAAAAACACCACGGGGCAGGCACCAGCTCCTTAGAAAGGAGGTGATCCAGCCGCACCTTCCGGTACGGCTACCTTGTTACGACTTCGTCCCAATCGCCAGCCCCACCTTCACGCACTCCCCCCACAACCGTGGTTGGGCCACACGTTTCGGGTGTTGCCGACTTTCATGACGTGACGGGCGGTGTGTACAAGGCCCGGGAACGTATTCACCGCGGCATTGCTGATCCGCGATTACTAGCGACTCCACCTTCATAGGGTCGAGTTGCAGACCCCAATCCGAACTGAGACCGGCTTTATGGGATTCGCTCCACCTCACGGTATCGCACGCCCACTGTACCGGCCATTGTAGCATGTTTGCAGCCCAAGGCATCAGGGGCATGATGACTTGACGTCGTCCCCACCTTCCTCCGAGTTGACCCCGGCAGTCTCCCATGAGTCCCCACCACCACGTGCTGGCAACATGGAACAAGGGTTGCGCTCGTTGCGGGACTTAACCCAACATCTCACGACACGAGCTGACGACAGCCATGCACCACCTGTCACCGATCCCCAAAAGGACCCACCATCTCTGATGGATTACCGGCGATGTCAAACCTTGGTAAGGTTCTTCGCGTTGCGTCGAATTAAGCAACATGCTCCGCCGCTTGTGCGGGCCCCCGTCAATTCCTTTGAGTTTTAGCCTTGCGGCCGTACTCCCCAGGCGGGGCGCTTAATGCGTTAGCTACGGCACGGAAACCGTGGAAAGTCCCCACACCTAGCGCCCAACGTTTACAGCATGGACTACCAGGGTATCTAATCCTGTTCGCTACCCACGCTTTCGCTCCTCAGCGTCAGGTCAGGCCCAGAGACCCGCCTTCGCCACCGGTGTTCCTCCTGATATCTGCGCATTTCACCGCTACACCAGGAATTCCAGTCTCCCCTACCTGCCTCAAGCATGCCCGTATCCACTGCCAAACCGGAGTTAAGCCCCGGACTTTCACAGCAGACGCGACACGCCGCCTACGAGCTCTTTACGCCCAATAATTCCGGACAACGCTCGGACCCTACGTATTACCGCGGCTGCTGGCACGTAGTTAGCCGGTCCTTATTCCCCACCTACCGTCAACCACACACCACGTGCATGGCCTGCTTCAGTGGTAAAAGAGGTTTACAACCCAAAGGCCGTCATCCCCCACGCGGCGTCGCTGCGTCAGGCTTTCGCCCATTGCGCAAGATTCCCCACTGCTGCCTCCCGTAGGAGTCTGGGCCGTGTCTCAGTCCCAGTGTGGCCGACCGCCCTCTCAGGCCGGCTACCCGTAATCGCCTTGGTAGGCCCTCACCCCACCAACAAGCTGATAGGCCGCGAGCCCATCCCCAACCAGAAAGACACCTTTCCACCACCAACCCATGCGGGCAGTGGTCATATCCGGTATTAGACCGGGTTTCCCCGGCTTATCCCAGAGTCAGGGGCAGGTTACTCACGTGTTACTCACCCGTTCGCCGCTCACCACCCCACCCGAAAGCAGGATGGCGCGCTCGACTTGCATGTGTTAAGCACGCCGCCAGCGTTCGTCCTGAGCCAGGATCAAACTCTCCATTCAGGTCCAACACCCCCACACACCGTGCAGGGGAAAACCCAGATGGCCGAGATCCCGGCCAACCACCCAACCGGGTGGTCATGACCATTCACTAAAACCCGCCCACACCACGTGTGGGCCAGGGGCCAAAACTATCGAAGCACAAGACAAACAAACGCGCTGTTGAGTTCTCAAGAAACAACCGTCCAACCCACACAAACCCAACGGGTTCTTCCGGGAAAACGGAGTTTAAAGTTTTTAAAGTTTCGCGGGTTTCCCCGATGCCTTCCAGCGTATCACAACGCTCAGGGCTCCGGGGCAACCCTTCCATCTTACGTCCGACTGCGGCTGTGTCAACAACCTCGCCGGGCGCCCTCCCAAGCCTACATGCTCCCTGACCCTGTTCGAGCCACTCACATGTCGCTGGGAACCGGCGCGCTAACGGGCACCGCCCGCTGCTGTCCGTCCGGTGTTCCCCACTCTACCCCAAGTGAAACACCGGTTTGTCCGACTTCGCCGGGACACGCGGCCCTCTCGGGTCACAGTTTCTCGATCGGAGCGTACTTCACCAGGAAGTCCTTCTCCCCGATGTCGGCGCCGAAGTCCACACGCGCCTTGGCCCGGTCGGCCGTGCCCTCGACCAGTAGCACGGTTCCCAGACCGAACGAGTCGTGGTTGACCTTGTCCCCCACGGACAACGCCGGGACGCTGCCCGTGCCGCCGCGCGGGGGTGCGGCGGTCGTCGGGGGCCGCCGCGCGGACCCGTTGGGGGTTTCGGTCCGGCGCCACTCGACGAGGTCACCGGGCACCTCCTCCAGGAACCGCGAGGGAGGGTTGTAGGACGGGCTCCCCCACGCGCTGCGGACCGCGGCCCTACTGAGATACAACCGCTCCTGCGCCCGGGTTATTCCCACGTAGGCCAGCCTGCGCTCCTCCTCCAGCTCGGCTCTCTCCCCCAGCGTTCGCAGGTGCGGGAAGACGCCGTCCTCCATGCCGGTGAGGAACACCACCGGGAACTCCAACCCCTTGGCCGCGTGCAGGGTCATCAGTGTCACCACCCCGCCGCCACCGTCGTCGTCGGGGATCTGGTCCGTGTCGGCGACCAGGGAGACCTGTTCCAGGAAGTCCAACAGGGTGGGGCCGGAGGGTTCCTGGCCGCCCTCCGTGTTCTCCGCCGCCTCGCCGGCTTCCTCCTCCTCGCCGGAGGAACCGGTGAACGAGTTCTCGAATTCCCTGGCGAGCTCCACGAACTCCTCCAGGTTCTCCACCCGGCTCTCGTCCTGGAGATCGGTGGACTCGGAGAGTTCCGAGAGGTAACCGGTCCGCTCCAGTACCGCCTCCACGATCTCGGACGGGGAGTGGGTCGCCAGCAGCTCCTCCAGCTCCTCCAGCAGTGCCACGAAGTTCCGCACCGCCTTCAGCGAGCGTGTCGCGATCCCGGGCGCCTCGTCCGCCCGGCGCAGCGCCCGCCCGAAGGAGACCCGCTCCCGCGCGGCGAACAGCTCCACCGCCTCGGCGGCCCGGTCCCCGATACCGCGCTTGGGGACGTTCAGGATGCGGCGCAGGCTCACCGTGTCGTCCGGGTTGGCCAGTACCCGCAGGTAGGCGAGGATGTCGCGGATCTCCTTGCGTTCGTAGAACCGCACCCCGCCCACGATCTTGTACGGCAGACCGGCCCGGATGAAGATGTCCTCGAACACCCGCGACTGGGCGTTGGTCCGGTAGAACACGGCGGTCTCACCGGGGGTGCACACCCCCTCGTCCGTCAACCGGTCGATCTCGCCGACGACGAACGCGGCCTCGTCGTGCTCGTTGTCGGCGACGTAGCCGGTGATGGCCGGCCCCTCCCCCTGGGAGGACCACAGTTTCTTCTCCGGCCGCTCCGCGTTGCGTTTGATGAGGCTGTTGGCGGCGTTGAGGATGGTCTGGGTAGAGCGGTAGTTCTGCTCCAGCAGGATGGTGCGCGCGTTCGGATAGTCCCGCTCGAACTCCAGGATGTTGCGGATACTCGCCCCGCGGAAGGCGTAGATGGACTGGTCCGAGTCACCCACGACGCACAGTTCCGAGGCGGGCACGCGCGCATCGGGCTCGTCCGTGCCGACCAGGCGGCGCACCAGCTCGTACTGGGCGTGGTTGGTGTCCTGGTACTCGTCCACGAGGATGTGCCGGAAACGGAGCCGGTAGTGCTCGGCGACCTCGGGGAACATCTCCAGCAGGTTGACCGTGACCATGATCAGGTCGTCGAAGTCCATCGCGCCGGCCTCGTAGAGGCGCTGCTGGTAGATGGTGTAGGCCTCGGCGAGCTTCTTCTCCTGCTCGGTTTGCGCCCGCTGGGTGAACGTGTCCTGGTCGACCAGCTCGTTCTTGAGGTTGGAGACCTGGGCGGAGAACGACTTGGGCGGGAAGCGCTTGGGGTCCAGGTCCAGCTCCTTGCAGACGAGCTGCATCAGGCGCTTGGAGTCGGTGGCGTCGTAGATGGTGAAACCGCTCGGGTAGCCGAGCCGCCCCGCCTCCCGGCGGAGGATACGCACGCACGCGGAGTGGAACGTCATCATCCACATCGCCCGCACCGCCCGGTCGCCGAGGAGGTCGGTGATCCGCTCCCTCATCTCGGCGGCGGCCTTGTTCGTGAAGGTGATCGCCAGCACCTCGCCGGCGCGCACACCCCGCTCGGCCAGCAGGTAGGCGATGCGGTGCGTGAGGACACGCGTCTTGCCTGACCCCGCGCCGGCGACGATCAGCAGCGGACTGCCGGAGTGCGTGACCGCTTCGCGCTGCGGGGCGTTGAGACCTTCGAGAAGCAACTCTTGGGAGGACACTCCACCAACACTATGTCCGAACGCGGGGTCACGTCGCCCGCTCCGGCGGTACCCGCGCCACGCCGCGGCCCGGGTACCGCCAACGGACCGTAATGTGGAGCCACGTACACGAAAACGACAATGGGGGTGGACTGTGCAGGTCTTCGTCGACTGCGATCCGGGCATCGACGACGCGTTGGCCCTGGCCTACCTGGCTTCCCGGCCGGACGTGACGTTCGCCGGAATCGGCGCCGTGTTCGGTAACAACAGTGTGGACGTCACCACGGACAACGCACTGCGGCTGCTGGACCTGTACGGCCGCTCCGGTGTCCCGGTCGCGCGCGGCGCCTCCCGTCCGCTGGTACAGGTTCCCCGGCTGGGGGACTACGTGCACGGCGCCAACGGGCTGGGTGAGGTGGTGACCCCGGAACCGAGCGGCGAACCGGTCCGGGAGTCGGCGGCGGAACTGCTGGTCCGCTCGGCCCGTGCGGCTCCCGGCGAGATCGACGTGCTGGCGCTGGGGCCGCTGACCAACCTGGCCCTGGCCCTGAACCTGGAACCGGAGCTGCCCCGGCTGCTGCGGCGTGTGGTCGTCATGGGCGGAGCGGTCCGGGCGCCCGGCAACATCACCCCGTGGGCCGAGGCCAACACGTACAACGACCCGGAGGCCGCCGAGGTCGTCCTCGGCGCGGGTTTCGACATGACACTGGTGGCGCTGGACGTCACCATGCGCACCACGGCGCACGAGGCGTGGCTGGACGAGCTGGGGAGGCTAGACAACGAGCGAGCCCGGACCACGTCGTCGTTCCTGGAGTTCTACGTCGGCCACTACAGCAAGGTGTTCGGGGTCCGGCAGTGCGCCATGCACGACCCGCTGGCGGCGGCGGTCCTGCTCGACCCGGGGCTGGTGACCTCCTCGGTGGAGGTCCCCGTCCGAGTGGAGCTGCAGGGGGAGTACACCCGCGCGCTGACCATCGCCGACCTGCGCCCCACACCGGCGGCGGACGACGAGCGTCCCAGCGTCACCCTGCCCACCGAGGTGGACCGGGACGTCTTCCTCACCCGGATGCTGGACGCGCTGCGCTGACCGTCCGGCGGTCCGAGCCGGTTCAGACGAGGATTCCGGCGACCATCGTGGCGGCGACACACAACAGGGCCGCTCCGAGCCCGGCGCACACGACCGTGCTGCGGGCGCCGCCGGTCACCGGCAACGGGTGGGCGGCGGCGCGGTGCGCTCCGGCCAGGGTCCGTCGGGAGTGGAGCGCGTAGCGGACGGCCATGCCGACCAGGACCAGGCCGGCCAGTACCAGGGTTCCGACGACCAGCCACGCTGCGAGGCCGGGTTCCATGCTCACGGAGTTCAGTTCGACGTGGGGCACAGTGATCCACCTATCGTCCACGGTTTGCGTGGATTTTACCCCTTGGTAGGTGGTGTGTCCCACATCGCGGGGTCACCGGTACACAACGAAAACCGGTGGGCAGGGAGCGCGGCTCGCACCACCGGAACGGCGGTACCCGCGCTCGCTCAGACCAGTTTGCGGGCGCTGGCCCACCGGCTGAGCTCGTGCCGGTTGGAGAGCTGCAGTTTGCGCAGTACCGAGGACACGTGTGTCTCCACGGTCTTCACCGAGATGAACAGCTCCCGGCCCGCTTCCTTGTAGGCGTAACCGCGGGCGATGAACCGCAGCACCTCGCGTTCCCGCTGGGTGAGGCGGTCGAGTTCGGGATCCACCGCCGGAGCGTCGGTGGAGGAGAACGCGTCCAGCACGAACCCCGCCAACCGGGGGGAGAACACGGCGTCCCCGTCCGCGACCCGGACGATGGCGTCCACCAGCTCCCGACCGGAGATGGTCTTGGTGACGTAGCCCCGGGCGCCGCCGCGCACGGTGCCGATCACGTCCTCGGCGGCGTCCGACACGGACAGGGCGAGGAACCGGACCTCGGGGTGCTCGG